>JBKEAK010000080.1:0-32382 GCA_047972125.1 Halodesulfovibrio sp.
CGTCCACGGCGTTGCCCACGATAGTCACCAGCACCTGCTCAAGGCGGATATCTTCCGCAAGAACAATGTGAGGGCGGTTTTCATAATGCCGTTCTATGACAATGCCCTCGTCCGCTATTCTGCGGTTCAGCAACGAGAGCGCATGGTCAACGGCAGGAACAACATCCACCGGCTGCAGCTTGTTGGAAGGCAGGCGCGCGAACGATTTCAGATGGTTGATCATCTTGGCCATGCGTTCGCTCAGTTCGCTGATTTTGCCGATATTCTCTTCGTGCATGTCCAGCTGGCCGCGTTGCAGCAGCAGCCGTGCATTGTGGATATAATAGCGGATGGCCGAAAGCGGCTGGTTGAGTTCATGGGCAATGCCAGCGGACAACTGCCCCAGCGCGGCGAGCTTGCCCGCCTGCACCAGTTCGTCCTGCACCCTGCGCCGTTCCTTCACTTCCTGACGCAGGCGCTCATTGATGCGGCTCAGGTGGTCGGTTTTGATCTTCACCCGTCGGCGCAGCAGTTCTTCAGCCTTTTCACGCTCGGTCACGTCGTTCATGGTAATCATGAGCCGCCGTTGCGAGCGCTGCTGAATGGGCCGCACCACCATTTCCACGGGAAACTCGCTGCCGTCGCTTCTCACGCCCAGACAGAGCACCTGAATCTGGTCCGAACCGCCATTGAAGGTAAAGGCACACGCCTCACGCAAGGGTGCCCTGTCCCTCTCTGAAAGCAGGAAGAACAGTGACCTGCCTGTCATGCCGCCGGATTCCACACCAAAAAGCGTGGCCGCCATGGGGTTGAAAAATCGTATTTCACCATCAGGCTCCACAATGACGAGGCCCGCAGCCGCATTATCGATAATGGCCTGCGCATTGGCCTCTTCCACCGAGCGTGCGGTATCGCGGAAAACGCGCAGCGCTGCAGCCATCTGCCCTATCTCGTCACCCCCGGCCTCGGGCACAGGGTGGGCAAGATCGCCGTGGGCAATGGCCCGCATGCTGTTGGCAAGGGCATTGAGCCGCGCAACAATGCTGCCGCGCACATAGAACCACATAACGCAGGCTGCTATGACAAGGCTCAGGAACACAAGTCCGAGCTGCGACCATGTGGCGCGCTCCAGCTTGCTTTTGGTCACTTCGGCTGCCTCAAAGGCATCCTGCTGGCTGTGCTCAACAATGGATTCGATGGAACTTCTGAGCAGGCCTACGATGCGGCGGTTATCCGCGAGCATGGCCTGTCCGTCAGATTCTGCTGCGAGAATCTGCTTCTTGATGGCAAAAACACCTTCCAGCCCTTCCGAAAGGGCAATGATCTCGGTCAGGGAATGGCGCAGGGTAAGGGCGCTAGCCTCGTCGGAAAACGCCTCCAGCGCAAGCTTCAGCGCGGTGCCGGTATCACGCGCAAGGGCAGCAAGGTTATCCACCTGCGCCTCGCGCTGGGATGAAGAAGCCTGCAAAAGCAGACTCACCAGCAGGTCACCGTTGTTGCCCATGCTTTCAACGGTTTTCTTGAGGCTGCGGGTTGTGCGCAGGCGGGTCATGGCGGCCTGCCTGTTACCCTTGCCCGCCGCGCTTATGGTGCGGTCGAGTTCGGCATCAAGGTTGTAGTTCAGGTCCTGCCCCAGCGGCTCTATTTCGCCAAGCAGGTCTGAATACAGCCAGCGCAGGCGCTCCATATTCTTCAGCAGCACATCTTCAAGACGCAGACGGTCAGCAACGCGCAACTGCAGGGCAAACAGATTGTCCGTAAGCTGTTTCACCAGCTGGTCAAGTTCACTGGCCACCTGCGGGTTGTTCCGCTCAAGCACCTCCAGTTCACGCTTGAACCGCACGAGCAGATCGTCAAGGTCGGTTCGCACCCTTGCCTGCTCCTCTTCATCCGCCGCAGAGGCAAGGCTGGGAGCAACGGCCATGATCTGACCGCCTATCTCGGCAAAGTTGGCAACCTGCGCAAGTTCCGGCAACTGGCGTTCCGTAATGTTGGCAAAGATGTCGCTGGACCGTTCCAGCAAAAAGAGGGCGGTGAGCACCGCAAGCACGGTCACGGCTGCAATTGCGCCGAAGGCCATGAGCAGACGGGCCCAGATGCCGAAGAATAACGGGATGTTCTTTTTCATTTCTTGACGGGTAATGTGTCCAGCAATTCCTTGGCCTTTGTCAGGCGTTCAGTCACGTAGCGCTGCCATTGTTCGATCTGTCCCTGCATCACTGTTCCCCCCGTTCTGGCAGAAGAAGGAGAGGCAAAAATTCCGGCAAATTCCGGATCGCGGCTCTGCGCCTCGGTAACGGGTACGCCGCCGAGCAGCGCATAAACCTGTTCGCGCACATTGGCCACAGCCGGGGTGTTTGCATCATCCTGCTTGCTCAGCGCCGTGAGACGCTTCCAGATTCTGCGCCGTTCCGGCAGCTTGAAGGTGATGAGCTCATCAAACATCCTGTTCACCAGCCCATATCGCAGCTGCGCCGTATACGCATCGTAGGGGCGGGATTTACCGGCCTTGATAAGCGCCAGCAGTGCCGATGATTCAAGCTTGCCGCTGTCATATATGGCCTGCGAAACCGGCAGGCGGTTCACCCCCGGCATGAGCAGAATATCCTGCCCTTCCGGCGAAAGCACAAAGTCGATGAACAGCTCCGCTTCCTTCGTATTGGCACCGTTCTTCAGGGCTGCGATGCTCGCAGCAACCAGATAGACCGGCTCGCCGTAGCGGAACGAAATATTGGACATATCCTGCGGGCGGCCAAGGATGTCTATCACCAGCCCCATGCCGAACAACCCGCTTTTCACGCCTTCCGGCACGCTGAAACTCCGCGCGGAAAGCGTAACCAGATTGCCCGCGATGTGCATGAGGTGCGCCCAGCCATTTTCCCACCCCATGCCCTGCAACAGCGTTTCCACGATAAGGTGCGTGGAACCGGACTGCGTGGGCGTGGACATGGCCATATGGTTGTAATAGGCCGGATTTGCCATATCTGCCCAGCTTTGCGGGGGCTTGAGTCCCTCTTTCCGCAGGTAGGACTGATTCCACATCCACCCAACGCCGGAAAGGGCAAAGCCGAAGAAATATCCGTCGGGATCATCCACCGACAAATCCCCCGCAAACAACACCTTGTGCTGCCTGCCAAGAGATGACCGGCGCAGCTTTCTCGAACTTTTCAGTATCTCGAAGGCATCCGGCGATGACGACCAGAAAAGGTCGAACTGCCTGCTGTTGCCCCTGACCACTTCATCAATGGCCGAAGTCGTCTTCTTGTTCAGGATGGCGACCTCTATATCGGGATGCAACGCAGTGAACCGCTGTATGAACGGCTCATAAAACGTTGGCGAAAAAGAAGTAAGAATCTGAAGGCGCGCGGCAACGGCCTTCTCCGGAGCTGCCGCCAGGACAACTCCCATGAGCAGAAGCAAAGCCAATGCCCGCTTCCCCCACCCCATTTTGTGCTCCACACACCCAAACCCCATCGGCAACCTCCCTAAACACGCACGGCCCCCTCACTCCCAGAGGGCAGAACGCAAACAGACTCAAACACCCACACGCAACAGCGTTGCAAACATCACACCGTTCAGGTCCGTCAGTGGCAACAGCCGTGTCCCGCAGGGCATTTCACGGCAACCATCGACACCCGAACACCCCGACCCAAGGCCGGACACATTTCGCCCAATCTCCGGACAACAGCACCCGACATTCCGCAATACACAAAGAAGCTGGCGAGTTGCGGCAACAACTTCGCTCAGAACCACCATTGACCTACGGTTCAGACGGGCCCGGTATTCAGGGCAATGCGGTAGCAGCTCGCCAATCATTATAAGGCGCAAACAGCCACCCCTTTGCCGGATCTGACCCGGTGGTCAAACCGATTTCGGGTCAAAACGGGATCGGATGAGTCAAAATTGACACATTCTTGAAACACACGCAACCCCGTACAACATCCCGAACAAGCCAAGCAATTCCTTTAATTAAAGCACATTAACACACAAATCGAGTCTTGGCACGGTCCTTGATTTATAGGGGCCGCACCCAGTGAAAATCAGGGCAGCATAACAGACCAACACTGCTGCTTCTACATTCATTCATTGCGGGCTCGGCCTGTTGATGGGCAACCGGTCGACGTTGTCACGAAGGTTTCGTTTGCTGAGAAACATTCAAGGAGGAGTTATGAAAAGACTGTTTGCGTTGCTTCTTGCCATGGTGTTCGCCTTCCCGGCATATGCTTTTGCCGAGTACCCGGAAAAGCCTATCACCATCATCGTTCCTTCCAAGGCTGGTGGCTCCACTGATACCACCGCCCGTATCTTCATCAACGCTGCCAAGAAGTACTGGAAAGGTGCTGACTTCGTAGTGCAGAACGTTCCCGGTTCCGGCGGCCAGAAGGGCTTTGAACTCATCGCCCGCTCCAAGACCGACGGCTACACCATCGGCATGCTCTTCACCACTCAGGTTGTTTCCCACATCGTGGCCAAGCGCGCCACCTACACCCTCGACAGCTTCCACCTCATGGGCAACACCGTGGACGATCCGGTGCTGATCGCCGTTCCGCTGGAAAGCCCCATCAAGGACCTCGCTTCCTTCATCGAAGCTGCCAAGGCAAAGCCCCTGACCGTTGCTGTGAACGGTATCGGTTCCGACGACTTCATCGCTGCAAAGAAGTTTGAAAACCGCACCGGCACCACCTTCAACCTGCTGCCCACCAAGGGTTCCACCGAACAGAAGGCCATGATCCTCGGCAACCACTGCGATGCCAGCTTCATGAACCTTTCCCAGATGCATTCCCAGCAGAAGGCCGGCACCGCACGCATTATCGCAATGCTGACCGATGTTCGTTCCGACCTGCTGCCCGAAGTACCCACCGCCAAGGAACAGGGCGTTTCCGTTTCCATGACTGCTGTGCGTGGCTTTGCTGCTCCCGCCGGCATCGACAAGGAAATTCTGGACAAGCTTGACGACCTGCTCGTGAAGGTCAACAGCGACCCCGACTACATTGCCGACTGCGAAAAGAACGTATTCAGCCGTCTGCCCATGAGCGGTAAGGACTTCCGTACTTACCTTGATGAGCTGCAGGTTGAAACCCAGACCTTCTACGATAAAAACCCCTGGTAAACTATCATGTCTAGAAAGCTTGCTGAGTTATTACTGCTCGGCGGATTTCTGGTACTGGCGGTGCTGCTGTACAGCAGCACCGCATCCTACCCGCAATCCGTTCAGGGCTCCACGGCCGAATACGTAAGATTCCTCGGACTCTCTCTCGGTATCCTCTGTGTTGCCGAGCTGGTTCTCTCGGTCCGAAAGGCCAAAGGAAAGGACAAGAATGACAGCGGCAACAAGAAGCTGGTTATCGCGGATATGCCCGTACGCTTCTGGGGTCTGCTCGGTCTGCTCGTCCTCTACACGCTGACCTTTGAATACCTCGGATTCTACCTTGCTTCCGGCATGTTCCTGCCCATTGCCATGTATCTGCTGGGTGCCAGAAAGGTCCTTTCCATCGTACTGACCACTGCCGGGGTTCTCGGCTTCATATACATTGTCTTCGAAAGACTGCTGGGCGTCTTCATGCCCGCATGCAGCTTCTTAGGATAAGGGGAAGACCGTATGATGATCCTCGACGCTTTTACCGCGCTCATGGACCCCGCAGCGTTGTTTGCCGTTGTCATCGGCACGCTTGCAGGCGTTGTCGTGGGTGGCATGCCCGGCCTTACTGCCACCATGGCGGTAGCCCTGCTTATTCCCGTCACCTTTACTCTTGAACCCCTTATCGGCCTCGTGCTCATGGGCGGCGTATACTGCGGCGCCATGTACGGCGGCTCGATTCCTGCCATTCTGCTGCGCACGCCGGGCACGCCTGCTGCCGTGGCAACCGCCATGGAAGGCTATCCCCTCACACAACAGGGACGTGCAGGCCTTGCACTGAAAGTCTCGGTTATTTCGAGCTTCTGGGGCGGCACTTTCTCCACGTTCATTCTGCTCATCATGGCTCCGGTGCTGGCCATTTTCGCCCTCTCCTTCGGCCCGCCGGAATACTTCCTGCTGGCACTGCTTGGCCTTGCGGGCATTGTTTCCATGGCTGACGAAGAAAGCGGCCTTATCAAGTCCATCATTTCCGGCCTGCTCGGCCTGATCATTGCCGTTGTCGGCACTGACCCCATCTCCGGCATGCTGCGTTACACAGGCGGTCTTACTGACCTGTTTGAAGGTGTTGCCTTCATGCCCGCGCTCATCGGCATGTTCTCCATCGCGCAGATGCTTGCCCTCACCGGCAAGAAGAGCGTGGTGGAAAGCACCGCAGATGTGAGCAAGATCAAGAACGAACCCATGCCCAAGGGCCTGTGGAAGTACATCGGCCTCGGTTCCGTTACCGGTACCATCGTCGGCATTCTTCCCGGCGAAGGCGCAACTATTGCGGCCTTCCTGTCCTACAACGTGGCAAAGCGCCGTTCCAAGAACGAACACCTGTTCGGCAAGGGCAACCCTGAAGGTATTGCCGCTGCAGAAGCCGGCAACAACGGCTGCGTAGGCGGCTCGCTGGTCCCCACGCTTACCCTCGGCATTCCCGGCAACAGCGTTGCTGCGGCACTGCTGGGCGGCCTGCTGGTGCACGGCCTCATTCCCGGTCCCGAGCTTTTCACCAAGCACGGCACCATGACCTACGCCTTCATCCTGTCGCTCTTCCTCGCCAACATCGTGTTCCTCATTCTCGGCCTGTACATGGCCCCCCGTTTCGCCAAGATATCCCGCACTCCCGTTGAACTGCTCATTCCCACCGTGTGCCTTTTCTCGGTACTCGGCTCCTACGCTATCCACAACAGCGTGCTTGATATCTACCTTTGTCTGCTCTTCGGTCTGGGTGCCATCATCCTGAAGAAGACCGGCTTCTCTCTGGGAGCCCTCATTCTCGGTCTGATTCTGGGTCCCATTGCCGAAACCGGCTTTGCCCAGGCACTGATCATGGGTCGCGGCAGCTTCTCCATCTTCTTTGCCAGCCCGCAGGCCATCGTTCTCTGGATTCTGACCCTGTTGCTCCTCGTTCCCCCGCTGATCAACATCGTCAAGAAGCATCGCGCTGAAACTGCCTAGGCGAAATTCCCCGCTCCGCTTGCGGGCGGAGCGGGGAGCGCCTTTGAATTACAAGATATTTCTCCAACTACGCTAAGGGTCCTGTCATGTCTTACGGTGGAATATTACGCAAAAAAATCGGTATAGAGCACAAGGTTGACGCATTTCTCGATCTGGTGAGCGAATCCGGTATCATCTATAAACGCGGCATAGAATCATACACGAGCCACAACCTTGATGCGTTCAAGGGCCACCTCGATAATATGGTGGAGACAGAACGTCAGGCTGACGTGCTGCGCCGCTCCATTGAGGATCTGCTCTACCGACGCACCCTCATTCCCGAATCCCGTGGCGATGTGCTGCGCCTCATTGAAGGCATGGACTCGCTGCTCGGCCATTTCAAGGGCTCCATGTTCCGCTTTGAAATTGAACGCCCCAACATGCGGGAAACTCTGGTAAAAGATCTTCTCGCTCTTGTTGAATGCGTGGTAGAGGCAGTTGAAGCGGTTACCTGCTCCATACGGTCCTTCTTCAAGAATATTCTGGCAGTTTCCGACCATCTGCATAAGGTGTCCTATTGGGAAGCGGAAGCAGACAAGATTTCGACCAGACTGCAGACCGCCATTTTCAGAACGGAAAACCTCGAACTGTGCGAAAGCCTCCAGTTGAGCGCCTTCGTCCGCCACGTGGACGCCATTGCGGACCAGGCTGAAGACATGGCTGACAGCCTTGCCATATACGTACTCAAGCGCGCGTTCTAGGAGCACAGAGTGTCTCTCTTCTTTCTCTCGAGCGGAATGTTTCTGGGCTGGTCCCTCGGCGCAAACGATGCTGCCAACGTGTTCGGCACCGCTGTGGGCTCACGCATGGTCAAATTTCACACTGCAGCCATATGCTGCAGTGTGTTCGTGCTGCTTGGCGCGGTCATAAGTGGTGCCGGTGCCTCTGAAACGCTGGGCAAACTGGGGGCGGTAAACGCCCTTGCAGGCGCGTTCGTGGTGGCTTTTGCCGCTGCCCTGAGCGTATATATGATGATACGGGCGCGGTATCCCGCCTCAACATCGCAGGCCATCGTGGGTGCCATTCTCGGCTGGAACTTCTTTTCCGGAACTCCCACGGACACCATTGAGCTGACCAAGATCGTCATGACCTGGGTTGCCTGCCCGACGCTGGCTGCTGTTACCGCCATCGCCTTCTACAAGCTTGCTGCCTTTATAATTCCGTACTGCAGGATAAGCCTGTTTAAACTCGACAAGTGGACCCGCTACGGACTTATCGCCGTGGGCGCCTTCGGCTCCTACTCGCTGGGAGCAAACAACATCGCCAACGTCGTAGGCGTATTTGTTCCGGTATCGCCCTTCGGCAACGTGAATCTTTTCGGGCAAATTCCGCTCAGTTCTGCGCAGTTGTTATTTCTCATTGGCGGCATTGCCATTGCTGTGGGAGTATTCACCTATTCCCGACGCACCATGCAAACCATCGGCGGCGGCATTTTCAAGCTTTCTCCCGTCATGGCACTGGTTGCGGTGTGGTCGCATTCGCTCGTGCTTTTTGTCTTTTCTTCGCAGAGCCTTGAAGCATTCCTCAGGGGACTGGGGCTGCCCACGCTGCCTCTGGTACCCGTTTCCAGCTCTCAGGCCATTGTGGGCGCAGTGGTCGGCATGGGGCTGCTCAAGGGCGGACGAGGCATTCGCTGGCGCACCGTAGGCGGTATTGCCTGCGGATGGGTAACCACCCCCATCATTGCGGGCATTGTCAGCTTTATCTGCCTGTCCATTCTGCAAAACGTATTTCAGCAAACCGTGTTCGACGACACATTGGCCCAGAAACAGCCCGCCATCATTGAAACCGTTGCACCCGAAAGCGTCGGCATGAGGCATGAACTGCCCGGCGCAATGACGGTGCAGCCTTCCGAACCACGCTCATGACTACAAGGATGGGTCTCATGAAAACCAAAATCATAGCCACTCTCGGCCCCGCATCAACCAAGATTGAAATCATGCGGGCGATGGTTGAAAACGGTGTACGCATCTTCCGGCTCAACTTCTCCCACTCCAGCGCCGACGGCTTTGTGGAAGCACTCAAGCTTATCCGCCAGCTGGAACAGGAAATGGAAACCCCGCTCACGGCCATGGGCGACCTGTGCGGTCCCAAGACCCGCATCGGTGCCGTTGCGGATTCTCCGAGACAGATCAGCAAGGGCGAAACCATGCTGCTCGGCGTGCCCGAAGAGGCCGCCGCTGCCGAAGGCCGCCTGTTCCTTCCCCTGGACTTCCCCGAACTGCTCATCGGGCTTGAAGCAGGCATGCGCGTCATTCTTGCCGACGGCCTGCTGCAGTTCACGGTGAGCAAGGTCATTACCAAGGATCGCCTCTTTGAACTGGAAGCCAAGAACGCCGGACTGCTGACCTCTAACAAGGGCATCACCTTCCCCGGCAAGTTCCACCCCGTGGCAGCACTCACCAACAAGGACCGCAAGGACGTGCGTGAAGGTCTTGAACTGGGACTGGACGCCTTTGCCATCTCCTTTGTGCAGACCGCGCAGGACCTGCGTGACCTGATCGAAGAAATGGAACGCTGCGGACGCCGCGTGCCCATCATCGCCAAGATCGAACGCCAGAATGCCGTGGATAACATCGAAGCGCTGCTGGAACTGGCAGACGCCATCATGGTTGCCCGCGGCGACCTGGCGCTGGAATGCCCGCTCGCCGAAGTGCCCACCATTCAGAAGCGCCTTATCCGCGCCTGCCGCCATGCGCAGAAGCCCGTTATCGTGGCTACCCAGATGATGCTCTCCATGGTGAACAACGTGGTGCCCACCCGTGCGGAAGCATCGGACGTGACCAACGCCATGGTGGACGGTGCAGACTGCGTCATGCTTTCCGAAGAAACCGCTATCGGCTCCAACCCGCTGGAAGTCGTGAAAACCATTCACGAAATTTCCGTTGCCGCCGAAGGTTACTTCCACGAGCGCATGCAGACCCCGTGGCTGCCCCGTGAAGGTTCCAACAACGGCAAGCACATGGCCTATGCATCCTGCCTGCTGGCGCAGAACTTCGGTGCCGTGGCACTGGTATGTCATACGGAAAGCGGCCTTACCGCCCGCAACATTTCCAGCCGCCGCCCGCGCCACGAAATCCATGCCCTGTCTCCCGTGATATCCACGGTGAAGGCTCTGAACTTCGTATGGGGCGTAAGCCCTGTGCTGTGCACCGAAGCTGAAGCGCGCCACACCACCCGCCTGAAAAACTTCGTGCACAATTCGCCCAAGTTCAACGACGGTGATGTTGTTGTTCTGAGCACGCATTCCGCCGACCTCAGACTCCCCGAACCGCGCACCAACAAGATCGAAATCTTCCAGAAATAGCCATGGCAGCTCCCCTGCTTGCAGGGGAGCAATCTCCAGCTCCTCGGGAACCTTTCATCATCACTACAGGAGATATTGCAATGAGCAGAATCAAGACAGTCTGGGCCCGCGAAATTCTCGACTCGCGCGGCAACCCCACGGTCGAAGTGGAAGTTTGCCTCGAATCCGGCCATATGGGTACTGCAGGCGTGCCTTCCGGCGCATCCACCGGCACCCGCGAAGCCCTGGAACTGCGCGACGGCGACACCACCCGCTATAACGGCAAGGGCGTGCAGACCGCAGTGGGCAACATCATGGGCCCCATTGCCGACACCATCATCGGCATGAACTGCATCAATCAGGTTGCCATAGACAGCGCCATGATCGAGCTGGACGGCACGGAAAACAAGAACAAGCTCGGCGCTAACGCCATGCTCGGTGTTTCCATGGCATGCGCCCGCGCTGCGGCTTCCTCCCTCGGCCTGCCGCTCTACCGCTACCTTGGCGGCACCAACGGCAAGAAGATGCCCCGCGCCATGATGAACGTCATCAACGGCGGCGCACATGCCCCCAACAATCTGGATATTCAGGAATTCATGATCCTGCCCATGCAGGCAGGCAGCTTTGCCGAAGCTCTGCGCATGGGCACGGAAACCTTCCATGCCCTCAAGAAGATTCTCGACAAGGACGGCATGGTCACTTCCGTAGGCGATGAAGGCGGCTTTGCCCCCAACCTGAAAAACCACGCCGCCGCGTTTGAATACCTCATCCGCGCCATTGAAGCTGCCGGCTACGAACCCGGCAAGGACATTTCCATTGCCATTGACGTGGCTGCCAGCGAGTTCCGCAAGAACGGCAAGTACGTGCTGGCCGGTGAAGGCAAGGAATTCTCCGCTGCCGAACTGACCGACTTCTACAAGGACCTGTGCGCCCGCTTCCCGCTCATTTCCATCGAAGACGGGCTTGCCGAGGACGACTGGGACGGCTTTGCCCACCTTACCCGCGAACTGGGCAAGGACATTCAGCTGGTCGGCGACGACCTTTTCGTCACCAACCCCAAGATTCTTGCAGAAGGCATCTCCAAGGGCATCTGCAACGCCATTCTGATCAAGCTGAACCAGATCGGCACGGTAACCGAAACGCTGGATACCATCGAAATGGCCAAGGAAGCAGCTTACAAGACCGTCATCTCACACCGTTCCGGCGAAACCTCGGACCACTTCATCTCCGACCTCGCCGTTGCAGTGAACGCCGGACAGATCAAGACCGGCAGCCTGTGCCGCTCTGACCGGATATCCAAGTACAATCAACTTCTGCGCATTGAAGAAAGGCTCAGCCGGACTCATCTCTAGGCCCTTTCGCGCAAGGGTGTTCTCAGCATACCCCGTAAAATCCAGTCCCCCGGCCTCTGCGCGGCTCAGGGGGACTGGTAACAGAAAGGCCGCTGTCCTCGGGGACGGCGGCCTTTCGCTGTGAAAATCAGCTGTGAAAAAGCATCCGTGCGCTTACTGCACTGAATCCACAATATCCAGCAGGGTGCGCGTTTTCTCTTCCATGAGGGCCTGATCGCCGCGCGATTCCACGTTCAGCCTGAGCACCGGTTCGGTATTCGAACTGCGCAGGTTGAAGCGCCAGTCTGCAAACTCAAGGCTTATGCCGTCGGTTTCGTCCACGCGCAGGGCCTGCGCTTCAAACGCATCGCGCACTGCACGGATACAGGCTGCGGCATCGCGCACCCTGCGGTTGATCTCGCCGCTGGCAGGATACGCGCGCATTGCCTGCGCCACGTGCTCGGAAAGAGACTTGCCCGTGGTGCACACAAGCTGGGCCACCATGAGCCACGGAATCATGCCGGAATCGCAGTAGGCAAAATCGCGGAAGTAATGATGGGCGCTCATTTCACCGCCGTACACCGCATCTTCCAGACGCATGCGTTCCTTGATGAAGGCATGACCGGTCTTGGACTGCACGGCAATACCGCCGGAGCGCTTCACCACATCCACGGTGTTCCACGTCAGACGCGGATCATGGATGATCTTGGCCCCCTGCTCCTTCGCGAGAAATGCCTGCGCAAGCAGGCCGACCAGATAATAGCCTTCGATGAAGTTGCCCTGCTCGTCAAAAAAGAAGCAACGGTCGAAATCGCCGTCCCACGCGAGCCCCATATCCGCACCATGCTCGCGGACCGCAGCCGCTGTGACAGCGCGGTTCTCCGGCAGCAGAGGGTTGGGAACACCGTTGGGGAAGTTGCCGTCCGGCTCGAAGTGCACCTTGATGAAGGTGAAGGGCAGATGCTTTTCCAGCAGGGAGATGATCTTGCCCGCGCCGCCGTTACCGGGATCGACCACTATCTTGAGCGGTCTGAGCGTTTCCGGCGCAATGTAGCCCAGCAGATGCTCCACATAGCGGCCGGAATTGTCGTGATAGGACACCGTGCCCGTTGTGGCAGCCGGAGCAAATTCGTTACGGGCCGCCATGCGTCCTATCTCACCAAGACCGGTGTCGCCGCTGATGGGGCGCGCCCCTTCGCGGACGAACTTCATCCCGTTATAATCCTTGGGATTGTGACTTGCGGTCACCATGATGCCGCCATCGACGTTCATGTCGAACGCCGCGTGGTACACCTCTTCGGTTCCGCACTGGCCGATATGAAAGACATCCGCCCCGCCCTCGGTCAGGCCCTTTATAAGGGCATCCGCCATGGTCGGGCTGGAAAGCCGGATATCGTGCCCCACCGCAACTCTGGCGGGCTGCAGAAAGGCGGCATACGCCCTGCCTATGCGGTAGGCAATGTCCTCGTTCAGTTCGTCGGGCACACGGCCGCGCACGTCATACGCCTTGAAGCACGAAAGGCTGTCGGCCATTACTTCTCTCCCCCGCTCCCTGTATCGGCGCTGCGGCCGTACACATCATCCAGACGCACGATGTCGTCCTCACCGAGATAGCTCCCGGTCTGTACTTCAATAAGTTCCAGATTCACCTTGCCCGGGTTTTCCAACCGGTGCACGGTACCCAGCGAAATATACGTGGACTGGTCCTCGCCAAGCAGCACCTGCTCTTCCCCTCTGGTAACAATGGCGGTGCCCTTGACCACTACCCAGTGCTCAGCCCTATGAAAATGCTTCTGCAAAGAAAGAATCTGACCGGGATACACCGTGATGCGCTTCACCTGATACCGCTCACCAAGGTCGATGCCCTCGTAGTTGCCCCACGGGCGGAACACACGGCAGTGGCTGATAACCTCTTCCCGGTTGTCGCGGCTCAGGGTGGCCACAATGTTCTTCACATCCTGCACCCTGTCCAGCGGGGCGGCGAGCACGGCATCCTTAGTTTCCACAAGGGCCACATTCTCAAGTCCCAACGTGGCGATGAGCCGGTTGGTGGAATGCAGATAACAGCCCTTGGTATCTTCTGCGACCACGTCGCCGATGCACACGTTGTTGTTTTCATCCTTGTCGCGCACTTCCTGCAACGCAGACCACGATCCCACATCGCTCCAGCCGCAGGAAAGGGGAATAACCACCGCCTTGTCCGTTTTTTCCAGAACGGCATAGTCAATGGAGTCGGACGGGCATCCGGAAAAAGCGGACTTATCCAGCCTGATGAAATCAAGGTCGTGACGGGAACCGGCGGTAGCTGCCTGACACGCCGCCAGCATGGGCTGGTTGAAACGCTCCAGTTCGCCGAGGAATGCGGATGCCTTGAACATGAACATGCCGCTGTTCCACAGGTATTCGCCGGAGGCGAGATACTCTTCCGCAGTCGGACGGTCCGGCTTTTCGACAAAGCGTTCCACGGGCACGGCATCGGCACCGGCTGCTCCGGCAGGCCGCTTGATGTAGCCATACCCCGTTTCCGGCTTGTCCGGCACAATGCCGAAGGTCACCAGATTACCCTGCTCGGCGCTGGAAACGCCCACGGCAACCGCAGCAAGAAATGCTTCGGTATCCTTGATGAAGTGGTCGGCGGGCAGCACCAACAGCACGGGGTCTTCACCCTGCTGCATGGCCGTCAGTGCGGCAACGGCAACGGCGGGAGCTGTATTCCTTGCTGCCGGTTCAAGGATGATGCCTGCAGGTACAACGTCCACTTCCTGCATCTGGGCTGCGACCATGAAACGGTGTTCCTCGTTGACCACAAGGATGGGCGCGGAAATTTCCGCCTGCTTTGCGGTGCGCAGCGCGGTAGCCTGCAGCAGGGAGGTCTTGCCGCCCAGCATGGGCATGAGCTGCTTGGGGAACAGCTTGCGGGAAAGCGGCCACAGTCTGGTACCGGAACCACCGGACAGGATTACGGGGATCAGCACGAAACGTCTCCTTGGTCATCGACACCCCCACCCATGTACCGGATGGTGCCGAAACGGCTACGGCAGCAGACACAGCAGTCGCCGCCATGTTTCATTTCAGAAAAATACTACCGGGCCGGAACGAACTCTTCCCGCCGGGACAGGCAACACTTCGGAATAATACATGCAAATATATTGCCGTTCAATCCCTTTGCGGAACAAACCTGCCCTGCATCCGGTAGAATCAGAAAAATATTATGCGCACTCACAGGGCGGGAGGGCATCAGACATGCGGGGCAACCGCTATTCTGCATCCACGCGCAGCTCAATGGCATCGTAACGCCAGTATTCCTGCTCAAGGGACAGCACGGCTCCATCCTCGTCCGTCTTCACACGGCGCACATACAACCCTGGCGTACCGTGGGAAAGGCCGAGCATGTCCGTCACCTGCTTGTGCAGCAGTACGGGACGGATGAGCAGACGGCGCTGCAGAAGAGAGATGCCGTATTCTTCCTGCACCACCTGCGTGAGCGCACGTGAAACGGTCTTGGGAACGATGTCCTTCAGTCGTCCTGCATGCAGATGGGAGACAACGTAGGCCACCTTCTGGTTGTCGAGATAGAACTCGTTTTCCATCTCATAGACCATGGTTCCCTGCAGAAAGCCGCCGTCTTCCGGCATGTCGGGCGTGATCTCGACCACCCCGTTATCCGTTGTGGTCCAGCGGGCCTCAAATCCCTGCGTCGCCGCCAGCCGGGCAAAGTTCACGTGGCGTGCGGGGTTGTACACAAGCCTTCTGGTGCTCACATACCATCCCCGGCGTTCGAGCCTGAAGATTCTTCCTTCACGCTGGAGCAGCTGCAGGGCATGGCGCACGGTATTGCGGTTGAGATCCAGCTCATTGCACAGGGTACGCTCCGAAGGCAGCTGGCTGCCCGGAGCCAGAACCCCGGACTGGATGAGTTGCAACACGTGTTCCCTGACAATCTGATAATACCGGAATACCGCCATGAGTCCGTCCGAAAGTTTATGTATTGCAGGCAGAAAGAAGGGCCGGCTCCTGCGCAGGCCCGAAGTGGTTTATGTACGCACCTTCATACAAATTGACAAACACTCTTTTCATCTGGGTTAATCCAGTTGCGCAACATGTGCCATCAGTGTATTTACGAAGAAACCATGCCTGCGGGTCGGACCAGTTGCCGGATGCGACCTGCAGGCAGATATCGTAAGATGCGGCCCATGCTGTTAGAACCGGCGCAAACCTGCATCCGTGCAGAAATCGAATCTCCCGCGATATGCGCCGCGCAGGTCTTCGGGGGTGTGAGGAACTTGAAATGCGTTCTATTCTGGTTGCCCTTGCTGCGGCTGGCGCTCTGTTCGCCTCTTCCGTAGCGCAGGCCGGTACGCTGCAGGACGTGCAGGCGAACGGCTTTCTGAAATGCGGAACCCACATCGAGAACCCCGGGTTCTCCGCGCTGGACAGCAACGGACAGCGCTTCGGTTTTGACGTAGACTTCTGTCGCGCAGTAGGCGCAGCAGTGAACACACCGGAAATCAAATACACCCCGCTCACCTCCAAGGAGCGTCTGCCCGCGCTGCAGTCCGGCGAAATCGACCTGCTTTCCCGCACCACCACCTACACCATGAGCCGCGATGCGAACCTCGGCCTCGACTTCACCAACATCACCCTCTATGACGGACAGGGCATGATGGTCCGCAAGTCCTCCGGCATCAAGAGCGCCAAGGAACTGGACGGTGCCACCATCTGTCTGCAGACCGGTTCCACCACCGAACTGAACATTTCCGACTACTTCCGTAAAAATAACATGTCCTTCACCCCCGTGGTGTTCGACAAGCAGCCCGATGTTCGCGCAGCCTATGACGCCGGCCGTTGCGACGTGCATACCACCGACGTTTCCGGCCTTGCCGCCCAGCGTTCGCTCATGCAGAACCCTGATGAGCATGTCATTCTGCCCGAACTCATCTCCAAGGAACCCCTTGGTCCCGTTGTACGCCACGGCGACAACCAGTGGGCAGATGTTGTCCGCTGGACCGTGTGGCTGACCATGGCTGCCGAAGAATTCGGCATCACTTCCGAAAACGTGGACAAGATGTACGCAGAGAGCACCGACCCCGAAGTGCAGCGCATGCTCGGCAAGACCGGCACGCTGTGGCAGGACCTCGGCCTTGATCAGGGCGCTCCCGTCCGCGTGCTGAAGACCGTGGGCAACTACGGCCAGATCTTCGACCGCAACCTCGGCGCCAACACTCCTCTGCGCCTTGAACGCGGCCCCAACGCACAGTGGAACAAGGGCGGCCTTATCTACGCTCCTCCTTTCCGCTAGCCGTCATATGCGCCGCCCGTTACAATAACGGGCGGCGCCTTTCATACCTTCCCCCTTCAGGAACGCTGTTCCTGAAGGGGCACCACGCATCCTCCACGGTTTCGGTTCGCCCCCGCAACCGCCACTTTTTTCAGGATATGACATGACTGAACACTCCGCCCCTCCGCGTGTCCCCTTCTGGCGCAGTCCCGCAGGCAGAGCGTGGGCTTTTCAGGCGGTCATGCTCGGCACCTTTCTCTGGCTTGCCGTCAGCGTGTACCGGAACACACTGGAAAACCTCAAAACGCGCGGCATAGGTTCGGGCTTCGGCTTTCTGCATTCCGAAGCCGGGTTCCGCATAGGCGAGGCAACGGGCATTCCCCTGCCCCAAGGCGGCTTTCTGTATTTTCTCATAAGTCTCGCCGTCGGCCTGTTCCTTTCGCGCATGCTGGCCCGCCATCTGAAGGCCCGCAACGAGGCACCGCTGGACACCAAATGGTTCGGCCTGTGCCTGCTGCTGAGCATCGGCCTGCCCGCCGCAACGCTCTTTATCTTCCGCGACAGTGTGGAAATCGCCCATTACACGGAATCTTCCAGCTACATCATGGCGCTGGCAACCGGCCTTGCCAACACGCTGAAGGTGGCCGTGATTGGCTGTGTGGCCTCCACCTTTCTGGGGCTTTTCATTGCCCTCGGCAGGCTTTCACCCAACTGGCTGCTCAGCCGCCTCTGCCGCTGGTATGTGGAACTCAACCGCAACCTGCCCGTGCTGATGCAGTTGTTCTTCTGGTATTTTGTGGTGTTTCAAGAGCTGCCCGGGGTCAAGCAGTCCATTGATCTTGGCGGGTGGGTTATTCTGAACAAGCGTGGCCTCTTTCTGCCCGGCCTTGTGCCCCAGCAGGGAGCATGGCTCTTCGTCGCCGCCGTCATCACCGCCCTGTGCGGATGCTGGCTGATACTCAGACGTGCAAAGCGCATGCGCGATGAAACAGGCGAACCCGGCAAACGCCTTGTACCCTGCCTGCTGCTCATGCTCGGCCTGCCCTCGCTGGCATGGCTGGCGGGCGGCACGCCCTTTCTTCTGGATTTTCCCGTGCTCAAGGGCTTCAACTACACGGGTGGCATGGGGCTCACCCCTGAATTCACGGCGCTGGTGGTGGGACTCACCGTTTACGTATCCGCCTTCAACGCCGAGATCATCCGCTCCGGCATAGAGGCCGTTTCGCGCGGCCAGCGGGAAGCAGCGCGCGCCCTTGCCATGAACGAGCGGCAGGTCATGCGCATTGTCATTCTGCCGCAGGCCATGCGCGTTATCGTGCCCCCCATGACAAGTGAATACCTTGCCATTGCCAAAAACAGCTCGCTTGCCGTTGCCATAGGCTATCCGGAATTCGTGAGCGTGGGCGGCACCATTCTCAACCAGTCAGGTCAGGCGGTGGAAATCGTCGGCATAGGGATGGGCGTATACCTGTGCATTTCCCTGTGCATCTCGTTCGCCATGAACATGTACAATGCCCGCATAGCGCTGGTGGAGAGGTAGCCATGGTACACGATATTCCTGACAGACTTCCGCCTGCGGCAACCGTAGGCATATGGGGATGGATTCGGGCCAACCTGCTCTGCCCGTGGTACAACGCCCTGCTCACGGCAGGTTCGCTCTACCTGATTTGGCGGGCAGTGGTCCCCTTCTGGAACTGGGCTGTGGTCAATGCCAGCATCTCGCTTGATCCTGCGGTCGCCAAGCAGCACTCCGGTGCGGCATGGGGCTTTCTGCGCGAGATGTGGCCCGTGTTCATGACAGGCATCTATCCTGCGGAAGAACGCTGGCGGCCTCTTCTGGCCCTGTGCCTCGTTCTTGTCATGGTCGGCCTTACCCTGCTGCGCCCGCTCAGGCGCGCCACATGGCTGCGGGCCGCATGGCTGGCAACGCCCCTTCTCGTATTCGCCATCATCAGGGGCGGCGGGTTCACCGGCCTGCCGGCGGTAGGCACCCACTACTGGGGCGGCCTGATGCTTACCATTCTGCTGGCCTCGGTCGCCATGATTGCCGCTTTTCCCATCAGCATTCTGCTGGCACTGGGCCGCACATCGAACATGCCCATAGCCCGCCCCTTCTGCGTGGCCTACATAGAACTCATCCGCGGGGTGCCGCTTATCACCATCCTGTTCATGGCCTCGGTGGTGCTGCCGCTGTTCCTGCCTTCCAACATGGAACTCGACAAGCTGCTGCGCGCCATGGTGGGCATCACCATGTTCTTCTCCGCCTATCTTGCCGAGAACATACGCGGCGGCCTGCAGGGGCTTTCTCGCGGGCAATATGAAGCGGCAGACGCGCTGGGCATGAGCTATTGGCAAAAAATCCGCGTGGTCATTCTGCCGCAGGCGCTGCGCATCGTCATTCCGCCCATGGTGAACAACTTCATCGGCATTCTGAAGGACACCTCGCTCGTGGGCATAGTGGGTCTTGTGGACCTGCTGCAGATCGCCTTTGCCACCACTTCCAACCCCAAGTGGTTCGGCAGGCTGGAAGAGGCATATGTCTTTATCGCCTTCTGGTACTGGGTGCTCTGCTTCGGGCTCTCCAGCTACAGCCAGCACCTTGAACGCAAGATTCCCTCAGCCGGGAAATAGAGGACTCACATGCATACCCAGACATATACGGCCACCCACCTCGGGGATGCCCCCGTGGTCATAGACATAAAGGGCCTGAACAAGTGGTACGGACAGTTCCACGTGCTCAAAGACATCAACATGCAGGTCCGCAAGCAGGAAAAGGTGGTTATCTGCGGCCCCTCGGGCTCGGGCAAATCCACGCTCATCCGCACCATCAACCGGCTTGAGGAACATCAGGAAGGTGTGATCACCGTTGAAGGAACCCCGCTCACCAACGACGTGCGCCACATCGAGCGCATCCGCCGCGAAGTGGGCATGGTGTTCCAACAGTTCAATCTGTTCCCGCACCTGACCATTCTGGAAAACGTGACCGCAGGCCCCATCCATGTCCGCAAGATGCCGAGAAAAGAGGCAGAGGCCATTGCCTACACCTATCTTGAACGCGTGGGCATTGGCGAGCAGGCACGCAAGTTTCCGGGCCAGCTTTCCGGCGGGCAGCAGCAGCGTGTGGCCATTGCCCGTGCACTGGCCATGCAGCCCAAGGTAATGCTTTTTGACGAGCCCACCTCGGCCCTTGACCCCGAAATGATCAAGGAAGTGCTGGATGTCATGCGCGAACTTGCCGATCAGGGCATGACCATGATCTGTGTGACGCATGAAATGGGCTTTGCCCGTGAAGTGGCGGACACCATGGTCTTCATGGACAAGGGACAGATCGTGGAATACGCCACGGCAGAAGAATTCTTCACCGCTCCGAGGGAAGAACGCTGCCGCATGTTCCTCGACCAAATTCTGAATCATTAATACCGGCGGCCTGTGTAGCGACCAGTCTTCGACCGGCTGACACAGTCACCGGCATGCAACTATATCACCGGGGCCGCCGCTACGGCAGTCCCTGACGGAGCATGAACCGTGCGTCTTTCTCTGGATACCGACAAACCGTTGATTTGGGGACACCGCGGCTGCCGCTCGCTGGCTCCCGAGAACACCATTGTTTCGCTGGAAACGGCACATGCCAAGGGCGCAGACGGCTGGGAGCTGGATGTTGTGCTCACCAAGGACGGCATTCCCGTGCTGCTGCACGACCTCAACCTGCTGCGCACCACCGATGCTGCGGGCCACGCGTTCTTCCGCAGCAATCCGCCCGCGCTGCCGTGGCGGTTCACCCTTGAGGAACTGAGCGTGCTGAACGCGGGCATTTTTCCCCGCCGCCGCTGCGGCCGCAAGGATTCCGGAACGGACACCTCGTTCGGAGTGCAGCCCATTCCCACGTTGAAGCAGGCCCTGCAGCGTTCCGCAGAGCTTGGCATGCTGGTGAACATTGAGATCAAGGATGTCTCCAAAGCCATGCCCGAACAGCTTGCAAGCACCATTGTCCGCAAGACGCTGGAAGTGGTTTTTGAGCTGAAGATGGAGGAAGCGGTCATCATCTCTTCCTTCAATCCCGACTACGTTGCAGAAAGCAAGCGCCACGCCCGTCAGGTTCTCACCGGCCTGCTCACCCCGCACGCCTTTACGGGCAATGCGGTTGAAGCCGTGCAGGCTCTTGGTGCCGATGCATGGCACCCCGGCCACAAGCGCCTGACACAGGCAGCCATCGCTGCCGTCCGCAATGCCGGACTCGCGGTTAATCCGTACACGGTCAATGAACCTGCCCGCATGCAGCAGCTCATGGAGTGGGGCGTTACGGGCATTGTTACCGACAACCCGCAGGATGTGCCGCAGAACTAGCTGTTGCCGCGGTCATACTGACTTTACTGCCAGCCGCCGCAATCACGAAGAACGACACAAAAAAGCCCCCGGTTCCAAGGAACCGGGGGCATTTCTGATGCCGTAAAAATATCAGCTCATTTACGGGGCGGGACGAAACTCCATGGTTCCGGCGTCGTCATCAAGCCCGAGGTACAGAACGCCGTCTTCCACGTAGAAAGTCGTAACAAACTGCAAATCACGCATGAAGACCGAATCCTGCGAATCAGGCGCGCACATCATCATGGTCGCCATCATCATGCCGAACGACAGTTTGCCGTCCGAGAGTTTGTAGGTTCCGCCACCGCGGTTGCAGTCGAAACGGGCAGAAACGCGCCCGTCTTCCAAAGCTATGGTGTATCGCGCAGGCACTTCCGCCTCTATGGTTTCCATGGGCGTGGTGGTTGAAGACCACATCCATGTCGTTCCCATAATGGCCTTGGCAGAGGTCTGGCGCGCAGGGCTTTTTGCATGCGCCCCCGTTACGGGCAGGAGAATCGCGCAGAGCAGAAGCAGAATAAAGGGCACAACAAGGGGCAGACGTTTCATCAATGCATCCTCCGGATTGGGGGGGGTGACGGCAGACGCCTCCCCGTTGCGTCCGCCAGTATGGTCACTTCTTTACCCTGAACAGGGCACAAAGCCAACCCCACAGCACTTTCGCGAGCGAAAGTGCCCCCGGCTGACAGCCCTATGTGCGCCTTTCTCTCATCTTGAAGGACCAGATCAGACTACTGACAAAGTCATTTTTGGTATTTTTTGGCTCCGCCGGGCAGGCACCTAACGTTCCTGCACCTCGTATTAGCGATGAAAATCCGTTTTGGATCTCAGTTTCGGCTTAACGGAAGTACGGGTTTACTGAAAACGAGGGTTTGCCATTAACCTGAGATGCTCTTAACGATCGAATAACCACGCAACCCATTGATAATATCAATAGATAGTGACTATTTCAATTTGATCATTCGATTTGCCGCATACCCCTCCACTGCATATTGTCACCAAACTGTAACAATGTCGGACAGATCAAACACACCGTCCGCAGTTCAACATCCCAAGGAGAATGCATATGTTTCGTGGTTTGCGCGTCTTCATGATTGTGTGCCTGACTATGGCCATGACCCTTTCCGTCTCCCTTGCCTCAGCGGCACCGCTCGACGCCTTCAAGGGCAAGCAGGGAACCGTTGATATTGCAGGCGGCACCGCCCACATTCCGGTAATGAAGGAAGCTGCAAAACGCATCATGACCGTTAACCCCGAAATCCGCATCAGCATTGCGGGCGGCGGTTCCGGCGTGGGCGTGCAGCAGGTGGGCGAAGGACTGGTGCAGATCGGCAACACCGGTCGTGCCCTTTCTTCCGACGAAGTTGCCAAGTACGGCCTTGTGAGTTTTGCCTTTGCCATTGACGGCGTGGCCGTGGTCATCAACCCCGCCAACGGCGTCAACGCCCTGACCGCCGCACAGGTGAAGGACATCTACGCAGGCAAGATCACCAACTGGAAGGAACTGGGCGGCGAAGACCGTGCCATCAGCCTGTACACCCGTGACGAAGCCAGCGGCACCCGCGAAGTGTTTGCCAAGAAGCTGCTCGCCAAGGGCGACGTTGCTCCTTCTGCCAACGTGGTGCCCTCCAACGGTGCCATGAAGACTGCCGTGGCGCAGGACCCCGGTGCGATCGGCTACGTGGGCATCGGCCATATCGACAGCACCGTGAAGGCCCCCACCATGGACGGCATGACTCCCTCGCAGGAAAACGCCGCCAACGGCACCTACACCATCACCCGCAAGCTCTACATGAATACCAAGGGCGAGCCTGCCGGTGTGGTGAAGGACTTCATCGACTACGTGTTCACCCCCGAAGGTGCAGAGATCATCCGCGCCAGCGGCTATATTCCCGTAGCGAAGTAGCATGCGATTCGACAGAAACCGGATAGCGGATGTAACGCTTGGTGCCAGCGCCCTTGTCACAGGGCTTGCCGTGGCGGCCATATTCGGTTTTCTGTTCCTTTTTGCCCTGCCCGTCTTCACAGGCGGGCAGGGCCTTTCCATTCTCAGCGGCGTATGGAATCCCGGTCACGGGCAGTTCGGCATTCTGCCCATGCTGGCGGCCTCGCTGTGTGTGGCGCTTTCCGCCCTTGCGTTGGGCTGGCCTCTGGCACTGGGGCTGTGCTGTGGCATACGCGGCTTTCTGCCCCGCCCCGTGGGCCGGTTTCTGCTCATGCTGCTGCACGGCATGACCGCCTTTCCTACCGTGGTTTACGGCTTTGCAGCCATATTCCTGCTGGTGCCGATCATGCGCGAAGGGCTCGGGCGCGGCTCGGGACTCAGCTGGGCAACAGCCGGACTTGTACTCTCCCTTGTCATTCTGCCCACCATGGCGCTTGTCATGGATGCGGGCATGCGGCAGACAGAGCGCCGTCTGCGACTGACCGGAGCCGCTCTCGGCTTTACCCGCGAACAAACCCTCACGCATCTCGTGCTGCCCGCCTGCCGCAGAAACCTGCTCGCCGCTGCCGCACTGGGTTTCGGGCGGGCCATCGGCGACACGCTCATCCCGCTCATGCTGGCGGGCAACGCCCCCCAGTGGCCTTCCGCCGCATGGGACAGCATCCGCACCCTTACGGCCCACATAGGCCTCGTGCTCGCCACAGACAGCAACAGCGCGGCATACGGTTCGGTATTCGTGGCCGGCTGCCTGCTGCTGCTCGTCAACGTGACCGTGCAACTGTGCCTGCGCTCCCTTCTGCGTAACGGAGAAACAGCATGAGCAAACCTGCAACCTATTTCATGCGCGCAGCAGTGTGGGGTGCCGCCCTCGTCGTTCCCTTTGCTCTGGCCGCGCTGACCGGCGTGCTGGTTACCCGCGGTGCCGGGGCACTTGATGTGAATCTTTTCTTCGGCGGCGTTCCTGCCCTGCAGGCCATGACCGGGCGCACTCCCGTATGGGACGGCATTTGGCCCGCATGCGCCGGAACCCTGTCGCTTCTCGGCCTCACCATGCTGCTTGCGCTGGGTCCGGGCATTGGCTGCGGCATCTACCTCGCAACCAGCACCGCATCGCGCGCCAAAGCCCTGCTGGGATTCTCCGTGGACCTTCTGGCAGGCATTCCTTCCATCGTCATGGGGCTCTTCGGCTTTACCATGCTGCTCATGCTGCGCCGCACCATAGCCCCGCACGCAGCCACATCGCTGCTGCTGGCCGCCTGCTGCCTTGCCCTGCTGGTGCTGCCTGTTCTCGTTTCCACCACACGGGCGGCGCTGGAATCGCTGCCCCGCCAGCTTCATCTTACCGGCGCAGCCATGGGGCTCGGCAAATGGCAGACCCTGCGACACATCTTGCTCCCTTCCTCGGCACGGGGCATACTCGGCGGCATATTGCTCGCCGCTGGCCGCGCCGCAGAAGACACCGCCGTCATCATGCTGACCGGGGCGGTGGCAAATGCAGGTCTGCCCGCTGGCATTTTCTCGCGGTTCGAGGCACTGCCCTTCACCATCTTCTACCGCTCCTCGCAGTACCGTGATGCACTGGAGCTTGAACAGGGCTTCGCCACCACGCTGGTACTGCTCGTGCTCTCGCTTTCCCTGCTTGCGGGAGCCTCAAAGCTGCAGCGGACTCTGGAACAACGCTGGCAGGGGATTCGTGATAATGACTGATACCATGCATACAAAAAACGACAGCGGGGCAACTGCCTCACCCGATATGGCATCCGGAACCTCATACAGCGCAGATTGCGCCCCCCTTTCCGGAGACACCGCGCTGCCGCAGTCCGTTGCCGCCCGCCTCTGCGACCTCAACGTATTCTTCGGCAAACGGCATGTGCTGAACAGCATCTCGTTTGAGGCGCACAGCAACGCCGTGACCGTGCTCATAGGCCGCTCAGGATCAGGCAAATCCACCCTGCTGCGTACCTTCAACCGGCTGAACGAGTGCTTTGCAGGCAGCAGAACAACCGGGCATGCACAGGTGTTGCTTGAGGGCACGCTTACCGATATCCATACCAGCTTCCCCGAACCTGCCGCCCTGCGCACCCGTGTGGGCATGGTGTTTCAGACGCCGGACGTACTGCCCGTTTCCATCCGCCGCAACATGACCCTGCCCCTGCAGCACGCTCTTGGCCTCACGCCGCCTGTCATTGCCGTACGCATGGAACGTGCACTGCGGGATGCGGGCCTGTGGGATGAGGTGTGCGACAGGCTGGATGCCCCGGCGGAAACACTCTCCGGCGGCCAGCAACAACGCCTCTGCCTTGCGCGGTCTCTGGCCATGCGCCCCGCCATGCTGCTGCTCGACGAGCCAACGGCATCGCTGGACAACGTCTCGTCCAGAACCATAGAAGCTCTGCTGGGGCAACTGAAAGACAGATACCCCGTCATCATGGTTTCCCACAGCCTCGGACAGGCCCTGCGACTTGCCGACAAGCTTGTTCTGATGGGGAGCGGCCGCATTCTCCGCTGCTGGGACAGACAGAACGGCCTGCCCGACATGGAAACACTGGAACTCATGCTGGAGGAAACCGCATGCTGCGAATAGATATTCCGGGAAGAGGCCCGCTCACCCTCTCCACCCTCATACTGGACTACAACGGCACGCTGGCAAAAGACGGCACACTGCTGGACGGTGTTGCTGAACGCCTGCAGGCACTCGGGCCATTGCTGCACATCATCGTGCTCACGGCAGATACCCACGGCACCGTTGCCCGCAATATGCAGGGCCTGCCCGTTGAGGTGGTGGTTATCGGCGCAGCAAAGCCCGATTCCGTGAAGGAAGGCGAAGATGAGGCCAAGCTGCGTGTGCTGACAGGCCAAGGGTGCGATACATGCGCCGCCTTCGGCAACGGCAGGAACGACAACCTCATGCTGGGCAAGGCTGCGCTCTCTGTGGCCGTGCTTGGTGACGAGGGCCTTTCCACAGCAGCGCTGGGTGCGGCACAGGTTGTTGTGAAGGATATCCGCGACGGTTTGGATCTTCTGCTGAAAACAAACAGGTTGCGGGCCACCCTGCGATTCTGACAGGTCAGATACCCGCTCTTGCCACGGCTGCCTGAGTAGAAGAAAAGCCTGAATCAATAAATCAGGCAGAATAGAATAAGTAGGTAAGCAGGCTAACCGGCGATGTTGGCAGGACGATTTGCACAGGTAGGTCGGAATAAACGAGAATCAGCCCTTTTTGCGCTGCAACTTTGTCAGCAGTGTGCCTGCCTGCTCGAATTCCGGATTAATCTTCAGCGATTCCTTGAGATAGCGGCAGGAGCTTTCAAAATCCTCAAGGTACATGTAGGCCTTGGCGATGTTGAAGCACAGGTTCTCATCATCGGGTGACAGCTCCTGTGCCTGAAAATACATCTGCAGTGCGGACTGATAATCCCCGTCCTTGCGAAGACGCATGCCCACCTTGTTGTAGGGATTGACCGCGTTGGGGTCCAGACGAAGAATCTCGATGAAGAGGTCCTTCACCTCCTGATGCCTGTTCTGCTGCGCAAAGATGTCGGCGGCACTCTTCAGGTACTCCCCGTACTTCTCCATATCCCCCTTGCCCTTGTAGGCATCAGCCATTCCCCTATAGGCCTCTGCATACAGGGCATTCAGCGCCAGCGCCTTGTTAAAGGCGATTATGGCCTTGCCGAACTTGCCTTCCATCAGCGCCCGCGTGCCCATGGAAAAATACCGGTCCGCCTCGTTTTCATGGGGCACAAGCTCGGCAAATTCGCTTATGGCCTCATCAAAACAGGCTGCGGAAACCAGTTCGCGGGCCATTGTCAGCTGCTCGTTATCCAGAGGATTGATGCGGAAGGAATCAAGTGCCACAGAGATATGGCGCGAGATGGTGTCCATGGAATAGGGACGGAGCACATAGCCAGCGCAACCGGCACCGATGGCCTCAAGCACATCATTCTTGCGGTTGCACAGCGTGACCATGACGCTGGGCACGATAGTTTCGGGGAACATCTTGCGGGAAGAACGAATGAAGTCATGCCCCGAACCGTCCGTCAGCGCACTGCCCACAATGAGCAGATCAGGCGTATTCCTGCCCAGATGTGCGTGACCAAGCTCCTGTGAAGTCAAATGGGTAACATTGGTGTAGCCCAGCGTCTTGAGCATCTTGCGGTCCACGGAAACGTGCCGCTCATTCCCCGACATCACGAGAACACTTTCATTCAGGTACGGTACACATTTCTGTCTGGTGCTCATATTCCCCCCGCGTTCACCATATGGGGCAACGCATATCGCAACCGCTTCCAGTCTGCAACCCCGCTAGAATTTTAGTCTTTACTCACAACCCCGTCTTCCGGCCCGTTTCGGCATTCGCAGGCGTGAACAATCGTATCCGGCGCAGGGTATTCGCCCTTCTCAAAAAAATGGGGATACGCTATACAGGTTTAAGGCATTTACACCACAACACCCGCATTCCGGAGCACGCATGTTCCCTCTTTCCATATTCCGAAAAAGCATCACAGGCATGGCACTTGCCGCAGGCATACACCTCTGTGTTCCCTTTACGGCACAGGCCGGGCCGGAAACGGCCGTGGCCCACGTAGCCACAGTCACGGAAACCCAGCAGGCCGTGGGCACCATCCGGCCGCGCACGGAAACCCGCATAGAGGCGCAGATAACCGCCCGCATTCTTGAAATGCGCGTGCGCACCGGCAACAAGGTGAAAAAGGGCGAGGTGCTCGTCATTCTGGATACCCGCGAGCTGGAATCGCGCAGGCAGCAGGCCCAGCAGGCCATAAGCTCTGCCAATGCGGCAACGCAGCAGTCGCGGCAGGCCAAGGCAGCCGCGCAGGCGGCCTTTACCAAGGTGGAAGCGCAGTACAAACGTATACGTGCACTGTTTGATACCAACGCCGTTGCCAAGAGCGAAATGGATCAGGCAGAAGCGGCCTACGCACAGGCAGAAGCCGATCTCAAGCAGGCTACGGAAGGTGTTTCCGGTGCCATGGCTGCGGAAGGCCGTTCGCGCAATATGTTGGAGGAAGCAGGCATTGCCCTTGATTACGGTATCATCCGCGCCCTTGACGACGGCGAGGTTGTCCGCCGCGAAGCAGAACCCGGCGACCTGGCCTTTCCCGGCAAAACGCTGCTCGTGCTGCAAACCGGCGGCTCGTTGCGGCTGGAAGCACAGGTTCGCGAAGGGCTTATCCGGCAGGTGCGCACCGGCACACGCCTGCAGGTTGCCATCAGCGCTCTGGGCGATGCTTCCCTTGAAGGGATTGTGGAAGAAGTGGTGCCCGCAGCCGACCCGCTTTCGCGCACCTTTGAAGTACGCATCGGCCTGCCTGCCGACACAGGAGCCTATGCCACCCTTTATCCCGGCATGTTCGGCCGTGCGTTCATCCCCGTCGGCGAGCGCAAGACCGTGCTCGTGCCCGCTCAGGCCGTTACCCGCGTGGGGCAACTTGAGTCCGTCCGAATACTGAAGGGAGATGAGGCCACTTCCGTCTACATCAAAACCGGCCTGCGGCACGGTGATGAGGTTGAGGTGCTCTCCGGCCTGAACGGCGGCGAAACGCTGATGCTGGAGCGCGGCAATGCACAATGATTCCGGCCTGCACAATGCCAACCCTTCTGCCCCGATGAAAAACGGGGAACCAACGCCTTCGGAACAAACCAAACGGGCAGACCAGCCCGAACAGCTAGTGCAGACAGATGACGCCGATTCCGGCCTTATCATCCGCATTGTCGGGCAGTTCCTGAAGAACAAGAACTCCATCCTCTTTCTCATCTTTGCGCTGGCTCTCGGCGTGGGGGCCATTCTTGCCACCCCGAGGGAAGAAGAGCCCCAGATCATCGTTCCCATGGCCGACATCATGGTGCAGGTGCCCGGTGCCTCGGCGCAGGAAGTGGAAAAGCTCGTATCCACACCGCTGGAACGGCTGCTCTGGCAGATAGATGGGGTTGAATACGTCTATTCCATGTCCCGCAGGGATTCCTGCCTTGCCACGGTGCGCTTTCATGTGGGCGAAGACAGGGAAAACGCGCTGGTGCGTCTGCACAACACCATCATGAAGAATCAGGATCTCGTCCCTTCCGTGGTCACAGGCTGGTTCGTCAAACCGGTGGAAATTGACGACGTGCCCATCGTCACCCTGACCATCTACGCCGATGCCGCCAAAGGCTATGGCCCGCAGGAACTGCGCCGCATGGGCGAGGAAATGTTCCACCGGCTGGCGGAAGTGGAGAATGTTTCCCGCTGCACACTGACAGGCGGCATGCCCAGAGAGATTCGTGTTTCCCTCTCCACCGAGGCGCTTGGCGCGTACCACGTTTCCGCGCTGGATGTGCGAACCGCCCTTTCCGGTGCCGATGCCTCTGTCACAGCAGGGAGCATGGACAGCCTGAACCGCACCTTCACCATTACCTCCGACTCTTTCCTCCGCAACACGGAAGAAGTACGCTCGCTGGTAGTGGGCGCATATCAGGGACGCCCCGTCTATCTTGGCGATGTGGCAGAGATTTCCGACACCGCGCAGGAACCGCGCGATTACGTGCGTATGGGCTTTTCCGAGAGCTATGTAAAAGAGGCAGGGCTGTCCGCCGCCATGGCGCAGGAATCTGTTCCGGCGGTAACGCTGGGCATATCCAAGAAAAAAGGTACCAACGCCGTTACCGTGGCAGAAGACGTCATCGCCACAGCAGACCGGCTGCAGAAAACCATTCTACCGGACGGCGTGCACATACGGGTAACGCGCAACTATGGCGCAACTGCACAGGCCAAGGTGGATGACCTGCTCTCGTCACTCGGCTTTGCCATTGTCACGGTGGTGGTCCTGCTCGCCTTCACGCTGGGCAGGCGCGAGGCGCTGGTGGTGGCCGTGGCCGTGCCAGTCAGCTTTGCGCTGGCGCTGGCCGTCAACTGGTTCGCAGGGTACACCATAAACCGCGTCACGCTGTTCGCGCTCATCCTCTCCCTCGGCCTTGTGGTGGACGACCCCATCACCAACGTGGACAACATCCAGCGCCACATACGGGCCGGAAAGCTGCCGCCCCTGCCCGCCACCCTGCGCGGTGTGCGCGAGGTGCTGCCGCCGGTCATCATGTCCACGCTCGCCATTATCGTATGCTTCACGCCCATGTTCTTCATCACGGGCATGATGGGACCCTACATGGCCCCCATGGCTATCAACGTGCCACTGACAGTCACCTTCTCCACGGTCTGCGCGCTCACCGTGGTGCCGTGGCTCAGTTACCTGCTGCTCAGAAAAAGAGCAGGAGAGGCTGTGCAGGGCGATGTAACGCCCGCATGGGTCACCAACGGCTACAAGCGCTGCATTGAACCATTCCTCGATTCCCGCCCCGCCCGCCTGTGGCTCATGGGCGCGACCGGGCTTCTTTTTATCTTCAGCATCGCGCTTGCGGCAGGCCGCTATGTGCCGCTGAAGATGCTGCCCTTTGACAACCGCAACGAGCTGCAGATTGTGCTCGACCTGCCGGAAGGTTCCAGCGTGGAGGCCACGGACCGTGCCATACGGGAGATGGAAGCCTATCTGCGCACCTTGCCCGACATAACGGACTTCACCACCTATGCAGGCACGGCCTCGCCTATGGATTTCAACGGCATGGTGCGCCACTACTACCTGCGCGGCAATCCCAATCAGGCGGACATACGCATCAACCTGACAGACAAATCCCGTCGCGATGTGCAGAGCCACGCCCTTGCCCTTGGCATGCGCGATGCCCTGCAGGCCATTGCTGACAGACACGGCGCACGGCTCAAGCTGGTGGAAACGCCCCCCGGCCCTCCTGTCATTTCCACCATCACTGCAGAGGTATACGGCTCGCCCGACCGCACAACGGAACAGCTGATAGCAGCGGCAAAGCACGTGCAGGGCATCATGCGCACGGAACCGGGACTCACGGACATAGACGCCTCTTTTGAAGCGGCAAGGCAGCGCCTCGACTTCACGGTGGACCGTGAAAAGGCCGCCCTGCACGGCATCTCTGCCCGCGATATTACCGATACGCTGCGCATGGCCGTGGGGGGCATACAACCCGCCACGCTGCACCTGCCGGACGAACGCCAGCCCCTGCCCATCCATGTAATGCTGCCACGGGATCAGCGCTCTTCCGCTGCCATGCTGGAAGAGATTCCGCTCAAATCCTCATCCGGCCACATGGTGCCGCTGGGTGAACTCGGCACCTTCCGGTTTGTGGATGAAGACCAGCCCATCTATCACAAGAACCTGAAGCGGGTGGTCTATGTGTATGGAGAAATGGCCGGACGCGCCCCTGCCGAGGCCATATTGGACATGTCGTCCGCGCTGCGGGACAACCCGCTGCCACCGGCAACATCCGTGGAATGGGCAGGTGAAGGGGAATGGAAGATCACGCTGGATGTCTTCCGCGATCTGGGCATTGCCTTTGGGGTTGCGCTGCTGGGCATATATCTGTTGCTGGTGGTGCAGACGGATTCCTTCGGCCTGCCGCTGCTGATAATGGCGGCCATTCCACTCACCCTTATCGGCATCATGCCGGGCTTCTGGCTGCTCAACCTGCTGTTCGGCAATACCGTAGGCAACTATGATGATCCGGTCTTTTTCACGGCAACCAGCATGATCGGCATGATTGCACTGGGCGGCATTGTCATACGCAATTCGCTGGTGCTCATCGAGTTCATTCAGGAAGCCATGAAGCAAGGCATGCCCCTACGCGATGCCGTGCTGCAAAGCGGGGCCACAAGGCTGCGCCCCATTCTGCTCACGGCGGCGACCACGGCTCTGGGCGCGTGGCCCATAACGCTGGACCCCATATTCTCAGGGCTTGCCTATGCGCTCATCTTCGGGCTGTTTGCATCCACCCTGTTCACACTGCTCATCATACCGGTGGCCTACCATCAGCTCACCGCACGCGACAGCGCATCATAACGGCACATCATAACAGCACATACAAAACGGGCCCGAGGGCCCTTTTTTCAGACTGCTGACAAAGTCGTTTCTGGTATTTTTTGGCTCCGCCGGGCAGGAACCTAACGTTCCTGCACCTCGTATATGCGATGAATATTCGTTTTTGGACTTCAGTTCCGGCTTAACG
>JBKEAK010000081.1:0-4656 GCA_047972125.1 Halodesulfovibrio sp.
AGAAATAAAATGTATATGTTAAACGCGCCGACAGAAAATATGAAATGTTTTGATAAACAGAGACATAAAAGCTAAATATACCGGGGAAAAAGTGTTGAGCGAAGGCGAATTTGAGGAGAAAAGTGTAGGTAAAATGTGCTGACAGAAACCTTTGACGAAATCTCTTAATATGTTGAGGAAAAGAATCTAAATATAACCGATGAAAAGCGTTGCCGCATGGCCCAGCTTTTCAAGGATTTCATCTCCACCGCCATCTGTCTGCTGGTTACCGTATGGGCGCTGCAGTTCGTGATGTGGGGCGTGCAGATGGGGCCCAAGTCTCCGGTGTTCCGTCTGCCCATGCTCATCCCGCATATCGCGGTAGGTCTGGGGTTTGTTCTCATGTCCATGTATCAGGTTGTGTACCTTGTGCAGGACGTTGCCGCCCACGTGCGTCTGGCCCGTGTGGAACGTTAGGAGGGAATGGAAATGACAGTCGCAATCGCAATAGGTATTCTGATGTTCACGCTGTTTATCGGCGTGCCCATTCCCTTCGCCTTCTTCGGTTCCGGTGCCTATCTGATTTTTGCAGGCGGGTATGATCCCGGCTTCCTGCTGCCTTACGGCTTCGCCAAGATGAACTCCATTGTTCTGCTGACCATTCCGCTCTTCATCATGGCGGGCGGCGTTATGGACAAGGGCGGCATCGGCGACAGGCTGGTGGACGTGGTCGATACCATCGCAGGCCGCATCCGCGGCGGTCTGGGTGTGGTTACCGTTGTTACCTGTGCCATTTTCGGCGCTGTTACCGGTTCTTCTTCCGCCACGGTTTCCTGTATCGGCTCCATCATGATGCCCAAGCTGAAGCAGGCCGGATACCCCATGGGACATTCCGCCGCGCTGCTCGCAAGCTCCGGGGTTCTGGGCATTCTCATTCCCCCGAGCATGCTGATGATTCTGTACGCATGGATGGGCAACCAGTCCGTTCTGGCCTGCTTCCTCGCTGCATTTGTTCCCGGTATCATCCTGACCGTTCTGCTCAGCCTGGTTAACCTGTTCCTGCTGCGCAACAATAAGGACATCGCCGTATCCCCCAGCATGGACATGGCCACCACGGCCAAGACCTTTGTCAGCAAGAGCGCCAAGGCTTCTCCCGCCCTCATGATGCCCGTGATCATTCTCGGCGGCATCTACGGCGGTATCATGACCCCCACGGAAGCAGCAGCCGTTGCCGTGCTGTACGCCATTCCCGTGGCCATGTTCATATACCGCGGCCTGAAGGCCAAGAACCTGATGTACACCCTGATCGAATCCGCCACCACCACCGGCGTTATCATGGCCATGATGTTCGCGGTTATGATTCTCTCCCGTCTGTACATCATGGAAAACCTGCCCGATCAGATCATGAGCGTGCTGACCTCCATTTCCGACAACAAGTTCGTGCTGCTGCTGATGATCAACGTGTTCATGCTCATCATGGGCATGCTCATGGACGACGTTTCCGGCGTGCTGCTCGGCACCCCCATTCTCGTGCCGCTGATCATGAAGCTTGGCGTGGACCCCATTCAGTTTGCCGCCATCATGGGCGTGAACCTCGGCATGGGCAACGTTACCCCACCCACGGCTCCCTTGCTCTATCTCTCGGGTCGTATTTCAGGCGCACCCGTGACCGAAATGCTCAAGCCCACCTTGTATCTCATTCTCTTCGCGTGGCTGCCCACGCTGCTGCTGACCACCTATGTGCCCGAAGTGTCCCTGACCCTCGTGCATTACCTGATGGGCAACTAGACCAAAGGAAACACGGATATGCGTAGCATACGGGAACTGTACCGCATCGGGGTTGGGCCTTCGTCCAGCCATACCATGGGACCCAAGATCGCCGCAGAGCGTTTTCTGGAGCGCAACCAGTCTGCTGCTTCCTTCAAGGTGTATCTCTACGAAAGCCTTGGAGCCACCGGCAAGGGCCACCTGACCGACTGGGCCGTGCAGCAGGTTCTGGGACCGGAACGGACAGAGATTGTCTGGTGCCCCGAACTGAAGCAGCCCCTGCATCCCAACGGCATGCTCTTCGAAGCACTTGATGCTGACTGCAAGGTGACGGATTCATGGACCGTGTACAGCGTGGGCGGTGGAGCCATCCGTGAGGAAGGCGAGGCTGCCGATGCCGGAAATCACGTTTATGACCTGCCCGATATCGCCGCCATAATGGCGCATTGCGAAGACAAGGGCATCACCTACTGGGAATACGTGGAGCGCTGCGAAGGCGCAGGCATCTGGGATTTTCTCGCGGATGTCTGGAAGACCATGCACGCCGCCATTGAGCGTGGCCTTGATACGCAGGGTGTTCTGCCCGGTTCCATCGGTCTGCGTCGCCATGCGTGGAGCTACTACCGCAAGACCCGCCTCTCCGGGCCCGATATGCAGCAATCCGGGCTGCTCACGGCCTTTGCCATGGCGGTATCCGAAGAAAACGCAGCCGGGGGCACCATTGTCACTGCTCCCACCTGCGGTGCCTGCGGTATTGTTCCTGCTGTGCTGCACTATCTGCAGCAGACCAACGCGCTTACCGACAAGGATATGCTGCGGGCACTTGCCACAGCCGGTCTGTTCGGCAACGTGATAAAGCACAACGGTTCCATCTCCGGTGCCGAAGTGGGGTGTCAGGGCGAAGTGGGCTCTGCCTGCGCCATGGCTGCCGCTGCCGCTACCCAGCTTATGGGTGGTTCGCTGCGCCAGATAGAATACGCGGCAGAGATGGGGCTTGAACACCACCTTGGCCTTACCTGCGACCCTGTGGATGGTCTTGTGCAGATTCCCTGCATCGAGCGTAACGCCTGTGCGGCCAGCCGTGCCCTTTCCTGCGGGCAGATGGCCATTCTCTCCGACGGTTCGCACCGCATTCCCTTTGACGAGGTGGTGCACGTCATGACCCAGACAGGGCATGACCTGCCCAGTCTGTACCGGGAAACATCGACAGGCGGGTTGGCTCAGGCCTACTTCGCGCGGATGCAGAAAAGAGCTTGATACAGTAAGTGGCCCCTCCTCCAGAGATGGTAGGAGGGGTTTTTGACAGGAGGTTAGCATGGTTAATGCCTTTCCCGAACCGGCCAGCATATTCAATGATGTGATAGGGCCTGTCATGACTGGGCCTTCAAGCTCGCACACCGCTGGTCCCGCCCGTATCGGCAGGGCCATTCACGGGCTTTCGGGCGGTGTGAGCAGGGCTGTCATCCATTTCAAGAAAGACGGTTCCTATCCCGGCACATACCGGGGGCAGGGGACTGATAAAGGATTCATCGGCGGCTTGCTGGGTTTCGGACCGGAGCACGAACTGCTGGGTGCCTCTCTGCAGGAAGCAGGCAGGCGCGGGCTGGAATTTGCTTTTGAGATCGAGGAAAACAGCCACCCCCATCCCAACACCGCCCGTATTGTGGTGAAGGATGCCTGCGGCACTGAACGGGAGTTTCTGACCGAATCCACCGGGGGCGGCATGTTCAGAATTGTCGCCATGGATGGCTTCCCTGTTTCCGTTACCGGTGAATACTGGGAACTGTTCATTCAGTCCTTGCATTCCGAGATGCTGGAAGGCGTGGCCGAAAAAGCGCTGGCCCTCGGCTGCAGGATAGCACGGCGGGATGCTTCTTCCGGTTCCCTGCTGCAGATCACCGGCCAGCAGTCTTTTGCGCCCGATCTGCTGCATGTGGCGGAATCCTTGTGCAAAGAGGAAGGCTGCCGGATTTCCCTGCTTGAACCCCTGCTGCCTGTTCCGGGGCGGTTCCGGTACGATATTCCGTTTTTCACGGCCGGTGAGGCGCTGAAGAGCTGCAAGGGCGCTTCCGTCTCCGCCGCTGAACTGGCCTTTACCTATGAAAAGGCCCGCAGCGGAGATTCGCACGCTGCCATCCTGTCCCGCATGATGGACGTGGTCCGCGTCATGCGCCGTGCTGCCGCAGCGGGTATGGAAAAGGAACTGCCTGTTACGGGATTCCTCAAGCCCAAGGCAGCACACATGGCCCGTGCCGCTTCGGAAGTGCAACTTGCCGATCTCGGCATCATGAACCGGGGCATGCTCATCGCCACGGCCATCATGGAATACAACAGTTCCGGCGGCATTGTGGTGGCTGCGCCCACAGCCGGTTCCTGCGGGATACTCCCCGCAGTGGTCCTGCCTCTGGCCGAGAGCCTTGGGCTGGCACCGGACGATCTGGCACAAGTAGAGGCAGAAGCCATGCTGGTTGCCGGTCTGGTGGGCGTGTTCATTGCGCATCAGGCCACCTTTGCCGCAGAAGTATGCGCCTGTCAGGCCGAAGTGGGAGCTGCCAGTGCCATGGCTGCGGCTGCGGCAGTGCAACTGCTCGGCGGCACGGCGGAACAGGCATTTGCTGCGGCGGGTCTTGCCCTGCAGAACCTTCTGGGGCTTATCTGTGACCCTGTTGCCGGACTGGTGGAGATTCCCTGCGTTAACCGCAACACCATGGGGGCAGCCAACGCCGTTGCTTCCGCCAACATGGTCATGGCGGGATTCGACCCTGTCATTCCGCTGGATGAAGTGATCAGCACCATGCTCCGGGTGGGCAAGATGCTGCCCGGTGAGTTGCGCTGCACCAACCTTGGCGGCCTGTGCACTACGCCCACTGCCAGAGGCATTCAGGAATCACTTGGCCTGCGCTGATAGTG
>JBKEAK010000082.1:0-8614 GCA_047972125.1 Halodesulfovibrio sp.
AATCAGAGATCTGGGCTGTGAAAACGCGCGCAGGCTGATTGCCCGCGCCAAGGAAATGAAGGATACGAATCATCGCAGCGACCTGATGGCAGGCAAGTCTGCCATTCTGTTGTTCGAGAAAGCCTCCACGCGAACCCGGGTATCGTTTGAGACGGCTTTGCACCATCTTGGTGCGAAGACCATTTTCATGACTCCCGCTGAAAGTCAGCTGGGCCGCAGCGAGCCGCTTCGCGATACTGCCCGTGTGCTTTCCCGTTATAACGACTGCATGGTCGTGCGTACCTTCGGGCAGGAAAAGATCGACGAGCTGGTGCGCTTTGGCAGCATCCCGGTGGTTAACGCCCTGACCGATCAGGGACACCCCTGTCAGGTCATGAGCGACCTGCTTACCATTTACGAACGCACGCCCGATTTCAGCACCATCCGCGTGGCATGGATCGGCGACGGCAACAACATGGCCAACTCGTGGATCGAAGCTGCCATGTACTTCCCCTTCGAGCTGTTCATGGCCTTCCCCGAAGGCTACGAGCCCGACAGAAATCTGCTCGGCCTTGCCCTGCAGGCCGGTGCCAAGATATTCTGCACCCACGATCCCAAGGAAGCCATTGAAGGCGCACACTACGTCAATACCGACGTGTGGGCATCCATGGGACAGGAAGCAGAGCAGGCCCGCCGCGAAAAGGCCTTTGCCGGTTACATGATCGACAGCAACATGATGAAGTACGCCGCAAAGGGTGCCAAGTTCATGCACTGCCTGCCCGCACATCGCGGTGAGGAAGTGAGCGAGGAAGTGTTTGAGAGCGAGGCTTCCATAGTCTTCGATCAGGCGGAAAACCGCCTGCATATGCAGAAAGCCATTCTTGAGTGGATTTTTTCGTAGCGTCCGCAGTGCGGACCGGTACGTTCGCGGGCCGATACCCCGCATAGATTGAGTGCATACAAGGAACAACGATGAGCAAGGATATCAAAAAGGTCGTGCTCGCCTATTCCGGCGGGCTTGATACGTCTGTGATCCTCAAGTGGATCGCCCTTACCTACAACTGCGAAGTGGTCACCCTTACCGCCGACCTTGGTCAGGAAGAGGACCTTGACGGAGTGGATGCAAAGGCTCTTGCCACCGGTGCCAGCCGCGCCTACGTGGAAGACCTGCGTGAAGAATTCGCACGCGATTTCATTTTCCCCATGATGCGCGCCAACGCCGTGTACGAAGGCCGCTATCTGCTGGGTACCTCCATTGCCCGTCCGCTCATTGCCAAGCGCCTTGTGGAAATTGCCCATGAGGAAGGCGCACAGGCTATTGCCCACGGTGCTACCGGCAAGGGTAACGACCAGGTGCGTTTCGAACTGGCAGCCATGGCCCTTGATCCCAAGCTGAAGATGATCGCCCCGTGGCGTGAATGGAACTTCCGTTCGCGTACCGACCTGACCAACTTTGCTTCGCAGCACGGCATTCCGCTGCCTGTTGCCGCTTCCCGCAAGCTCTACAGCATGGACCGCAACATGCTGCACTGCTCCTTCGAGGGCGGCGAACTGGAAGATCCGTGGAACGAACCGCTGGAAGGCTCTTACATCATGGCCGTTCCGGTTGAGCAGGCTCCCGACACTCCCGAGTACATCGAGCTTGAATACCTGCATGGCGACCCCGTTGCACTGAACGGCGAAAAGCTCAGCCCCGCAGCAATGCTGAAGGCGCTGAACACGCTGGGCGGCAAGCACGGCATCGGCCGTCTGGATATGGTTGAAAACCGCTTTGTGGGCATCAAGTCCCGCGGCGTGTACGAAACCCCCGGCGGCACCATCATGCACGTTGCACACCGCGATCTTGAAGGCATTTGCCTCGACCGCGAATCCATGCATCTGCGCGATTCTTTGATCACCCGCTACTCCGAGTGTGTGTATAACGGGTTCTGGTTCGCACCCGAGCGTGAAGCACTGCAGAAGCTCATTGACGAAACCCAGAGAAACGTGACCGGCACCGTGCGCGTGAAGCTCTACAAGGGCAACGTTGTTCCCGTGGGCCGCAAGTCTCCGTTCTCGCTGTACCGTGCAGACCTCGCCACCTTCGAAGAAGACGAGGTTTACAACCAGGCGGACGCAGCCGGCTTCATCCGTCTGCAGGGCCTGCGCCTGCGCGGATACAAGAAGTCGCATTCTCGCGGTTTCTGATGCAGGGAGCGCCGGTTCCGCCGGTTTCGCCGGTCCTGCCGGTATCGCCAGTCCCGCCAGCCTGTGAAGGCTGTGCCCCGGGGTGATCGACAGCGTTTCCCTGTAGCAGAATAGTAGGGTATACAAGTGGGGTAGCGTGGCACATGTGCCGCGTTACCCCATTATTGACATTGGAGCTTGCAGAGGCTTTTTGCCGGAACTGCAGCAGACTCCAGCAACTGATCGCCAGAGCCCCGGCTCCCGTGCAGCATCACAATACGGAACAGACATGGCAGAAAAGAAGATGTGGGGCGGACGCTTCCGCCAGAAGACAGCGGCCCTTGTGGAAGAGTATACCCAGTCCGTGTCCTATGACAGGCTGATGTACCGTCAGGATATTGCAGGCTCCAAGGCGCATGCACGCATGCTGGCACGTCAGGGTGTTATCTCGCAGGATGATGCGGACAAGATCGTTTCCGGTCTTGCGCAGATTCAGGAAGAGGTAGAGTCCGGCAACTTTGTCTGGCGCAGGGAAATGGAAGACGTGCACATGAATATCGAGAGCCGTCTTTCCGAACTGGTGGGCGATGCGGGCAAGCGTCTGCACACCGGCCGTTCCCGTAACGATCAGGTCGCTCTGGATTTCCGCCTGTACGTTTCCGACGCCATCCGCGAATGGCAGGAACAGATTCGCGCCGTCATTGCCGAACTCGTCAAGCAGGCAGAACAGCATGTGGATACGCTGCTGCCCGGTTGCACTCACATGCAGCCCGCACAGCCCGTATCGCTGGGCCACCATCTGCTGGCATACGCATGGATGCTGCGCAGGGATTATGACCGCATCGCGGATTGCGACAAGCGCACCCGCGTGTGCCCGTTGGGAGCAGCCGCTCTTGCCGGTACCACCTATCCTCTTGATCCTGCATCTGTTGCCGAAGAACTGGGCATGTTCGGTACCTTCCGCAACTCCATGGACGCAGTTTCCGACCGCGACTTTGCGCTTGAATCCATGTTCTGCGGCTCGCTGATCATGGCGCATCTTTCCCGCTTCTGCGAAGAGCTGATCATCTGGGCCAACCCCAACTTCGGCTACATCTACCTGCCCGATGCCTATGCAACCGGTTCCAGCATCATGCCGCAGAAGAAGAACCCCGACGTGGCCGAGATCATGCGCGGCAAGGTCGGGCGTGTATACGGCGCGCTGACCACCCTGCTCACCACGGTGAAGGGTCTACCCATGACCTACAACCGCGACCTGCAGGAAGACAAGGAACCGTTCATGGATGCGGACAAGACCGTATCCAACTCGCTTGCACTTATGGCAGGCATGCTCTCCGAACTGCGGTTCAATACGCAGCGTATGGCCATGGTGATGCGCTCCGGCTTCCTGAACGCAACCGAGCTTGCCGACTATCTTGTGGGCAAGGGTATTCCCTTCCGCGAGGCACACCATATCACCGGTGCCGCCGTGGCCCTTGCAGAAGACAAGGGCAAGGCTCTGGAAGATTTGAGCATTGAAGAATTCCGTACGGTTTCCGACCTCATTTCGGAAGACGTATACACCGTTCTGGCCTATGAGGCCGCCGTTGCCCGCCGCAAGACGCAGGGCGGCACGGGGCCTGATTCCGTGAGGGCCCAGCTGGCAGAGCTAACCTCGTGGCTGGCATAGAAACAACTGTATTCTGAGAATGACGAAACCCCGCTCCGGCGGGGTTTCATTTTTGTAGATTGCGATCGTGTTGATAATATTACAGGTAAAAATAATTAAAGAGATAGAACAAACGTATTGACACTTTTCTTGAATCTCAGCTAGGGGGGAAATGTTTGGAAGAGCGGATTAACCTTCCCCGTGTGTGGGGGGTTGGCTTTACCGTTCGTGTTACGGCATCCTGGAAAACACTTGGGCTTCCTTTCAGAGATCTACAGGGTTCGGACAGGCTGCGGAACACTATGTACAATTTATTTATCTGGAGTTTTTTAGGCTATGTCCAAGAACATCTATGTTGGCAATCTGTCCTGGTCCGCTACCGATGAAGACCTGCGTTCCCTGTTCTCCAACTACGGAAACGTGCTGTCCGCCAAGGTTGTTGAAGACCGTGAAACCGGCCGCTCCCGTGGCTTCGGCTTTGTAGAAATGGATAACAACGACGCCCTTCAGGCTATTGAAGCCCTGAACGGCCAGAACTTCCAGGGCCGCGACCTGCGCGTGAACGAAGCACAGCCCCGCGAACGCCGCCCCCGCTACTAAGAATAAGCCAACACGAAAGCCCGCCTCTGGCGGGCTTTTTTTTGTGCGTAAAAAAGCCCCCGGCTTCATAGAGGCCGGGGGCTGTTGCATTCCAAGGCTGGGCAGGGCTGCTGTTGCCGCGCCTGTCCTTTTTGACGGTTAGTCGACCTTGTAGAAGGCCTTGGGAGCAGCGCCACAGATGGGGCACTTGCTGTCGGTGAACTCGCCTTCGTGGGTGTAACCGCACACGGAGCAGTTGTAGTAGTCAACGTCCTTGGGATTTTCCAGAGATTCGAGCATCTTGGCGTAGAGTTCTGCGTGTACCTGCTCTGCCTTGTTGGCAAAGCCGAAGTAGCGTGCTGCTACCTTTTCGCCTTCGGCTTCAGCCTCGACGATCATCTGGGGGTACATGTTCTTGAACTCGTGGGTTTCACCGGCGATGGCGTCCTTGAGGTTGGAGATGGTGTCGCCAATCTTGCCAGCATTGCGCAGGTGGCCGTGAGCGTGGATGGTTTCAGCGTCTGCAGCTGCACGGAACAGCTTTGCTACCTGGGGAAAGCCTTCCTTCTCGGCCTGCTTTGCGTATGCAAGGTACTTGCGGTTGGCCTGAGATTCACCGGCAAAAGCTTCCATCAGATTGGCAAGGGTCTTACTCATGAGTTTGTTCTCCTTAAATATTCTTGTTTGTGATGTATATGAGGTGGCCGTTTGGCCTCTCCTTAATAGGAATGATTACTATTTAAAGAAAACTGAGAATCCTGTAAAGAAAAAAGTGAAAAAACTTTGCAAGGTGCGGAAATTGTACTCCTTATGCCTCTGTCCTTATGAGTCTTCAGCCTCGGCAGGGGGAGTATCGTTTTCCTGTGACTGTTCTTGCATAGCAGAAAAATCGGTTTGATCAAACTGAACTTCTTCTAACGTCTGGTCTGCGTTACGGGGCAGTTCCGGGTCTTCCGGCACTTCGTGGCCGTATCCGGAACTGTTCTCGTGTTCAGGGGCGTGGGGGCGGGGAGCCCGATCGTTGACGAACTCGGGTTTCACCTGTCCTTCTTCCAGCACAAGGCGGGCCGTATAGGGCTTGCCCGCACGCGAGACAAAGTCCAGCGGTTCGGCCGTGCGTCCGGTTTCCAACAGCTCGCGGATCATCTCGGGGGGCAGTTCTCGCCCGAACATGGTCTTCCATATCACAAACAGGCAGCCGCCATCTTCACGCTTCCAGCGGGAGCAACTGAATCCTTTTTCCCGTTCCACTATCTCGCCGCCGCACAGGGGGCATTTGCCGTCCGGTTCGCGGACGGGCATGGACCGCGCCTTGGCCGCCACGATGATGGAGGCGACACTGCGTCCCTTGATATGACCTATGCCGCGGCTGACCATGGTGCGAATCTCGCGCATGAAGTCGGGGTAGGTGTATTGGGCCGCCTCGATATCCTTGAGTTTTTTTTCCCACAGGCCGGTCATTTCCGGTGAGGACACCTCGGGCAGGAGCGCGGAGACTATATCCGCCACTTCCAGCCCTCTGTCGCTGCAGATCAGCTTTTTCCCGTCCTTATCAACATAGTGGCGGGAGAGCAGTGTTTCGATGATCTGGGCGCGTGTGGCAGGGGTTCCGAGGCCTCGTTCCTTCATGGCGTTGCGCAGTTCTTCGTCTTCCACGAACTTGCCTGCGGTTTCCATGGCGGCAAGCAGCGATGCGTCGGTGAAGTGTGCAGGGGCTTTGGTCTGACGCCGCACGGCATTGACTGACTCGGTAGCGACCTTGCTGCCCTTGCGCAACGAGGGGAGGGGATTGTCTTCTGCAGCACGCCATGGTTCCACCAGCAGCCAGCCCCTGTCCTTGAACACCTTGCCCTTGGCTATGAAGGTGTGTCCTTCCACCACAATGTGCACCGTGGACGATGAGAAGGTGGCCTCTGCACTGAAGGCGGCAATGAACCGGCGGCACACCATGTCGTAGATGTTGCGCTCTTCAGCGGAAAGACGGTCGAGGTCTGCCTTGTTGGCCGTGGGAATGATGGCGTGGTGGTCCGTGACCTTCTTGTCGTCCACGCAGGGAAATTTTTTGCCGTCGCGGATGCGGTCCACCGCAGGAACCGTCTCTTCGGGGTAGAGGTGATAAATCGCCCTGAAGTAGTTGAGTATCTCCGCAAAGAGCTCTTTGGTCAGGTGCCGTGAGTCAGTTCGCGGATAGGTGAGCAGCTTTTTCTGTTCGTAGAGCGCCTGCGCGATGGTCAGCGTATCTTTTGCCGAATAGCCGAAGCGGGTGTTGGCCTCACGCTGCAGCGTGGTCAGGTCGAAGGGCAGGGGGGGCTTGGTGCTGCCCTTGCGGCTGGTGGTGCTGTCCACCACGCCATCTTTGCCCTCGCATTCCTGAACAGTGCGGTTGGCCTGATCTTCCTTGTTTATGCGCGTTTCGCTGAGTTCCGGCGGCTGGTGCCACGTGGCGGCAAAGGGGGGCTCCTGCTGCTCATCTGCGGGGGAAGATCCCTTGCCGAAGGAGCCTTCGACCGTCCAGTAATTCTGCGGAACAAAGTGCTCAATCTCGCGGCGTCTGTCTGCCATCAGTTTGAGAACCGGCGTTTGCACGCGGCCCACGGAAACAAGGCTGTTGGCCTTGATGGTGAAAATGCGCGAAAAGTTCATGCCGATAAGCCAGTCGGCTTCGGCCCGTGCAAAGGATGCAAGGCCGAGGTTGCGTTTGTTGCTGTCTGGCAGCAGCTTGGCGAGGCTTTTCTTCAGGCCCTCTTCGGTCATGTCGTTGGCCCAGAAACGCTTCACGGGCTTTGAACATTCCGCCATCAGATAAATGCGGCGGAAGATCAGCTCACCTTCCCGCCCGGCGTCGGTTGCGTTTATGACGGTGTCCACTTCATCCAGATTCAGCAGCCTGTTCAGCACGGCAAATTGCTTGCGCCCCTCGTTGAGCACGGCAAGTTTGAATTTGGGAGGAATTATGGGCAGTTGCTCAAGACTCCACTTGCCTTTCCAGGCTTCGTGCTGGTCTTCAGGTTCGGCAATGCCCACAAGGTGGCCCACTGCCCAGCTGACCAGATGGCTAGGACCTTCCATGTAGCCGTCGCGGCGGCCTGTGGCATTGACTAGTGGGGCTATTTCCCGTGCGACCGAGGGTTTTTCTGCGATGATGAGCGTTTTGGACATGTTGCCGAGGATGTAGGACGAATGCGGCGTTTGGTCAACAAGCCCTTGCCGGGCCTTGGTTGGCGGTGTGGCCGGGGGAAACCGGAGTTGACCTTATGCCCGCCTGCCGCTATCCAGCCAGCATGACTGCACGCTACTCCATACCCGACTCTTCCTTCCATCGCGTGGAGGAAATGATCAAGAAGAGCCGGTTCATCACCACCATGGCGCATGCTCCCTCAGTTGAAGCTGCGCGGGAATTCATAGACCGCATCCGTGCCGAGCATCCTGATGCCACGCACAACTGCTGGGCGTTTCAGGCTGGCCCGCCCGGCAGCACCGCACACGTTGGCATGAGCGATGACGGTGAGCCGCATGGCACGGCAGGCAGGCCCATGCTGAATGTGCTGCTGCATGCCCCGGTGGGAGAAATTGCCTGCGTGGTGACGCGTTATTTCGGCGGCATAAAGCTCGGCACCGGAGGGCTTGTCCGGGCCTATGCCGGTATGGTCAAGGCGGGGCTGGATACCCTGCCGGTGCGCGAACGCATTGTTCCCGTGCAGATGGAGGTTGTGCTGGATTACAGCGCCATCACGCTGTTCAAACGTCTGTTGCCGGAATACGAGGCCGTGGTGCTTGAAGAGTCGTTCACGGTGGATGCCCGCTATGTTCTCGAAATGCCGGAAGAGCGCGCCGAGGGACTTCAGCTTGCGCTGGAGGAGATGACTAACGGCACTGTGCTTGTGGAGTTGCTGCAGGGCGAGCAAGCCTAGGCAAGACGAATGGGCTGAGAAAGGAAAAGGCCGGTACAAACGCACCGGCCTTCAGGTTAATGACAAAGCTTCGTTTCAGTAAAACCATATTTCCGTTAAGCCGGAATTGAAGTCTAAAAACGGATTTTCATCGTTTATACGAGGTGCAGGAACGTTAGGTTCCTGCCCGTCGGAGCCAAAAAATACCAAAAATGACCTTGTCCGCAGTCTTAAGGCCGGTACGAAAGCACCGGCCTTGTTGTTTTTGAACGGGAAATTGGGAAGAGCAGTTAGCCGCGGCGTGCCTGCTCGTCCCCCACCCAGATGAGTTCACCGTTGGTGGGCTTGACCT
>JBKEAK010000083.1:0-37322 GCA_047972125.1 Halodesulfovibrio sp.
CCCCTACGGCGACCTTATTCCCGGCATGGCCTACCTTGTACGCCGCCTGCTGGAAAACACGGCCACCGAATCCTTCCTGCGCCAGAGCTTTGCAGACGGTGCGGACCTGGAACGCCTGCTGGAAAACCCGCAAAAGACGCTGGACCGCGAGCTGGCCGCCAAGCCCGCTCCCAAACCTGCCGGTTTCCACGAAGGGGTGGATGGCATTCCGCTCTTCGTGAACGATTCCATGATCGACTTCACCATTCCGGAAGCCCGCGCAGCCTTCCCCGCTGCCATCAAGGACATCCGTTCCCGCATGGGCGGCAAGGTTCCGCTGTATATCGACGGCAAGGATGTGATGACCAACGATGTCATCGCCACCACCAACCCCGCCAATTACTCCGAAAAGCTGGCAGATATGTGTCAGGCCGGCGTTGCCGAGATTGACCTTGCGCTTGATGCGGCTGAACGCGCCTTCTACGTATGGCGCGACGTATCGCCCGAAGACCGCGCCAACTACCTGATGAAGGCTGCTGAAGTGGCCCGCAAGAAGGCCTACGAGCTTTCCGCATGGCAGATTCTGGAAGTGGGCAAGCAGTGGGATCAGGCTTTCCACGACGTGGGCGAGGGTATCGACTTCCTCGAATACTACGCCCGCGAAATGCTGCGCCTTGGCCGCCCGCGCCGCATGGGCCGCGCTCCCGGCGAGCACAACCAGCTGTTCTATCAGCCCAAGGGCATTGCAGCGGTTATCTCACCTTGGAACTTCCCCTTCGCCATCTCCATCGGCATGGCTTCTGCCGCCATTGTCACGGGTAACCCCGTGGTATTCAAGCCTTCCTCCATCAGCGCCCGCGTGGGCTACAACCTGACCGAGGTCTTCCGCGAGGCAGGGCTGCCCGCAGGCGTATTCAACTTCTGCCCCGGCCGCAGCTCCGTGATGGGCGACTACCTCATCGAGCATCCCAAGGTAAGCATGATCTGCTTCACCGGCTCCATGGAAGTGGGTCTGCACATCCAGAACAAGGCCAGCATGGTCAAGCCCGGCCAGATGCAGTGCAAGCGCGTTATCGCAGAAATGGGCGGCAAGAACGCCATCATCATCGACGACGATGCCGACCTTGATGAAGCAGTGTTGCACGTGCTCTACTCCGCCTTCGGCTTCCAGGGCCAGAAGTGCTCCGCCTGCTCGCGCGTTATCGTTGTGGAACCCATTTACGACCGCTTCGTGAAACGCCTTGTGCAGGCTGCGGGCGACGTGAAGATCGGGCCCTCCGAAAATCCGGCCAACTACATGGGCCCGCTGGCCGATGTGACCCTACAGAAAAATGTGAACGAATACATCAAGATCGCCGAGCAGGAAGGCACCATTCTGCTCAAGCGCACCGACATTCCTTCCGAAGGCGCCTATGTGCCCATGACCATTGTGGGCGGCATTCAGCCGCATCACCGCATCGCGCAGGAAGAAATATTCGGCCCCGTGCTGGCAGTGATGAAGGCCAAGAACTTCGATGAAGCCATCGACATTGCCAACGGCACCCGCTTTGCGCTGACCGGCGGCGTATTCTCCAGAAGCCCCGAGCATCTGGAAAAGGCCCGCAAGGACTTCCGCGTGGGTAACCTGTACCTGAACCGCAACAACACCGGCGCGCTTGTGGAACGCCAGCCCTTCGGCGGCTTCAAGATGTCCGGCGTGGGCTCCAAGACCGGCGGCCCCGACTACCTGCTGCAGTTCATGGACCCCCGCTGCGTAACGGAAAACACCATGCGCCGCGGCTTTGCTCCCATTGAGGAAGACGACGACTGGATTGCCTAAGCCTCACCCTCACGAGGCATGGATAGAAAGGGCCGGACGGTAATACCGTCCGGCCCTTCAGATTAATGACAAACCCCGTCTTTTTCCGGACGGGGTTTCAAACTGCTGACAAAGTCATTTGCTGGTATTTTGGGGCTCCGCCGTGCAGGAACCTGATGTTCCCACACCTCGTCTACGCGATGAGACTCCGTTTTGGGACCTCAGTTCCGGCTTTACGGACTGCGGTTTCACTGAAAGCGGAAGTTTGTCATTACCCCGAAGTGCCGCCCCTTGTCTGCCCTGTCCCGATTTACGGCAGGCATCTCAGAACAGTTCTCTGCCCTTGCGGTGCAGGGCCTCCATGGTGCCATCCTGCTCCATATCCTTGAGCGCCTTGGTAAGCAGGGGAATGAGGTCCGCGTGCTTGCGGTGCACGTAGTGATACATCACCAGCGTAGTCAGCGGGGTCTTCTGGGCATGCACGTCCTTTATGCCGAGCACCCGCAGCTCCGCCTCGCCTGTCTCGCGCAGGTGCACAACCACGTCAATACGGCCCAGCTCCAGCATCTCGAACAGCTTTCTGCGGTCGCCAAAGCTCATAACATCCATACCCTTGGTGCCTGTTTCCGCAAACTTCACACCTATCTCCACACCTATGCGATACTTGCGCAGGTCTTCCCAGCCCTGCACGGGCGGAACCGAATCGTGTGCAAACACCACCCCGTCATACGTGCCAATGGGAACAGGAACGGGCAGCAGATTGGGATACAGCTCGCCGATCAGGGGCACTCTGGCAAGCTCGCCATCCACCTCTCCCCGGTTGGCCATGACCAGAGCCCTTTCGCCGGGCAGGGTCACGAGCTCTATATCCGCTCCTATCCGCCGGTAAGCTTCTGTCACTATGGGTCCGAGAACCATTGCCGTTTCCATGTCAAAGGCAGATATACGGTACGATCCGGCCATGGCAGGCACGCACGTGAGCAGCAGTATGATGATTACAGCTCGTCGCATGAATCCTCCTCCGGCCTCCCTCATACAGCCGGACAAGATGGTGCCCCTGCGGGCATTCAATTTTGCAGATGAGTGTAACACATCTTCATCGGCACAGGCAAAGGGGGAAACCCTAAGCAGAATACTGTAAGAATAAGGACTGGCAACACAGCGCTTGTGGCATGGCCGGTGAGTCTGACGCCCCCATGCCCCTCATCCCCGGTTCAAAAATTTTGTCTCCGGGTGTTCTCACGGGCACCAAGGCACCTGCCCTGGGCTGCCTCCCGCGCCCCAACAGCCTGCAATAAATATTATCCAATCATATCAGTACAATGCATGAATAATGCCGCGTATAACTTCTTGAACTGTAATCAGATTACCCCATGCAACCCAGCTTGAAGGTACAATTTACTTTACCCCACCCGCCGAGAATACAAGCTCCAGAAAAGTACGTATCTAATTGAAATTACATGTAAAAAGAGAATTTTTTGCAAGCAACGCAACTTTGGCACGGCTCCTGCTAATACCTAAATACCTTCTTGCTTTTGCGACAAAAAATTTCGGCGGTTCAAAGGTGGCACTTTGAACCGCTTTGTCGTTTATACGAGTGATTACATTCATTCACCCTGCAAGGCCCCTAATTTTGTTAGCCCCTGTAACAGACTGCTATAATGCGACAATGCTATTCAAGCAGACGTATTGCACAGGCCCCCTGACAAATACTTCTTGACTAATTCGCATATTCAAGCGAACATTCTTTTTTACACACACCAGCGGCACCCGTGGAGGCGCGGCCCAATGTTGGCCAGCGCTGGTTTGAATTAACAGGAATATCAAGGAGCAGATACGCACTGATAGCGCTGCTCCTTTTTTTATGGCGCACGGGCACCATACCAATATACTTTTTTCTCTCTCAAGGAACACATCATGTCCAAGAAGCTTTATGTCGGCAACCTTTCCTGGTCCGCAACTGAAGACGAAGTCCGCGCCGCTTTTGCAGCATACGGCACCGTAACCTCCGTTAATCTGGTTGAAGACCGCGAAACCGGCCGCGCTCGTGGTTTCGGTTTTGTAGAAATGGACGACGCAGGCGCTGCTGAAGCCATCCGCAACCTTGATGGCCGCGAATTCGGCGGTCGTAACCTCAAGGTTAACGAAGCCAAGCCCCGCGAACAGCGTAGCCGCTGGTAGTTCCGTTCGCGGTTTCCGCATCGGTAACGGGCGCCCGTCTCTTTCGCGAGCCGGGCGCTTTTCTTTTTCCATCCTGACCAAAGGAGCCCTATCGTGCCACCACGCAACTACAAGTTTGAAAAGAGACAGAAGGATTTGGCAAAAAGCAAAAAGAAAGAAGAAAAACTTCAGAAAAAGCTGATGAAGAAAAACTCTGACGAGACGTTGGAAGAATCTGGCAACATGGCGGAAGCCAGCACACAAGAAGATTCTTTCAGCCCCGCAGATTCTGCCCAGGCTCAGCCTGAGACGAACCACTAGAAAGCAATTGGGCCAGATAAGCATGCTCAAACTGCGCACCTCCAAATCCCGGCAGTTCTGCCAACGGCAACGAGCCGGACAATAGGTATTATTGTCCGGCTCGTTGCCGTTGATACAAGAAAGCATGCCCCCTGCCGCATCGGGCAGTGCCCCGGCGATCCTTTACGCTCCTGCCCCCGCTTCATAAGTTCAAGATATTGTATCCCTCTGCTGCAAACCATGCCGAGCGCCTTTACCAGGCATACACATGCCCCTGAACGCAACAGCGTTAAGAAAAATAGAAAATAATATCATGTTATTACAGACGCCATCTGGCGATACAAGAATCTGAACACACTTTGCCAACCCAGCCCTTTCTATCATCTTTGAACAAATTTTTTGTACGCCTTACCCATCCCACTCCAATTGCCAGAAGAATACGCAACACACTGATTTAAATAACCATATAAAGAAGATTCTTCTGGCATCATCTCTTGGCACGCCTTCTGCTATAGTCTGGTTACCTTCTTTCTTTTCGACGTAAAATTTCAGCGGTTCAAAGGTGGCACTTTGAACCGCTTCGTCGTTTCTGAGAGCAAAAATCATCTTCCTTCGGCAGAGGTTTGACCCCAGAGCACTCCTTCCACCACGAGCCGTTTATTCCAGCCTGCCTAAGAGCTATCGAGAAGGCGCAGTATAATTTTTTGGTCCCCCCCCTGCCCTCAACGCCAATGGGCGAGAAGCAATGCGCCAGTCTGCACGCCACACCGGCCCATATTTCAATTTTATCCTTTTATTTCACTATATAAGAGCAACGAAGAACTGTTCAAAAAATTTAACACAGCAGGTGTGGGCATCCCATTTTCACGCATACAGTAAAAAATTTTGTACATTGCGCACATGGCTTCGAAACACATCAAGCAATCTCAACGCACTGTATTTACAGACATAAATAAAATTTCTTGAGACTGGTGAAAACTTGGCACGCCTCCTGCTAATACCTAATTACCTTCTTGCTTTTGCGACGTAAAATTTCAGCGGTTCAAAGGTGGCACTTTGAGCCGCTTCGTCGTTTCTAGGGGGGCGGAGTTTTTCCGCCTCCCTTTTTTTATTCAGCGAAACAGCAAAGGCCGCCCTTGTGAGCGACCTTCCTGAGTAATGACAACCCCCGTTTTCAACAAAACAGTACTCCCGTTAAGCCGGAACTGTGGTTAAAAACGGATTCTCATCGCGTATACGAGGTGCAGGAACGTCAGGTTCCTGCCCGGCGGAGCCAAAAATATTAGAAATGACTTTGCCAGCAACAAGAGAAGGCCACCCTTGCGGGCGGCCTTCATGATTCAAATCGGAATATGCCGGATTATTGCGGCTTCTTGTAATACTGCATGGCCTCGGGAATCAGCTCCTTGATGGCCTGTATGCGATTCTCCGATGCAGGGTGGGTAGAAAGAAATTCCGGCGGCTTCGCCCCCGGCTGCTGCGCAAAAGCCTTCCAGAAATTCAGCGCGGCGTGCGGGTCATACCCCGCCTTGGCCATAAGGATGAGCCCCACGCGGTCTGCCTCGTATTCCTGAATGCGCGAGAAGGGCAGAATAACGCCCACATTCACTCCCACACCAAAAGCAACGCCCATGGCCGCCTTGGTGGCGGGCGACATGTCCTGACCGGAAAGGGCGATCATGCCCACCACAGCACCGGTCTGTGCCGCCATGGCAGTGGATACGCGCTCTGCCCCGTGCCGGGCAATGGCGTGGCCTATTTCATGCCCCATAACGGCAGCAAGCTCGGCATCATCCTTTATATACTTGAAGATGCCGGTATACACGAAGACCTTGCCACCGGGCAGACAGAAAGCGTTGGGGGTGTCATCCTTCTGTATGGTATTGAACTCCCACTGAAAATCCTCACGCCCCGCCACTGCCGCGATATTACGCCCCACGCGTACAACAGCCTTGGAATTTTCGCTCGTGGTATCGCGCTTTTCTTTCTTCAGCACGTCATTGGCGGTACGCTTGCCCAGTGCAAGTTCTTCTTCCTGCGAAATAATCATAAGTTGATTACGCCCCGTATAGGGTGCTTTGGCACAGGCGGAAAGGAAGAGAGCACTGGCAAGACAAGCACAGAGAATTATTGCTTTTCTCATTGCATATTTTCCTGTTATATCTAACGACCACATAGAGGATCGCCGTTCCGGAACGGGGAAAACGTGACTTGACGAGGTTGGCATTTGTCGTATTTTCCCCTAGCTGAAGCGAAGCGGCACACTTGGCATGCTTGCTTCCGGCTCCCTATATCATGAACACCTCCGGCCCGGAAAGCAACTCCTGCAGCCGGAACGACACACCGTCATTCCGGCGCGACTCTAAGCAAGCCTCCGGGAAACATCAACGGACGACAGGACATTTCATGGGCAAAGACCTGATTATCGTGGAATCACCGGCCAAGGTGAAAACCATCAAAAAATTCCTCGGGCGCAACTACATGGTGCACGCAAGCGTGGGCCATGTACGCGATCTGCCCACCAAGGACCTTGGCGTGGACGAAGCAAAGGACTTCAAGCCCAAGTATCAGGTCATACAGGGTAAACAGAAGGTTGTTAACGCCCTGCGCGATGCCGCAGCCGGCGCGGACAACGTCTATCTCGCACCCGACCCCGACCGCGAGGGTGAAGCCATTGCATGGCACGTGGCAGAGCTGATCAGAAAGGAAAACCAGAACATCAGCCGCATCCAGTTCAACGAAATCACCGCCCGCGCCGTGCGCGAAGCGCTTGAGCATCCCCGCCCGCTGAACGAGAACCTTTTCGACGCCCAGCAGGCGCGCCGCATTCTCGACCGCCTTGTGGGTTACAAGCTTTCTCCCCTGCTCTGGAAAAAGGTAAAGCGCGGCATTTCCGCAGGCCGTGTGCAGTCTGTTGCCCTGCGCCTTATCGTGGACCGCGAAGCTGAGCGCCACGCCTTTACGCCGGAAGAATACTGGACCCTGCGTGTGGAACTTTCCGGCGCCACCCCGCCCCCCTTCCGTGCAGAGCTGCACAAGGTGGACGGCAAAAAGCCCGTGGTGGGCGATGCCGAAACCGCATCCGCCATTGAAGCAACCGTCAAAGACAAGGACACCCAGTTCACGGTTGAAAAGGTGGAAGAGAAGAAGCGTCAGCGCCATCCGCAGCCGCCCTTCATCACCTCCACCCTGCAGCAGCTTGCCAGCCAGCGGCTCGGCTATTCCGCCAAGCGCACCATGTCCATTGCCCAGCGCCTGTATGAAGGTGTGGAACTGGGCGAGCAGGGCACCGTGGCCCTCATCACCTATATGCGTACCGACTCCGTGCGCATTGCGGACGAGGCACAGCAGGCCGCGCTTTCGCTCATCGGCGACATGTACGGCAAGGAATATCTGCCCGAGAAGCCCCGCTTCTACAAAACCAAGTCTGCCGCCCAGGACGCGCATGAAGCCATCCGCCCCGTCGATGTGAGCCTGACGCCGGATATGGTGCAGAACCTGCTGCCCCGCGAGCAGCACAGCCTGTACAAGCTCATCTGGCAGCGCTTTGTAGCCTCGCAGATGGCCTCTGCCGAATTCCACGACACCACCGTCACCGTGGCTGCGGGCAACACCCACTGGCGCGCCAAGGGCGAGCGCATGCTCTTCCCCGGTTTTCTCGCTGTTTCCCCGCAGAAGGGAACCGAGACCGAAGAACTGCCCAAGCTGGAAGAAGGCCAGCTCGTCTCGCTGACCAATTTCGAAAAGGAACAGAAGTTCACCCAGCCGCCCCCGCGCTATACTGAAGCATCGCTGGTGCGCGAACTGGAAGAAAAGGGCATTGGCCGTCCTTCCACATACGCGTCCATCATCTCCACCCTCATCGACCGCGACTACACCTCGCTGGAGGACAAGCATTTCGTGCCCACCGACCTTGGCCGCGTGGTGTGCGAGAAGCTGAGCATGCACTTTGTCACCCTCATGGACGTAGGCTTTACCGCGCAGATGGAAGACGCGCTCGACAAGGTGGCAGAAGGCGAACAGAACTGGGTGGACCTGCTCAAGGACTTTGTGAAAGACTTTGACCCCACGCTGGAAAAAGCCTCTTCGGAAATGGAAGCCGTAAAGCAGGGCCTGACCACGGAAATTATGTGCTCTGAATGCGGCAAGCCCATGATCATCAAGTTCGGCAAGGCAGGCACCTTCCTCGCCTGTTCCGGCTACCCGGACTGCAAGAACACCACGAACTTCTCCCGCGACGAAGACGGCAACATCCAGATAGTGGAACGCCCGCAGGAAGAGCCCGAAAAGGCAGGCACCTGCCCCGAGTGCGGCAAGGACCTCATCGTCAAGAAGGCACGCACGGGCAGCCGCTTCATCGCCTGCTCCGGCTACCCCGACTGCAAGCATACCGAGCCGTTCTCAACGGGTGTGAAATGCCCCCGCTGCGAAACCGGCATGCTGGTGGAAAAAAGCTCCAAGCGCGGCAAGATATTCTATTCCTGCAACCAGTATCCCAAGTGCGACTTCGCCCTCTGGGACTGGCCCGTGGATGAACCCTGCCCGCAGTGCGATTCCAAGGTGCTTACCATCAAGACCACCAAGGCCCGCGGCAAGCACATTGCCTGCCCGGAAAAAAGCTGCCGCTACACCCGCTCTCTCGGCGGGGACAACGAATCTTCCGACGATTCCGAAGAGTAGCCGCCTGCCGGATATCCCGGCCATACCACGCACAACACCGCCGCAATGCCCTGCATTGCGGCGGTTTTTCTTTCTGCACATCGCACCTGCAAAGAGCGCCTGCCATGACCAGCCCGGCCTTGCCAAAAACCCTTCATATAGACTATTGGATACTGCAACAATCCATCCTCGCAAGGAGTGAGACATGCAGTTCAGACAGCAGGTTACGCGTTTATCAACCGTTTTGGCCTCCGCCCTGTGCCTTGTCATGCTTGCCGCGTGCGCCGTGGCAGGCCCCCAGCAGCGCACAGTGCTGAAAGTGGTGCCCTATCCCGATATTCCGGGCAGCTTCGACACCATGCTCTCCATTGTGGAGCAGGGGTTTGAAAAGGAAAATCCCGATATCGACCTTGTGCTTGTCACAGCTTCCGTCGGCGACATGTATGAACTGCCCTTCCTGCGGGACCTGCTCACCAATGCCACGGACCACGGCGGTGCGCATATCGTGGAGACGGATACCATCATGATGGGCGACCTTGCCCTTGAGGGTGTGATTCGCCCCCAGACCTTCACCCGCGACGACTGGCATCCGCTCATCGTGCAGGGCACCACGGTCAAGGGTGTGCGCTACGGTGTGCCCCACTGGCTGTGCGGCAACTTTCTCATCTCCCGCGACAAGAACATCACCGAGGCGCAGAGCGTGAAGGATATGTACCGCCGCATCCGCGCCGCCAAGCCGCAAGGTCCGGGGCTTGCCGGAAACTATGCGGGCAATTCCTATCTCGTGCTCTACAACACGCAGTCTTGGGGGCAATACCGCCCGCAGGTCAGCGATCTGCTGCCCGCCATTGTGGGACCTGTTGAGCCTGTCAACGCCCGCAGCGTTGCCGTGGCCTCTGATCTGTGCATTGAAAACGGCAAGAACCCCTGCGTGGACGGCACCTATTACAACGACTTCACCCCCATTTTCGAGCGCACGGTCAAGGGCGACTATGCGGCCATGCAGGGCTTTTCCGAAAGCATGTGGTATCTGATGCAGTCTGGTGCCAAACCTTCGGAATGGTACTTTTCTCCGCTGCCCGTGGGGGACGTGACACGCAACGTCATTCTGGGTGACGCCTACATCGCCCGCAAGGACATGGACCCCGCCACCGCTGCCGCTGCCGAAAAGTTCTACAACTACATGATGAAGGACAGCACCTACCAGTCCATCATCTTCTCCGGCGGCCAGCCCGGTCAGAAGGTGCCGCGCTACCTTGCCCCGGCGCGTCTGGGCATATTTGCCCTGCCCGACCTGAAGAACGATGCATACTACCAGCGCGTATACGCCGCCATGACCTCTCCGGGCGGCACCAACTATCCCAACCTGTTCGTACCGGACAACCGCGACCGCATTTACGACGAAGTTATGCCCTATCTGAACGGTACCAAGCAGGTCGGCCCGCGCAAGGGTCTTATGCTCCAGCACATGAAGCGCATGAAGGACATGAAGAAATAGAGACACATCCGACTTCGGGCACAACGCTGCAGTATGGACGGGAAAATGGAAGAACGGAAAAAGGCATTTACCATTCCGTCACCAGCCGAATTCCTGTCTCCGGGGTATGAGTTGCAGCTTTTTTCAAAAAGTTGCACTGTGTGCCGTTCGCTCTCCCCTCTACAGGAAATCGAGGGCGACCCCCTGCAAGGAGTGTCCATGAACGAAGTCGAAATGAACAAGGAACAGGAAGCCGTCAAACTGAACGTTCAGAAGCGGCTTAAACGCATAGAAGGCCAGATTCGCGGCATTCAGCGCATGATCGAGGAAGGCAAGGAATGCGAGGACATCCTCGTGCAGGTCCGCGCCGCCCGCTCTGCCCTGCAATCTGCCAGCAAGCTCATTCTGCGCCGCTACATTCTGCGCTGCCATATAGATGCACTGCGCGATGCCTCCGAGGGCCGCAAAGACCCCATCGAGAAGGTCATCGACGTGCTGGCGCAGTATGTGGATGATTAGTTGATACTGTTGCCGGAATAACGGCCACAAGGAACATAAAAACGGCCCGCTGCCTTTGCTGCGGGCCGTTTTTGTTTGGGATTGTAAGGAAAGCGTAAAGAACTTCTCGCTACCGCAAGGTTATGCGTCTGCATCTTCCGCCGTGAGCATCTCGTCTCAGTCCGGATACCGCTCTGCCAGCTTTGCAGAAATGGATTTTAGCATCTCTAAATTGGGAGGCAAGGCGGTCTCTTGGCAAGCGGCAATATAGCGGTTTCTAAGATTAAACATAAGTTGATCAAAATAAGGATGACTCATAAATAAAGGAAGCAACCTCTGCATACCTTCCAAGAAAGAATCTACTGCCAGTTCTACTTGTCCCAAACTGCAAAAAACATTTCCCAAAAATTCACAACTGTAAGCCAAAAGAGGGGCATTCACTAAGGGATTCAAGATTGTCAACTCTCGCCGAAGCTCCACAGCTTCTTTTACGACAACCAGCGCCTCTTCATAATTGCCTGTTTCGAAAAGACGGCCCGCATAATTACTAAGACTCATTGCCAAATCAGACGTAAATGCTGCGGGATTGGAAGAAACTAGTTTGCGATATTTTCCCACAACTTCCTTTGCGACAGCCAAGGCCTTATTTCTCTTTCCTGTTTTGGAAAGAGCATTGGCATAATTATTAAGGCTCGCAGCAAGATCAGCCAAATATATGGTGGGATTGATAGAGACCAACTCTTGACGGATCTCCACAGCTTCCCTTGCAACAACCAAGGCACCTTCACAGTTGCCCGTTTCTAAAAGAAGTTGGGCATAGTTGCTAAGACCCGTTGCCAGAGTAGGCATGTACGCGCTGGAATTAGCAACGGCCAACTCGCGCCAAATTTCCACAGCTTTCTTGGTGGCAACCAACGCCTCTTCACTATTACCTACTGCCGAGAGAGTTCTAGCATAGTTATTTAAACTCGTTGCGAAATCAGACGCATACATAGCGGGAGTTACGGATACCAGTTTGTGATAAATTTCTACGGCCTCCTTCGCAACAACCACAGCCTCTTCACGATTTCCTATCTCCGAAAGAATGTTGGCATAGTTGTTAAGGCTCATTGCCAAACTTGGCGTATACACAGAAGAATTCGCAGACGCTAACTTACGCACCCTCTCCACGACTCCCTTAGCTACGGATGCCGCTTCTTGGTGATTACCTGTTTCCACTAATAGCGTTGCGGCATTATTTAAGAAACCTACCCTAACAGACTCATCTGCACTATCTTTGACTAGAGTAATTGTCTTTCGCGCATACGCCGTCCGCACCTTGTGCATGATTGTTGAAAACGGAACAACGAAAGGCTCTAGGGGCAAGACTGCCTCAAGTCGCTTTTGCCGATCAATCAGTACCTCGAGCCAGCAACCATAGAGACTCTGGCCTGCTTCGATACGCACATCCGCGTCACAGCCAAATAACCAGAGCTTGTGCCAAGCATGGAATGCATTCAGCTCCAAAGCCGACTGCAACACATATTCCCGCAACGCCTTATCCTTCTTCAACACGCTTTCCACAAACGCACCGGCTACGAGGTCCGGCCCAATGGGCACGACTATGTGCTCTGCCCCATCTCCCTGCTCCCCTCCCTGCTCAGTTCGCCCAAGTCCTTCGTCCAATGCGTGGCGCAAAGCATCGCTATCCTCTCCAAGTTTCTTAGCCAGCGCATTCAAAGCCTCAGTAAAAGTGTCATCATAGTATTCGTGCGGACCTGCAAGTGTGACGAGTGCAGCGGCATAGAACAGGTGGGCAGGCTTTTTAACCCCACAGTGCTTGGCTACCTTCCCAAGATGCGCCAGTTCCTTATCAACAGCATAGTCCAGCAACATCTGCACGTTGGCTTCACGCAGCTTTTGCTCATCTCTGGTTTCCGCATACTGCAATCCGGCAATAAGCAGACACAAAGGCCTCTGTTCGGTGCGCTGCGCAAGCCCCACCCACTGTTCTTCCGTCCACTGCGGGAGTTCTCTACGGGGAGCCGACGAAAGACCTGACCATGCCGCAAGCGTGGCATCTATCATGCCTTTGACAAAGGAAAAATCCGCATCTTCCTTTTGCGTGTAGGTTGGAATCTCCCAGAGACCATAGAAGCTTGCGCCAACGCCTCTGGTTCTGGCTGGACCTTCCAACGCCGTAGAAAGTTCAGAAAGCCAGCCTTCGTCTACCTTGGCATGGCGCTCCAACAGAAGCAGACGCACCTTTTCCATCTCGCCGCTGCCTGCCAGCGAAACCAATCGGCAGAACAACGTACTAAGGGCATCCTTGCTGGACTGGGCGTAATCCACCACAATCAGACATTCACTTGGTGGCACCCATGAACTGAATTGAGGATGCCCCACAAGTGCCTTCAGGGCATCGGCAGAGAGGAATCCGGCCTCCCAGCCCTGTTCAGTCACCTGCATGCACAAATCCAGAGCCAGACGAGTCTTGCCGGAACCGCCTTCACCAATGAGTGCCGCGTAACGGAAGTCCACAGGGTCATCGACAAAGGCCAACAAATTAGCCTTCTCCGTTTCACGCCCGACGAGGTCGGCAATGAAACAGCTATCCGGCTCCAGTAGTGATGTGGGGCGGTTCAAATCTGGCGGTAAGGGAGCATTGCGCTTGAGGGAACAAGATGCCTGAAGCCCCTCCAAACCTGCCACAAGCAGATTTAACTGGGAGAACAGCTCAATCCATTTCCTGTCGTCATCGGAAAGAGGCAAGGCCTTGGTGGATTCGGAAAACAGGCCTTGCAGGGTCTTTTTACCTATTGCAGCTTCATATACACTCTTAAGAAAGCGACGAGTCATGCTGTCCGCAAAATTTCGATACCAGTCGCTACTGCCATACAGCCAAGCATGCCCCCCTTTAAGCGCTTTGCTAACATGCTTCACCCCAGCCTTCTTGCCATGCTTGGCGCACTCCACCAGCAAGGCGTCAATCACCAAGGTGAACAACTTTGCTTTAGCCTTGCTAAGCCCCATGCTCTCTTCAATCGCCTTGGCAATCAGCTTCTTGCGGTCATCCTTTGAAAGCAACTCGGAAAACAATGACGAAAACTCGTCACTGGCGAGATACTGTTGTACGTCTTCAAGAAGTTCCGCAGAGGGTGTGGGCATGATGCCTCCGAGCTATAGAGGGCGGTGATAAATATTGCCTCACATATACAAGACACCAAACCGCAAGAAAAGCCTTTTCCAACTGCACGTTACAGAATCGATTCCTAACCATCCGATCAGCCATCCAAACCAAAAAACCGGCCCTGCGGAACATTTCCGCAGGGCCGGTTCGATTTTCAAACAGCGGCAATATCAGGCCGGAGCGAGAAAAGCTTACTACTTCTCCGACCACAAAGCCCGTTTTCCCTTCACACGCAACCTGCCTAGCGGCAGGCCGCGGAAGTAGAGGCCAAGCTCTTTTTCCGTAGTCTCCACATTCAGGCTCTGGCCGGTGAGCAGGGCCTGTATGGGGGCGGTTTCGTCCATGTTTATGCCGTTGCCCTCGGCGTAGTCCGGCATGAGGGTGCGCAGGCGGGGGGAAGGACGCACTTCTCCGGCCGCAGACTTGCCGAGGGGGAAACCCCGCCAGCGGAATTGCTTGGGGAAATGATCCAGCGCGAACTGCTGCAGAAAAATGGCCTGCTCGTTCACAACCGCGATCTCGCCTTCCGGCAGCAGGTCGGGGTCTACACCGGGCATGGTCAGGTGATGGCGGGGCAGAATGTCGGCTGCGAGCCCTGTTTCAAACGGCTGCTCATCTTCGCGTACGGCGGCACTGAGCGGCTTGCGGAAGGCCGCGATATAGAACCCCTGCGCGCCGGAAGCTTCAGAATCCACCCGCAATGTGCCTTCACAGCCTGCAAGATAAGGAGCCTCAAAGGTGAATCCGGCAAAGGGTATGATGGGGTCCACTTCGAGCCCCAGCGTTTCCTTTGCCCACAGCACCTGCTCCTCGTTTTCCTGCACGTTGGTGGTGCAGGTAGAAAAGACCACACGGCCACCGGGCATAAGCAGGCGTTCGGCTTCTTCCAGAAGCTTGCGCTGAATACCCACAAGAGGCTTCACCTTATCGCCCTGCCACAGCTTGAGCACATCGGGGTGCCGCTCTACGGTTCCCCAGCCGCTGCATGGGGGGTCCAGCTGAATCTGCTGCCACATGCCGGAAGGCAGGGGCAACGCCTCGCCACCGTACGAGCAGGTGGCGGAATGCAGCAGGTTCAGAGTGAACAGGTTCTGGCGCAGGGTGGCAAGGCGGGCATGGTTGGGCTCGTTGCCCATGACAAAACCATCCGGCCCCACAAGCTGACCGAGAAAGCCCGTCTTGCTGCCGGGGCTTGCGCACATGTCCAGCACGGCGCTGCCCGGAACAGGGTTAAGGGCCAGCGGCGGCAGCATGGAAGAACGGTCCTGAATGTAGATAAGCCCGAAAAAGGCGGCAAGGCTGGAACCGAGCGGACGCGGCTCAACAGTGAGCCTGCGGCACCATTCCGAAAAAGGCTCGGGTTCAAAGTCATAGCCCTGCGCCCTGAGCAAATCTTCAACAAGCGGACGTTGTTCGGGCTTGCACACAAGCCGGAATGAACGGGCGGAAGATTGCGGGGCTGCAGTCTCTGCAGTGCCGGTCCGCTTGGGGCTCCGGACGGGTTTGGCGGCATACTTTCTGGTCACGAAGCGGACTCCGGTGCATTAAAACGAATAAAAAAATGACCTCTACGGCCTCGCGCCTCTACCTCATGGTTGCCTGAACGGGCAAGAGGTATTATGGATGGTCGACTGTTACGCGATCGTCCCGGCTATCAAAGCCGTTTTATGAAATTTTTTCAAGGAGACAGTATGCGTCTTACCGTGCGTACGGCATTCCTGACCTGCATGCTCATGGCAGCAGGCGTCCTTTCCGCCTATGCGGAAGGCATGAAGACCTTTGCGGTTCTTCCGTTTCAGGTAAACGGTCCCGCTGCTTACAAGCATCTCGAAAAAGCCATTCCCCAGATGCTGACTTCCCGTCTGTACTGGAAGGATCATTTCGTGGCCGTCGACAAGTCCGCATACAGCGGTGTTGCCACCCCCACCTCGCAGGCTCAGGCTCAGGCCGCCCTGCAGAAGATAGGCGTGGACTACCTTATCTACGGCTCCACCACCGTCATCGGTGATGAAAGCTCCATCGACCTGCAGGTTGCAGGCAAGGACGGCTCCAACTGGCCCCGTTCCGCCTCCAGCAAGGTCAGCGAGATGATTCCCACGCTGAAGAACATTGCCGAGTCCATCAACAGTGAAGTGTTCAAGCGCGAAGAGGCACCCGCCCCCGATGCAGCACAGGCCAACATGGTCAACCAGATGAACCCGGTCATTCAGCAGAACCAGCTCACCGCCAACCAGCAGGTATACCTGAACCCGCAGTTCCGCTATGCCGGCGACACGGACGAAGGCAACCGCCTGCGCTCCAACTCGCTCAAGATTGCTGCGCACGGCATGGTCGTTGACGATATCGACGGTGACGGCAAGAACGAAGTGCTTCTGCTCTCCGAGCACGAACTTGGTGCGTACTCCTTTGACGGCACCCGCCTGACCCCCCTTGGTACCTATGAAGCCGCTCTGCGCTTCTCCCTTATTTCCGTGCGTGCTGCCGACCTGAACCGTGACGGTGTCATGGAAATCGTGGTCTGCGCCGTGGACTCCGAGCAGGCTCCCTACTCCTTCATCCTGAACTTCCAGAACGGCAAGTTCACCGTGCAGGAAGAGAAAATTCCTTACCTGCTCAACGTCGTCAAATTCCCCCCGGACTACATGCCCGTGATTATCGGCCAGCGCCTTTCCAAGGGCAACAACATGTGGCGCGAGCCGGTGTATGAAATGGTCAAGACAGGTGGCGGATGGGATAAGGGACGCAAGCTTGATCTGCCCACCGGCGCCAACCTGTTCAACTTCGTATGGTTGCCCGCAAGCAGCACTGAAGATCCCAAACTCATCGTTCTGGAAGCAGACAGCGAACACCTGCGCGTGTACTCCCAGAAGTACGCCCGCCTTGCAGAAACCGACGAAGGCTACTCCGGTGCCTCCATCGGTTTGGAACAGGACCAGTCCCTGAGAAACATGGGCAAGGATACCCTGCTCATTTCTTCCAAGTACTTTGTTCCGCTGCCCATGATCCCCACAGACTTCGACAACGACGGCCGTTATGAACTGCTGGTGAACAAGCCCGTTTCCGTGGCTGCTCAGTTCTTCGACCGCTACCGCTTCTTCCCGCAGGGTGAAATCCACTCCCTGTACTGGGATGGCGTGGGCCTCGGCCTGCAGTGGAAGACCCGCCGCATCAAGGGCAGCGTTGTCGCCTTTGACGTAAAGGACGTAAACAACGACGGTATCCGCGATCTCGTGGTCTGCATCAACACCCACCCCGGCAACACCGGCATGGGTGACCGCAAGACCATGCTGCTCGCCTTCCCGCTCGATCTGGAAAAGACCAGTCCTACCACCGAAGTCCACAAGGACTACAAGTCGGAATAACCGGCTGCATACATGTCCCGCAAAGCCCGGTGGACACCGTTCACCGGGCTTTTTTTCATACCGGGACCGCAACAGGTAACAACGCATGGCCACGGTACTGCACATCACTGTCACCCCGGAGGAATCCGGCCAGAAGCTGCTGCAATTCCTGCAACGCAGACTGGGCAAAGATGTACCCAAGGCCGCCATCATGCGCTGGATACGCACCGGTCAGGTGCGCCTGAACAAGGGGCGGGTTAAGCCCTTTGACAGACTCGATGCAGGCGACATCGTCCGTGTTCCCCCCTTTCATTCCGAAACCGCCTCCGTGCCTCACGATTCTCATGCTGACAACGGAGCCTCTGCCGTGGAGAGCGCCCCATCCAAGGCCTCTGACGGCCCCTCTGCAACGCAGGACTGCATAAGCAAACTTGCCAAAGCCGGACTCTCCGTTGCCGCAACGGCTGAAGGCCTGCTTATACTCCGCAAACCGGCCGGACTGCCCGTGCAGCCCGGCACAGGTCATACGGATGCCGTAACCACCAGACTTGCCGCCTGCTTTGCAAACGCCCCCTTCATGCCCACCCCTGCCCACAGGCTGGACAGGGATACATCAGGACTCCTGCTGGTAGCCACCAGCTATGCCCGCCTGCAGTCGCTGCACACCCTGTTCCGCAACGAACATGCCATAGGGAAATATTACCTCGCATGGGTGCAGGGCGACTGGCCGGATACAGGCCCGCGTACTCTGCACGATACTCTGGCCAAGCGGGCTACCCCAAAAGGGCCGGGAGAAACCGGGAAGGGCGAACGCGGCATAGAGAAGGTGCTCCGCCTGAGCGCCGCAGAAGGCCGCCCTGCCGCACATGACAACCGCAATGGAACAGATGCCGCCAAAGAGGCCTCCTGCACGGTGGTCCCTGTGCTGCGTACCAGCAAGGCCACGCTGCTTGCCATTCGCCTGCATACGGGCAGAACTCATCAGATACGCGTGCAGCTTTCGGGACGTGGCTTCCCCATTCTCGGCGACCGCAAATATGGCGGCCCGGCCTGTGCGCAGGGCATGCTGCTGCACGCATGGAAGCTTGTGCTGCCCTGCGGCAGCCCGGAATCAGACCAGCAGGGCAACGTTGTTCCGGACCAGACCTTCACCTGCCTGCCGGAATGGACAGCGCCCTTTGCCGTCACCACTGAGGCCGTTGCCTCGCTCGCATTCTAGCCAGCCGTTCAGATTCCGCTCCATCCTCCCTGCCTTTCGCCCATCTGTTCCGCCTATCCATTTCGCACGGTCATGGAAACACAGTTTTGTTGACCTGCTTGGCAGGTGTTGCTACCTTCCTATACAGTTAGCCATGTGCTGTTGCCTTTTTTCTGACAAGGACTCCCGAATTTCGATGCGCCACTCCCGTATTTGCCTGACCATTCTCGCCCTGTGTCTGCTCCTGTCGCAGACAGGATGCGTTGTCACGGCTGTCGGCCTTGCCGCGGCAGGCGTTGCCACGGCCAAGCAGACCATGGAAGACGTGGTGGAACGCTCCTACCCGCAGCCGTACTGGTGCGTATACAGAGCAACCCATGCTGCGCTGCGGGAAATGGCCATAAGCGTGGACAACATCGCGCCCGAAGAAAAAGGCGACATATTCACGGCCAAAACCACCGACTATCCTGTCACCATCGAGCTTATCCGAATCACGGATAACGTGACCAAGGTGCGCGTGGATGCAGGCAAGAACATCTTCCAGCAGGATCAGGCCACTGCCACCGCCGTTGCCGATGCCATTCACGACATCATTGAGCGCAACCTGCAGGCAGGCATGGTCATGCCACCCCCGCCGCCCTGCACCACAGTAAGCACTGCCAAGCAGCCGGAAGCCTGCCCCCCGGCAAATTCCGGACTGAGCTCCGACCCCAAAAAACCCGAAACGGCAAAACAGCACCATCTGACCTCCACCAAAGAGTGATCCACCTGCACCCCGCAGCCCCCCTCCTTTCCCTTGCTTGATACACCTGCTTCCTATCCGGACGTATTTCGCCCCCCTTATGCGGGCCGCTTCAGCACCCGCCCAGTCATACCGAAACTGCCTTCTTTTTTCCGCCCCACGTGCGCAATTGCCCATTCATGTCGGCCATGCTTTGTGGTATGGTGAACCGCTCCTGCACGGCAGCACGCCGCCTGAAGAAAATAGCCCCTGTCTGCACATCACGAACCCTGTAGCCGCTACACGAGATTATGCCATCAACGTCCCCTGACCGCCCGCTACGCTTCATCCATGCGGCGGACCTGCACCTCGATGCCGCCTTCAAAGGCATTGCCTCAGACGCTCCGGCCTCCGTCCGGACAGCCCTGCAACGCGCCACGTTCACCGCCTTCCACCATCTGGTGGAACTCGGCTGCAGGTTACAGCCCGATTTTCTCGTGCTGGCGGGCGACATCTACAATCAGGAAGACGGCAGCCTCAAGGCCCAGCTGACCCTCAGAGACGGCTGCATGCGCCTGCGTGAGGCGGGTGTTCGCGTCTTCATCGCGCACGGCAACCACGACCCCTATTCAAGCCGCGCGGCGTCCATCACCCTGCCGGATAACGTCACCGTCTTCGGAACGGACGCCGTAGATGTGGTGGAAGTGCCACGCAACAATGATCTTGTGGCCGTGGTGCACGGCATCAGCCACGCAACGGCGCGTGAACGTAAATCCCTTGCCCGCAAGTTCAACCGCACCCTGCATGACACCGTGCAGATCGGCGTGCTCCACTGCACCCTTGATGCGGTGGCCTCCGCAGACATATACGCCCCCGCAACCCTCAAGGAGCTTTCCGCAACCGGGCTGGACTACTGGGCCCTCGGCCATATCCACGAGCCGCAGCAGGTCAGCCGCACCCCGCTTGTGGTCTACCCCGGCAGCACGCAGGGGCTGCATATCAACGAACAAGGTCTGCACGGATGCATGGTCGTGGAAGGTGACAGACACACCCTGCAGGCGGAGATCTTCCCGCTGGCATCCGTTGTGTGGAAGAAGATCGAAGTGGATATTACCGGTCACGAAACGGCAGAGCGGCTGGATGACGCCCTCTTTGCCGCGGCAGACAACGCCCTTGCCGAATCGCTGGAAGCCTGCGACGCCGCCGGCAAACCATGGAGCATAACGCCTGCCGCACCGGAAGGCATGGTGCTGCGCATCACGCTCACAGGGCGCGGCCCGCTGGATACACTGCTACGCGCCCCCGGCACGCTGCCCGACCTGCTGGAAAGGCTGCGCGAATCCCTTGCCGTGCAAAGCCCCTTTATCTGGATCAAGGATATAGAGCTTGTCTGCCGTCCCGATGCCGATATGGACGCCCAGCGCAGGCGCCCAGACCTGCTGGGCGAAACCCTGCGCATGGCCCTTGCCCTGAAGAATGACAACGACGACGTAGCCACACATTTTTCCGAGGCGCTGGCTCCCATGTTCGACAAGCCCAAGCTCCGCAAGGCCATTGATCCGCCGGATGCAGAAGAGCTGCTGCACCTGCTGGAAGAAGCCGAACTGCTGTGCATGGACATGCTGGAGGCCGACCAATGATCATCCGCGATTTCACCATGGACGGCTTCGGCATCTTTGCCGGACAAAACGTCAGCGGCCTGCCGGACGGCATATCCATCTTTCTTGGCAACAACGAGGCGGGCAAGACCACCTGTCTGCGCTTTTTCCGCCACATCCTCTTCGGCTATCCCACGCCCAGCCACAGGGAATTCACCCCCGCGCTGCGCGGCGGCACGCCGGGGGGCAGCCTGCTGCTGCACACGGGATCACATGGCCTGCTGCGTATGGAGCGCAGGCCCGGTGTTCGCGGCGGTCCGGTTTCCCTGCACAGGGACTCTGGCGAACCGCTGGATGCCGAAATACTGCATACGCTCCTCGGCGGCGTCACCAAGGAAGTATACGAATCCGTCTACGGCTTTTCCCTCACCGAACTGCAGGAACTTGCCTCGCTGAACGGCGACAAGGTTCGCCACGCATTATACGGAGCCAGTTTCGGCGCTGCCACCAAGCCTGTGGGACAGGTGCTCAAGTCGCTCGATGCCGCCATGGAGAACCTCTACAAGTTCAGCGGGCAAAAGCCCCTGATGAACCGCAAACTTGCAGAACTTGAAGATACCCTGCGCCAGATACGGGAATGCGACAACGCCGTGCAGGCATATGAAGCAACCGTGGCACTGCGGGATGCCATGACCAATGATCTGGCATCGCTGCAACACAGGCAGGCAGGCCAGCTCGCCGAGCGCAATGCCATTGAGCGCAGGCTCTCCCTCTGGGAACAGGGTGAGCGGCTTCAGCAACTCAGAACGCAGCTTGCCACCATTGCCCCGGTTATCGACAACTTTCCGGATGAAGGCGTTCTCCGGCTGGACCGCCTGCGTGAGGCGATTGCCGATCGTCGTGCAGAGCAGCAGAACGCGACCCTCAAAATTGCCCGACTTGAAGAACGCCGGCAGCAGCTTGCCATACCCACCCACCAGACCGTCATCAGCCACCAGTCGGCGATCACGGCACTGGCCGAGGAGAAAGGACGTTACCGGTCGCTTGCCGAACAGATAGGCGCTGCCGCACGCGATATTTCCGGCACGCAGGCCGCGCTGCAACGCACGCTGGAAGCGCTTGGCAACGGGTGGGACGCCGACCGCCTGCGCACGTTCGACCGCTCCCTGTTCACGCAGGAACGCATTGAGCAGTTTGCCGATGCCATACAGCTGGCCGACACCGGACTTGCCCACGCCCGCGAGCAGCATGAAGTGCGCAAGCGGGAGCTGGAAAAAGCACAAACCGACCGCGATAATGCCAAAGCCAACCTTGCACGCCTCTGCGGGCAGGAAGCCATGGCAGACCCCGCGCTGGTGGAAGAACTGGCAACACGCCGCGAGCATGTGCGGCGCATTCTCAACGACCTTCCCCGTAGACGACAGGCCCATTCCCAGACCGAGCAGGAACTGGATTCGGATATTGTCCGGCTGGTTCCCCACTGGCATCGCGAGCATATTCTCGCGCTCGATACCTCATTCACGGCCCGCGAAGCTGTGGCTGCAGCAGCACGCACCCTTGCCGACTCGGAGCGCGCCCTGCACGATGCAACCGTGCTGCACCAATCCGCCGCCGCACAGCTGGAGCGGCATGATGAACGCCTTGCCGGTCGCCAAGCCGAAATACGCCAGCATGCTGCCCCCACGCGGGAAGAGGCAGAGGCCCGCAAGACCGCCCTGCGCTCGCTGCGCGGCCTGCTGCGCGATGTTGCCGAAGCGCGCCACCGGCTCGAAAGTCTGCGCACACAACAATCCGCAAGGCACGCATCCCGCCCCGCACCGGCCCTGCTTGCTGCGGGGTATTCCATCATGGCCCTTGTCTTTGCCGCAGGCTGCGCCCTGAGTGTCGTCTCCGCCAACCTTGCGCAGCTGCCCCAGACTATCGCCATGCATATTCCGCAAGTTCCCCTGTATGCCGCCGCAGGGCTTGTTTTCGTATCCCTGTGCGGCGCGGCCTTGCTGTATCTGCGCGCCCGCTCCGGCGCTCCGGATGCTGCACTGCAGATGCAGATCGAGCAGGCAGAAGCCAAACTCCACGGCCTTTCCGACCAGGTGCAGGCTCAATGCGTGGCAGCCGGAGCAGCTTCACCCGAACCGGCCGATATTGAAAGAGCGGAACTTGCCGCAGACGCCATGCGCGATGCAGCGGAGAATCATCACCGCCTGCTCCGTTCACTTGAGGAGCTGCGGCAGGAACGGGAGCGGCTGGCAAGACAACTGGCGGAAACCACCCGCACCATGGACAGCACGCGGAATGAATGCGATCTGGCCCGTCAAAACTGGTCCGTGCGCCTGCGCGACCAGCAACAGCCTGCCACGGCAACCCCCGAGGTGGCCCTCTCCATTTTCGACAGGGTGGAAGGCATCCGGGCCAGACTGCAGGGGCTGGAAACTGCAATGCAGGAAACCGCCGCCATGCGTGCCACCGTGTACAGCTATCTTGCGCTGGCAAAAGGCTTGTGCCCCGAAAACGTTTCTCCCCCGGAAGACGAGCTGCTCGCTCTTGCCGACCATGCCGTGGACAATGCCCGCAGACAGCGGGAAACAGCCACGGAACAGGCCCGCGCAGCCCAAACGCTTGCGGAAAGAGACACACAGGCAAAGCAATGCCTTGCGGCAGTGGAAACCGCACGGCAGCGGGAAGAGGCAGCAGGCAACACAAGAAACACCCTTGCCACAGAGTGGCGGGAATGGCTCGCCGCCCGTGGGCTTGCCTCCACCCTCAGCCCCGCTACAGCCCTTATTGCCCTGCGCCATGTGGGCGAGGGTGTGCACCTGCTCGATACCCTTGAGCAGCAGATACGGCATCAGACCGTCCTGCAACGCGAAGCCGAGGCCTATGCCGAACGGCAGGACGCCCTTCTGGTAGCGACGCAGGCGGCTCTGAACCTATCCGGATTACAGGATCAGCTGAAATCGCACGTAGAAGACGGCGACCAGGCAGGAAGCGGAAATACCTTGGCAGACAGGCTGGCAGCAACCGACAGGCTTTCGCAGGCGCTTGCCGCCGCGCGTGAGGCCCTTGCGGAACACGCCGCGCTGGAACGGGAACTGCCCGAACTGCACGCCGCCCTGCAATCATGTCAGGAACGCCTGCGCACCCTTGAGGCTGAACACCTTGAACTGCTGCGACATGGTGGCGCACAACCCGCGCATGATGCGCCGGAGGCATTCTCAGAAGCGGAAGAGCACTTCCGCCAGCGCGGTGCGGCGTATGCTGCGCGCGCGGCGGTGCTGAACGAAATGACGCCCCTGCAGGCATCACTTGAAGCAGCGCTGGCTGCGGGCACAGCCCGTGCCGACGCTGACAGCACTCACGATTCTGCCGAAGGGCAGACATCTCCCGCTCTGCTGCTGGAAGCCTTCCTTGCCGAACCGCTCTCCGGCGATGCCAAGGCAGAACTGACCGCCCGGTTGCAGACGCTCGAAAGCGCCCTAACCGACGACAGGAAACAGGAAAATGAACTGCGGCAGCAGATAAGCGACAGCAATACAGCTCTCAAGAATCTGGCCACGGCAGAGCAGATGTCCGAACTGCGCAGCCGAGAAGCTGCCATACGCGAAGACTTGCACCAGCTCAGCCGCCAATGGGCACGGCATGCCATGGCACGGCAACTGGTGCTCTCCGCCAAGCGCACGTTTGAGCAGCAACGCCAGCCTGCGGTCATCCGCCATGCCAGCGGCTTTTTCCGCACCATCACGGGCGGGGCGTACTCCGGCCTGCACACCAGTCTGGAAGATGATTCCATCCGCGCCCTGCTGCCGGGGGGCGAAAGCCGCCTGCCGGACCAGCTCAGCCGTGGCACCCGTGAACAGCTTTTCCTTGCGCTGCGGCTCGGTTTCATCCTCAGCCATTCCGCAGGAGCGGAAGCACTGCCCGTGATCATGGACGATATTCTCGTCAACTTCGACCCCGGCAGAGCCATGCTCACGGCTCAGGCCCTTGCCGAGCTGGCGGAACACAACCAGATTCTCTTTTTCACCTGTCATCCGCAAACAGCAGACACACTGCTTGCAACGGCCCCTTCCGCAGCGCTTTACAGAGTTGCGGACGGCACCATAACCGCAGAAAGGACCGACTCCCGCAGGGGCACCGCAGTGGTTGCCTCTCCGGCATAATTTCGCACACGGTTTTCCATCCGAGGAGGCTGCCATGCGCACGATCATCATCATGGGCGCTGCCGGACGCGACTTTCACAACTTCAACGTCCTGTTCCGCGACAACCCGGAGTATCGGGTTGTCGCCTTCACGGCCACGCAAATACCTGACATAGACGGCCGCTGCTATCCTGCCTCGCTGGCGGGAAAAGGGTATCCCGAAGGCATACCAGTGGTAGCGGAAGACAGGCTGCGGGACCTGATGCAACTGCACCGCGTGGACACAGCGGTGTTTTCCTACAGCGACATCTCGCACGAAACCGTCATGCACCGTGCCTCGCTGGTCAACTCCCTCGGTGCCAACTTCATGCTGGCAGCTCCCGCGCAGACCATGCTGGATTCCGCAAAGCCGGTCATTGCCGTCTGCGCCGTACGCACAGGGTGCGGCAAGTCGCCGGTTACCCGCCACATCTGCTCCATGCTCCGCGACAGGGGAATACGCACAGCCATCATCCGCCACCCCATGCCCTACGGGGACCTTGAAAAACAGGCCGTGCAGCGCTTTGCATCCCTTGAAGACATGGATGCCGCCAATTGCACCATTGAAGAACGCGAGGAATACGAACACCACGTTGAGCAGGGGTTCACCGTGTTCGCGGGAGTGGACTACGCCCGCATTCTCGCCGCGGCCGAAGCGGAAGCCGATGTCATTGTCTGGGACGGCGGCAACAACGATACCCCGTTCATACGCCCCACCATACACATTACCGTGCTCGACCCGCTGCGCCCCGGACACGAGCGCACCTACCACCCCGGAGAAACAAACCTTCGCCTTGCGGACATAGCCATCATCAACAAGGTGAACTCGGCTCCGCTGCCCGCCATAGCACAGGTTACGGAATCCGTGCGCACCCATGCCCCCCTTGCAGAGCTGCTGCTGGCCAAATCCACCGTCACCGTGGATACGCCGCAGATGGTACAGGGCAAGCGCGTTCTGCTGGTGGAAGACGGCCCCACTCTCACGCATGGGGAAATGGGCTACGGTGCCGCGCAGATTGCCGCAGAGCTCTATGGTTCTGCCTCTGTTGTCGATCCCAGACCCGCCGCCACGGGCACCATTGCCGAGACCTTCGTCCGCTATCCCCACATCGGCAAGGCGCTCCCCGCCATGGGGTATTCCGGCAAACAACTGGCTGATCTTGAAGCCAGCATCAACAACGCAGACTGCGACACCGTGCTGCTTGGCACTCCCATCCGCCTTGAGCGCCTTATCCGCATAACAAAGCCGTATGTTCGGGTGCGCTATGCGCATGAAGATCACGGCGCGCGCACGCTGGAGCAGGCAATTTTTGACCGGCTGCCCTAGACTATCCCAGCCAGTCCGAGCCCCCCGACGTAAACATCATAGACGATAAGCACGGACTACTTTCCGGCACGACCGGACCAACCTGAACTGCCCCGGCCAGCCTCGAAATGATCCGCCATGGTCAACTCAGACCGGCCCCGTTCCCATGACAAAATCCCCTGCCCGCAACAGTGAGGCAGGGGATTCTTGCATTCCCGCGAGACTGGGAGTAACCATCACTTCTCCGGCACCTGACTATCACAGGTCAGCGCTGGCTCCTGCCCAGTCCGACACTTTTTCCGGGCACACCGTTCCGGAAGCACGATTCAGAACACACATTCCGGGCGTACGATTTCAAGCGCACTGCTGAGCGCACAGGTAATCGCGCGGGTAATCACACTGTCGGGTGCGCAGTTGGGCGTACGGTTCCTGACGCACCCCCAAGTACCTTTTTTGTGCCTTCTTTCCATACCGGCGGTACGTGCTATATTTGCCGTTCCTGCCAGATAGCAATACAGGGAGCCATCTCCCCGAAAATGAAGACGAGGAATCATGTTACAATTCACAATTAACGAAGAAGCGTGCGTACGCTGCGGAGAATGTGTCAAAGACTGCCCCATGGGCATAATCGGCATGCGCGACGACGTTCCCTTCATCCTTCCCGAAAAGGAAGAGGCATGTCTGCGGTGCCAGCACTGTCTCACGGTCTGCCCCACGGCTGCCCTGTCGGTTCTCGGCAAGGACCCTGCCGACAGCCTGCCGCTGAGGGGCGGCATGCCCACCCCCGACCAGATGGAAACCCTGCTCAGCGGGCGCCGTTCCGTCCGCCGTTACAAGCAGAAAAACGTGGACAGGGACGTGCTCACACGCCTCATGGATGTCACCAGAAGCGCCCCCACCGGCAAGAACAACCTTCGCCTGCATTTTCTTCTGATAGACGACATAGAGGTCATGAACAGCGTCAGGAACGAAGTATACGAAGGCATCCGCCAACGCATGGCTGGAGAAGGTCTGCCTGAAGGTATGGAATTCTTCGGCACCATGGCCAAGCTCTGGGGCAGAGGCATGGACATCATCTTCCGGGGCGCGCCGCACCTGCTCTGGGTTACCGCACCTGAAGATTCCCCCTGTCCGGAGGTCGACCCCTACATCGCGCTCAGCTACTTCGAGCTCATGGCTGCCTCATTCGGGCTGGGAACCGTCTGGTGCGGTTTTGCCAAGTGGGCTTTCTCTTCGGTACTTCCCCACATGAAAGCCAGACTGGGCGTACCCGAGAACCATACGAACGGATATGTCATGATGTTCGGCCAGCCCGATGTCCGATATCACCGTACCGTCCAAAGGACGGAACAGGCGCTGCATATCGTCACGCTGTAGTATCGCCTTCGCTGCCGACAATTCGGAACAGTCCTGCCACGGGCCGACACTTTTGTGCCGGCCCGTTTTCTTTATTATTTTTTTCTATTATCAGTTTATTTTCTAATAATTTTATGCATTATGAAATCGTAAGACCCGACATCCCTGCAGGAGCCATAGGGGGGCATCCGGGACGACAAATGGATGTGGCTTAGAGCCATATCCGGCAGGTGACAAGGGCAGACAACCGCATACGCCCATAATGGCGACATGCGGTTCCGGCGGGAGAGAGGAACACGCCATAAAGAGCCCCAACAGGGAGTTTCAGGCTGGTGCGGGGTTCCGGCTGCCAGTGTTCCGATTGCGTGCGTGCACGCAAGGAAGATCACGGCCCACACAAATTCGAGGAGCATGTATGAACCGGTCGTTGAAATTCAAGATCATAGCGGGGCTGCTGACTGTGGTTGTACTGATTCTGGCAGGGATACTCATTACAGTGGGCATCACTGTCAGCAACCAGTCCAACCGGGCAAGCCATGAATCTGTCAGGGGGGAACTGGGGCAGGTTGATACTGCCATCAGCCTCTTTATGGACGAAAGCAAGCGAAACGCCAACATGCTTGCGTCTTTCCCCATCGCCATGCGCATAGACGAAGTGACCACCTCGCATGTGAACACTACGGCTTCGCGCCCCGCCATGCCCGACCCTGATGATATAGTGGGGCAGGAAGTGGTCAAACTCTTCGGCGCGGTTCAGCGGTCCCACTCCGCCTATGTCGAAGTATTTCTGGGAACTGAAAACGGTGCCTTTGTAAGCGCCCTTGTCGACAGCGCAATGCCGGCAGGCTATGACCCGCGCAAGCGCCCCTGGTACAAGGAAGCCATGCAGACCCCGGACAGCGCCGCCGCATCCAAGGCATACAAGTCCACCACCGGCGAAGCAGTTACCAGCGTCATGCGCGTGGTAAAGCGCAACGGCGAGATCATCGGCTGTGTGGGCGTGGATATCTCCCTGAAGCAGCTGACCGACCTCGTGAACTCCATCCGCTTGGGCGAAACAGGTTACATGGTGCTCATTCAGGATGACGGCGTCATTTTGGCCGACCCCAAGCACCCCGACTACAACTTCAAGCAGGTTGGCGAAATTTCCAGCCCCCACCTTGATGAACTGTTTAAAAAAGGAAACGGCTACGCTGATGTGATGGTGGACGGCAAGGAATACCTCGGCGTCATCCTTACCTCCCCCCACACCAAGTGGAAGCTGGTTGGCCTCAAGGAAAAGGCCGAAATCATGGTGCCCGTATATGACACCCTGACCAAGCTCGTTTTCATCGGGTGTGCCAGCCTGCTGATCATCACCCTTTTCATCTGGTTCTTCATCGAATTCACCACCCTGCGCCCGCTCGGTGCGGTTGTGGGCTTCCTTAACGACATATCTGCCGGACGCTACGACAAGCAGCTTGCCGCCCGCAGCATGGATGAAATGGGCCAGATTTACGCCTCGCTGAACAGCATGGCTCAAAAACTCTCCGAGAACATGCGGGAAATCACGCGCAAGACCGAAGAAGCCGAAGACAAGGCCCGGGCTGCAGAATCCGCCACCCAGCAGGCTAAGGAAGCACTCGAGAAAGCCCAGCGAGCCCGCGCGGAAGGCATGCTGCATGCGGCCGGGCAGCTGGAAGCCGTGGTAGCCGCCATCTCGCACGCAACGTCGGAAATTTCCGATAAAACGTCCGGCATCCGCCAAGGCACCGAAACCCAGCGCGACCGCATCCAGACCACGGCAACCGCCATGGAAGAAATGAACGCCACCGTGCTGGAAGTTGCCCAAAACGCAAGCAACGCAGCCGACAAGGGCTCAACGGTACGCGACAGAGCGCAGGAAGGGGCCAAGATCGTAGATCAATCCATCAAGGCCATGAACTCGACCCAGCAGCAGGCCGAAGCACTGAACGCGGACATGGCGCAACTGGATGAGCAGGCCAAGGCCATCGGCAATATCATGACCGTAATCTCCGACATTGCCGACCAGACCAACCTGCTTGCCCTGAACGCCGCCATTGAGGCAGCCCGTGCAGGCGAAGCAGGCCGCGGCTTTGCGGTTGTTGCAGACGAAGTGCGCAAACTGGCGGAAAAGACCATGCACGCAACGCAGGAGGTGGGCTCCTCCATCCAGTCCATCCAGCGCGTGGCCGCCAACAACGTCTCCGCCATGAAGGCTGCGGTGAAGGATCTTGAGCATGCGACCTCGCTTGCCAACAATTCCGGCACCACCCTTTCGCAGATCGTGAGCGGAACCGAGGAATCGGCAGGGCAGATTCAGTCCATTGCCACTGCGGCGGAAGAACAGTCCGCGGCATCCGAGGAAATCACGCACGCCATTGAAGAGATCAACAGCATTGCCATGGACACGGCCGCAAGTGTTGAAGAGGCAACCGACGCCCTTCAGGAACTTTCCGGCCAGACCGAGCAGCTTGTGAAGCTCATCAAGGACCTGAAGAGGGAAGGCGGCATGTAGCCAGTCCCTCCTCTTGCATCACAAACACCACGCGGGGTGCGTCACTACGACGCGCCCCGCTTCTTTTGTACGCCAGGTTGAACAGGGGAATACATCGCCCCGTGCTTCCCTTACCGGAAAATTTGCAGCATACTCGCTGCTTCCCATCAACTGTGACACCCGAGGAAGCAACACATGTCCGACACAGCACGATGCCCATGGGCAGAAGCCAGCCCGCTGGAAACCCGATATCATGACGAGGAATGGGGTGTTCCCGTTCATGACGACAATACCCATTTCGAATTTCTCATTCTGGAAGGGGCACAGGCAGGATTAAGCTGGCACACCATCCTGCAGCGCCGCGAAGGATACCGGGAAGCCTTCCTGCACTTTGACCCCGTGGCCGTAGGCAAGCTCACACAGGACGATGCGGAACGGCTGATGCAGGATACACGCATTATCCGCAACCGCCTGAAGATCGCCGCAACCATCAACAATGCCCTGCGGTTTCAGGAAGTGCAGGCTGCCTTCGGCTCTTTCACCAAGTACTTCTGGGGATTCGTGGACGGGCGGACCGTGCAGAATGAATGGCAGCGTCTTGAGCAGGTTCCCGCCTCTACCCCGCTGTCGGACGCCATTGCCAAAGACCTGAAAAAACGCGGTTTCAAGTTCGTGGGAACAACCACCATGTATGCGCACCTGCAGGCAACGGGGCTCGTCAACGACCACCTGACAAGCTGCTTCAGGTACGACTACATCCGCAGCCTTGCATAGCAGGATGCGGATACCGCCGTCCGGTTTACAGATGCCCCGTTCCCTGCTATGTCTCGTGACGATTTCACTCCCGCCACCTGCTTGCGATACGCTGAAATCATGAACAATTTCAGGGAACAAGAGAAGTGTAAGTTGCTACTTACAACATTTCCGCCACGGGCCGCTTCCGCTGACCGGATGCTTCGGATACCTCCTGTTCCCCCTCAATGGCTAACGCAGAAACGCCACTCTGCGGCACCCGAACCTTGCAGAAAACTGCACAACGAGCGTTAACCGTGCGAACCGAGAGCATGACCGGCTTATGAAAACAGCAATCGTCCACTACTGGCTGTGCAACCGCAGAGGCGGAGAAAGGGTGCTTGAAGCGCTTTGCGAGCTCTTCCCGCAGGCGGACATATTCACCCATGTCTACGATCCGGAATTGCTCGATTCGCCCGTCATACAACGCCACAATGTCCACACCACCTTCGTGAACAAGCTGCCTTTCGCCAAAACGAAGTATCAGTGGTATCTGCCGCTCATGCCCCTTGCGCTGGAGCAGCTCGACCTGCGGGACTATAAACTCATTCTCTCCAGCGAATCCGGCCCTGCCAAGGGTGTGCTTGTTTCGCCCAACTCCCGGCACGTCTGCTACTGCCATTCTCCCATGCGCTACGTGTGGGACATGCAGCCCGAATATTTTGCCAACGCCTCCATCGTAAAGAAGGTGCTGGCCGCTCCACTGCTGCACTACCTGCGCATGTGGGATGCCAGCACTGCCAACAGAGTCGACTCTTTCGTGGCCAATTCTTCCTGCATCCAGCGGCGCATTGAGCTTTGCTACCGCCGCGAATCAACCGTGATACACCCGCCCGTGGATGTGGACGATTTTGATCCGACCCAGTCCCGCGACGACTTCTACCTTCTTGCGGGGGAACTGGTTCCCTACAAGAAGCCTGAGCTGGCCGTTGCCGCATGTAACGCGCTGGGCAAAAAGCTGGTGGTCATCGGCGGCGGCCCCATGGTGGAGAACATCCGCAGTATTGCAGGCCCCACTGTGCAGGTCATGGGGAGACAGCCTTTCTCCGTCCTCAAGGACCACCTTGCCCGATGCAAAGCGCTGCTGTTTCCGGGCATGGAAGATTTCGGCATACTGCCCGTCGAAGCCATGGCATCCGGTGCGCCTGTCATTGCCTACGGCAACGGAGGCATTCTGGATTCGACCGTGCCGGACAAAACGGCCATCTACTTTGCCGAGCAGACAAGCCAGAGCCTTGAAGAAGCCATCAGACTGTTTGAGGCGAAGGGAGTCCACTGGACCGCGCAGGAAATCGCCGCCCACACGCAGCGTTTTTCCCGGCAGCGATTCATCAAGGAAATGGATGAACACATCCGGTCGGTACTGTAGCCTTCCCATGAAGTGGCGTTTTTTGCCCACCGGACTCCCCGTATAGCCCGATAACATTTAAGCAACCACAGGCATGATACGCACACTCAAAGACCATTATACGCGATATACCCCTCAACAGAGAGGGGCCTTCATTCTGGCGCTCATGCGCTATGTCTTTCTTGCCTGCTGGCTGCTGTATCCCTTCGGCAAGGCTTTTCAGGTCGCGGGGGGAACCATCTGCCTTATCCTGCTCCCGCTTTACTATCTGCACGACTATGCCGGTTCAAACCTCAAAAAGGTTCCGGCCAAATGGCTTTTCGGCCTGTTCTTTCTTTTCATATTTCTGAACACGGCCCTTTCCGGCTGGCCCGCGCACAGTTTTTCCTACCTGCGGCCCACGTTGAATGAAAGCTGGCCCATGCTCTTTGCGGGCCTTGAGGTCATCAGAAGCCGCAAGGACATGCTACTTCTAGGCCTCGCCTTCTTCGGTGCCGCTTTCGGCGAAGGCCTGGTGGGGATCTGGCAATATGTTACCGGTTTTGACCCCATAAACGGGGACCCGCTCATGACCGGCAGGCTTACCGGCTCCTTTGGCACCTATCGAGTAGGCAACTACATTGCCATAACCATGCTGCCCGCGTGCCTCGCATATTATGCAATGCCAGCCCATTGGTCTGCCTTTAGACGATGGGGAATCCTCGTTCTTGGCCTCATTCCTCCGCTGTTTCTGCTAGTTGGCGCACAGGCCCGAACCGGCATACTGGGGCTTGCGGCAGGGGCCGTACTGATTATGGCCATCCGCCAATACCGCAGATGGTACATCCTGCCCATTGGGATATTTCTGGTTGTTCTTGCCATCACATTTGGCCCCAGCCGTATCTCGCTGGAGACAGCAATGAGAGACGCACGGTGGGAACTCTGGGGCACGGCCATTGAGATATTCAAACAGAATCCCATATGGGGAACCGGTGCCAGCACATTCAAGCCAGCCTATCTGGAAATGGGCATTGAACTGGTACGAAACAGCAACAAGATTCCTCACCCCCATGGTGCGTTCATTCAACTGCTTGCAGATGGGGGCATTACAGGCTTTGCCATCGCCTGCAGCTTCCTCATCGGCTACTGGGGCTGGTGTGCCCTGCGCATCATCAAGGGGCTGATACATGGCCGCTCTAAACGGGACTGGCATTGCGCAGTCTTCATTTGGGGCGGATACACCTGTTATCTAGGAACAGCAGTTTTCGGCCACAACTTCTACCGCACATGGTGGCTTGCCATGGGTATGGCTCTGCTGGGAACATCCATAGGTGCGTGCCTTGCAGCCCCAGCTCCGGAGCCGGACATCTCTGCCCAATCCCATTCACATAAAAAGACAAACCTGCTGCCCTGAGCCAAAAGTGCACAAAGACGCTGCAACAGGTATCATCCCCAATTATACTACAATTGAGATACGAGCCTCCCATGAATGGAATAGTTGAAGACGCCAAAAGAACCCGCAGAAATATGGGGCTCCGCATGGCGCTGACAGATGTGACCACCCTCTTTGCCGTAATTACCACGGTCACCCTTTTGCGCTTCGTCTGCGGAGGGGAGTTTTCGCTGACCACCTACGCTGCGTTGCTGCCCATAATGGCCATTTTTCCTTTGGTCTTTGCTCTGACAGACCTATATCCCGGCACATTGATGCCGCCGCATGAAGAACTCAAAAAATTCTGCATCACGGTGACAGGGTGCTTTCTGTTTCTCGGGACGATAACCTTCTTCTCCCGAGGTGCGGAAACATACTCCCGTATGGTTTTCTTCTTTTCATGGCTGCTTTCCATGATGCTCATTCCAGCCGTACGGGCCTGGACTCGTGGCAAGCTTGTCCGACGCGGCAAATGGGGAATTCCTGCCATCATTTTCGGCACAGGAGCCGCATCCAGTATCATGGCCCGCAACACCAGACTTCGTCCGCGCATCGGCCTCAAAGTCGTAGGCATCGTTTCCAACTCCATTGCAAAAGGCGAAACCTTTGAATCCCTGCCCGTCCTTGGCAGCATGGCGGATGTGGAGACCATCGCAGCGGCCTATCCCGGATGTTATGCCATTGTTCCTGAAGAGCCGGATCAAAGCGCCAACAAGGACCTTATCACTCGACTGGACAGACTCTTCCCCCGTATCGTCATGCTGCCCAACGCCGCTGCCCTGAGCAAACGCTGGGCCACGACGAGAGATATCGGTGGCCTTGTCGGCCTGGAAATGCGCCAGAACCTTCTGGACGGCAACAGGCTGCTCATAAAGCGGACGCTGGATTTCTGCACCGCCTTATGCGGAGTTATTGCCTTGTCTCCTTTCTTTCTGGTCATGGCCATATGGATCAAGCTCGACAGCAAGGGGCCGATTTTCTTCGGCCACACCCGCATCGGCAGAGACGGACGCCCCATTAAGGTATGGAAGTTCCGCACCATGGCCTACAACAGTAAAGAAATTCTGGAACGCCTGCTTGCGGAAGATGAAGCAAGCCGCAAGGAGTGGGAAGAGACCCAGAAGCTCCGCAACGACCCCAGAGTAACCGGAGCGGGCAAATTCCTTCGCAAGACAAGCCTTGATGAGCTGCCGCAGCTCTGGAATGTGGTGTGCGGCGATTTAAGCCTTGTGGGTCCGCGCCCCATCGTCGAAGATGAAAAGACCCGCTACAAGGATTCGTTTGCCCTGTATTCGCGTATACGCCCCGGCATCACGGGCCTGTGGCAGATATCAGGCCGCAACCTGACTTCGTATGACGAACGCATCGACCTTGACTCCTACTACGTCAGAAACTGGTCCATCTGGTTCGACATTTACATCCTTGCCAAGACCATTCCCGTGGTGCTGACGGGGCATGGGGCCTTCTAGCAGGGCCGCCGGAAACTGACTCATTCAGCCATACAGGCACGCGTTGACATCACGCGGCACAGCATGTACCGCAGAACTATATTTCATCAACCTCAACAAGGACAGTGGATGTTCAATTCTCCGGATACTGTGCGTTATGCATAGCAAGGGCTATTGCATAACCACGTAACAAGTTGCGGCAATAGCCCTTGCTCGATCCTGATACATCATTAGGAGGAGCATAATGGGCTACAGAAATGCAAACTCGGTGCTACCACAGCATTTGCTGATCGCCATACAGCAGTATATTGACGGTGAATGCCTGTATATCCCCCGCAAAGAAGAGCACAAAAAGCAGTGGGGAGAGAGCACACAAAGCAGACAGCGTCTTACCGAACGCAATCACGAGATCGCAGCACGACGCAGGGCTGGCTGCCCCGTCACCACTCTGGCGGACGATTACTTTCTGTCCGTCAAGGCTGTGTACAAGATACTCTCTGCCATCAACAACGGCTGACGCTGAAGCGCCCCGGATACTCCGGGGCGCTTTTTCATTTCAACTCGAAAGGTGGAATGCGCTGAAGCGGATTACCCGCTATATCCGACAAAACAATCGGAGGAACACATGCATACCCCTTATACTGACAACTACGACAAGCAATTTCTGCTCGAAACCATGATGGGCCCCAATGCCATGCGCATTACCGAGGAACTCACAGCCTGCCTCCCTCTCAAAAAAGGCATGCGGGTGCTCGACCTCGGGTGTGGCATGGGCATCTCTTCCATCCTGCTGGCAGAGAAATACGGCGTCACCGTCTATGCCGCAGACCTGTGGATAACACCCACCGAAAACCATCTGCGCTTTGAGTCACTGGCGCTGTCGGACAGGATCATCCCGCTCTCCGCGGACGCGACCAAGGGCCTTCCCTTTGCAACAGGGTACTTTGACGCCATCATCTCGGTTGACGCCTACCACTACTTCGGTTGCAACGATGCCATGCTGCCTAACCTGCTGCAGTTCGTAAAAAGAAATGGTCATATAGCCATTGCGGTCTGCGGCGTGCAGGAGAACTTCCCCAAGGACAGCGTACCGGAGGCAATGCAGCCCTACTGGCAACCGGACATGAACTTCTACCCCCCGTCATGGTGGCGTGCACTCTGGAGCAGAGAACCGATGTTGTGCCTGCAGCACTGCAATGAAATGCGTTGTGAACGGCAGGCATGGAATGAATGGCTTGAAAGCCCCAATCCTTACGCGCAACGTGACATTCCCATGATGGAAGCCGAAGGCGGCAAGTACTTCTCGCTTATCCAGCTGGTCGGGCAGAAGATGTAAATTGTCTCTTGCCGTCCTTCTTTGCCCGGAACTGTCTGCCAAAGCCGCCAGATACACACTGCCAAACAAGGTAGCTGCACTGCGCCCAAAACAAGCCGGTGCAGTTGCATGCCCCCCTCTGCCCGACAGCCTTCCCTCCAAAACGTCATCCAACAAAAATCGGGCTCTTCCTTGCGGAAGAGCCCGATTGCAATATCTGGCATCTCAGAGATGGTCTGAAGTTTAAACAAGGTTCTCTGCTATAAGCACATCAACTATCCGGCGCGCAGCCTCTCCATCCCCGAACAGAGGAGGCGTCGGAAGTGTCGGACGAAAATCTGCAACAAGCTCAGCAACCGTCCGCACGTCAAAAGAACCACAACTGCCCATGCAACGCAGCCAGCCACATTCTTCCAGCGTAGGCCATGGCGTACCGTCATACATAAACAGAACCGGCTTCTTCGCAAAATATGCTTCTTTCTGCAGACCACCCGAATCGGTCAGGACTATGGCTGCTCTGTTCAGCACTGCGAGAACATCCAGATACCCCAATGCAGGCACCATATGGCAATTGCCAATGGACTTGGCATCATCCCACAACTCTTCTCGCTTCAAAGCCGCTTCGGTTCGCGGGTGTACTGCAAAAAGAACAGGCAAAGGACTCCTGCGCAGCAGCTCCAGCAGACCAAGCAGCGCGTCGCGGGAATCGGTATTCTTCGGCCGGTGGGAGGTCATGAAAGCAAAGGGACGGTCGCCAAGTCCCAGTTCATCCACAA
>JBKEAK010000084.1:0-11943 GCA_047972125.1 Halodesulfovibrio sp.
AGGCATCATTTATTGTTTCGCGCACGGGGTGCGAGCATCATTTCAGGATCAAGCAAGCCGCATATTTCATCGGCATTGGAAACACCCGATTCCCTGACGATCTGGCAGACATCCCTGCCCGATTCCTGCGCCTGTTTTACAAGGCTGGCCGCCTCTTCATAGCCGATAACAGGAGCAAGCGCGGTAACAACACCCAGAGAGCCCTTGACCAGTTGCAGGCAGCGCTCAGGATTAGCGGTAATGCCGTCTATGCAGCGGCGGCGAAGTGTGACAAACGCCCGCGACAGCATTTCCAGCCCTTGGAAGAGATTGAAGGCAATGATGGGAAGAAACACGTTCAGCTGCAGCTGGCCGGATTCTGCCGCCATGGTCACGGTCATGTCGTTGCCGATGACCTGATAGGCCACCTGATTGACCATCTCGGGAATAACCGGGTTCACCTTGCCGGGCATGATGGAGGAACCGGGCTGGACGGGAGGCAGGTTTATCTCTCTCAGGCCGGTGAAGGGGCCTGAAGAAAGCAGCCGAAGGTCATTGCATATCTTGGAAATCTTGACAGAAATTCGTTTGAGCATACCGGAAAGCATGACATAGGCCCCGGCATCGCTGGTAGCCTCTATCAGGTTTTCCGCACGGCGTATGGGCAGCCCCGTGATATCTGAAAGACGTGCCACCACGATATCCGAATATCCCACCACGGAATTGATGCCGGTGCCTACGGCTGTCGCTCCCATGTTCACTTCGCAGAGCAGAAGACGCATTTCCTCAAGGCGCTGGATATCCTCGCCCACGGTCACGCCCCATGCGGCAAATTCCGCACCGAGCGTAATGGGAACCGCATCCTGCAACTGGGTGCGCGCCATCTTGATGACACGGGCGAACTCGGTGCCCTTCGCATCCAGCCCCTCGCGCAGTTCACGAATGGCCCTGATGAGTTCATCAATATAGCGGACCAGCGCAATGCGGAACGCCGTGGGATACACGTCGTTAGTGGACTGCGAGAGGTTCACGTGGTTCAGGGGATGGATGAAGTGGTAATCACCCTTTGCATGGCCGGCTATTTCCAGCGCCCTGTTGCAGATAACCTCGTTGGCATTCATGTTCACGGAAGTACCCGCCCCGCCCTGCACCACGTCCACCACGAACTGGGAATCCAGCATGCCGCTGCGCACGTCGCGGCAGGCCTGCACAATGGCTTCGCCAATGGAATCGGGCAGCAGGTCAAGTTCCATATTGGCAAGACAGGCTGCCTTTTTCACTTCTGCCAAGGCCTGAATCATTCTGTCGAAACGGGAAATGGGAATGCCGGAGATATCAAAATTCTCCAGCGCCCGCAGGGTCTGCACACCATAATAGGCGCTGGCCGGTACCTTGTGATTGCCAAGACTGTCGTGCTCCATGCGATAATCCATGCCACCTCCGCATCAGTGCTGCGTATGAGTTTTATCCGGTTTGTTACTCATACTATGTCAGCAGCAAATTGCAACCCGTTAACACGGTGTTGCCCGTCCGACTATATTCATGCTATACAATAGCTTAACAGCTTAATTTCTGCATGGGCACCGCAGCATGCGATGTGAAGCTGAGCGGTGCACCCGCACATGCGGCATTGCAGACCCCGGCAGGGTTCATGCACTGCAACCATGGACAGGTGGCACTCTGAAACACCAAGAACAGAGGTGTGCACGTGGCGCTTTTTCACTGCAAGCAATGTGGCATAAGGAAAGATGTTCCGGATTCATTCATCGGCAAGCCGGTGCGTTGTCCTTCATGCAGGCAGGCCGTAACTGTTGCAGCTGCCGCAGCTGAACAGCTCCCCCGCGAAGCCGGAGGAAATGCGGCAAGACAATCAGAATCTCCCGGACACAATGCGCATGCCACCCCGCCCCACGGAGCGGAACAGCATGCCCACGCCGCAACACCGACAACACCGGCCAAGGTGGATATCAGCACCGGCCAACAACAGGAAAAACGCCCCTTCACCTATGGAGGGCTGATTCCCAACCTGCTTGCAGGGCTGGAAGGCGGACTGCTTCTGCTGTTCTTCTGCGTATCCATTGCCATGCTGGTACATGAGGTTGCTCCCGGCCTTTGTGCCTTTGACATTGTGCTCGGCATGGCCCTCATATCGAGCACGGTTTTCTGCATAAGCATGTCCGTTCGCAGCAGGCTGCCTGTTGTGGCGGCAGGGCCGGAAACCATTGTCTGCGGCCTGCTCTTTCTGTTCGGCACCTTCATGCAGACCAAGGCTGCAGTGCTGACGCCGGAAGCCACAAGTGCCACCCTGCTGGCCGGACTTCTCGCCTGCACGGTCATGACGGCTGCCGTCACCCATCTCGCCGCCTTCATGGATGCAGGCAGAGTTCTGCGCTACATCCCGCAGCCCGTCATCGGGGGCATGCTGGCCATGGTGGGTGTTCTGCTCATCAAGGGCGCTCTGCATCTCAGCACGCTCGATCCCTTCTGCATAAAGGCCCTGCTGCCCGCATGGGGGCTGGAAACCTGCATGAAATGGATTCCGGCAGCCGCCTTCGGCCTGCTGCTCGCGCTGGCACTCTACAGAACAAAAAACGCCTTCATAAACATTCTGCTCATCCTCATAGCCACAGGCGTAAGTCACGGCCTGCTGCGCTACTGGGGATTCTCGTTGCCCGCAGCGCAGGAAATGAACCTGCTCATGTCCCCGACGGAAATATCCTTCCCGTGGGAAGCGGCAAGCATAAGCCTTCTCGCCAACATCCGCTGGGACATCCTGCTTGAAGGGGCACCCTATCTGGTTGCCATAACACTGCTCATCACACTTTCGCTGGCGCAGAAGATATACTCTCTGGAACTGCTGGTGGAAGAAGAGGTGGACCTCAACAAACTGCTGAAGAATCTCGCCACGGCCAACACCATCAGTGCCCTGCTCGGCGGGCTGCCCGGTTCCATATCCATCTCCCGCAGCATGGCCGCGGGCAAGCTGGGCAAGACAGGCCCCATGGCAGGCATAATAGCCGGCCTCATCTGCGGCTCGGCCATTCTGTGGGCAGGCCCGCTGCTCGGCTACCTGCCCCGCTTCATCCCGGCAGGCATGCTGATCTTCCTCGGGCTTTCCATACTGCGCAAATGGCTTGTGGATTCCAAGCGGGAGATGACCAAGAAGGACGACTACATCCTGCTTGTGCTCGTCTTCGCCATTGCCGTGGCATTCGGCATCCTGGCCGGCATGGCAGCGGGCTTCCTGTTCTCTATTCTCATTCTGGCAAGCCGTTACAGCAAGGTTTCCGTCATCAAGCACACACTTAACGGCAGCACCTATCGCAGCCGCGTGGACCGTGGAGCGGAACATCTTGCCATACTGAAATCCCGTGGTAATGCCATTCTCCTGATGCGCCTGCAGGGTTTCATCTTCCTCGGCTCCACTACCCCCATCATTGCCGCCATACGCCAGCGCCTGCATGCGGAAAACGAACCGCCGCTCAAGTACCTGATCATAGACTTTTCACGGGTCAGCGGCCTTGCCTCGCAGGTGACCATAAGCTTTACGCAGTTCAAAAACATTGCCCGCAAGAACGGCTTTACCCTCATCTTCACCAATGTTCCGTTCGAAGTTGAACAGATGCTTGAAGAAAACGGCTACACGCTCAACGAGCCGGACGGTGTTTCCATGTCTTTCGTGGAAATGGACTACGCGCTGGAATGGTGCGAGGACAACATACTCAGGGAAGCCGGAGCCTCCATTCTCGCTGATGAAACGCTGGAAAAGATGCTTGCCCCCACGTTCCCCGAACCGGACAAGCTGCCCCTGCTCATGCCCTATCTGGAAAGGCTGACCTATTCCAACAAGGAGCACATCTTCCGGCAGGGAGATACGACCAAGGACATGTATTTCATCGAACGCGGCATGGTGACCATACAGCTCGAACTGGGCGGCAGACGCACCACCCGCATAAAAAAGATGGGACCGGGCACGGTTATCGGCGAAATGGGCATTTACACGCTGGCCCCCCGCTCGGCATCCGCTGTTGCGGAAGGCAACTGCGTGCTCTACCGGCTCTCCAAGGCCACGCTTGATGAGCTGCAGATCAGGGAGCCTATGCTGAGCTCATCCTTGCACCGCTTTGTGGTCAATCTTCTTTCGCAGAGAGTCATGGACGCCAACTACCACGTCATGGACCTGCTGCGTTAGCCAGCACAACCCCGCGCATGCAAAAGGCCCCGTTCATTGAACGGGGCCTTCTTCGTATCGCAGATTGTTCTCGCTATCAGCGCGTGGCCACTGCCAGCGCGCCAAGATCATCGGGCGAGCGCAGTTCGCGAAGCACAACCCCTTCGGCGCTCAGATCCACCTTCTTGCCGGTGTGGCTTTCCACCACGGCTTCAATGTAGCTCTCGTCAAGCAGGGCAGGATCGGTCTTCACCACAGTGGTTTCCGGCAGCGCGCCGGAATCTGCACGATGACCGGGCAGGTAGATGGCTCCGGTACCAAAGTCGACCGCAAAGGCTATTACACCGGGGATGATGAAAAAGAACAGGCCAATGCCATCAAGAATGGCTACGCCGGGATCTATGCGGCCGGGGCGCTGCCCTTTACGCTCGGGGTACAGGATCATGCCGCACGCGGTAAGCTGCACCACCATCGCAAGGCATACGCAGAGAGAAACAAGACGGGTCCAGATAGTCATTACAGATCTCCTCGCGGTTATTCTCATTCTCCCCCCCGACTTGGAATCCTCATAATAAAAAGCCGCAGCGATTGCAAAACGAAACCCCGCCTTGCGGCGGGGTTCATATTCGCATCAAGCGGCGACAAGCTTATTTCACCACAGTGGCCTTGATGATGGTCACCGGTTCGGTGGGAACGTTTTCGTGGAACCCGTAGGTACCGGTAGCAACGCCCTTGATCTTGTCCACAACTTCAGTTCCTTCAACCACCTTGCCGAAAACGCAGTATCCCCAGCCCTGCATGGTCTTTCCGGAATGGTTGAGGAAGTGGTTGTCGTTCACGTTGATGAAGAACTGGGAGCTTGCGGAATGAGGAGCCATGGTACGGGCCATGGCGATGGTGTACTTGAGGTTCTTGAGGCCGTTATCGGCTTCGTTCTCGATTTCGTCACGGGTGGGCTTCTGTACCATGCTGGCATCAAAACCGCCGCCCTGAACCATGAAACCGTCGATAACGCGATGGAAAATGGTACCGTCGTAGAAACCGTCTTCAACGTACTGCACGAAGTTGGCGGCAGTCTTGGGAGCCTTTTCGGCATCCAGTTCCAGAACGATATCACCCATGGAGGTTTCAAGCTTGATCACGGGATGTCCCCCTTGCGCCAGCGCGGAGCCGGCAGTCACGGTTATAAGAGCAAGTGCGAGAGCGCACATCCAAAAAATCCGCATGAGATACACTCCCTGTTAGCGGTGTGAGCCTATTTCAAGGCGAACTGTGCTTTACCAAAACTTGCGGGCATGAGCAACCTTGCCCGACCGGGGCCTTCTGCATGTCCGGCATGCAGCATGGCTTCATGCTTCGTATGCCACCATTAGCGCAACGATTACAAAATACTACCGCAAACACATACTCGCAAAACGATCCATCTGTAATTGGTCAAACCGTTCATGCTTCCGGCAAGCCCTGAGCCCCTGCCCTGCCAAACCACAAAAAAAGCGCGCCCCCGCATATGAACGGGAGCGCGCCAGATATCTTGCTATGCGGCTTACAGCATGGTGAATGCGAGGCTATCGCCTTTCAGCCCTATGCGTACCTGCCTGCCATCCTGCAGCTCGCCCGCAATGATCATGCGGGCAAGGGGTGTTTCCACATGCTGCTGCAGATAACGACGAAGCGGGCGTGCACCATATATGGGGTCATACGCCACCCGCGCGATATGGTCAGCCGCGTCCTCATCCAGCTCCACGGTAATGGAGCGCTCTGCAAGGCGGGCCTGCATGCGTTCCATGAGCAGCCGGACAATGCTCTTGATCTGGTCGAGCATGAGCGGCCTGAAGAGCACTGTTTCGTCCACGCGGTTCAGGAATTCCGGCCTGAAGCTCGTTTTGAGTTCGTGCATGACCTCTTCACGCACGCCGGGCCTGAACTCGCCATCTTCGGTTATGCCATCCAGCATGAGCGGGGCGCCGATGTTGGACGTCATGATGATGATGGTGTTCTTGAAGTTCACCGTCCGGCCATGACTGTCCGTCAGACGCCCATCATCCAGAATCTGGAGCAGCGCGTTGAACACATCGGGATGTGCCTTTTCTATCTCGTCAAAAAGCACCACGCTGTACTGCTTGCGGCGCACGGCCTCAGTAAGCTGACCGCCTTCGTCATAGCCGACGTAGCCGGGAGGCGCACCGATAAGCCGCGCCACAGTGTGCTTTTCCATATATTCGCTCATGTCGAGACGAACGATATTCTCTTCCGAATCAAAGAGCGAAGCTGCCAGCGTTTTGCACAGTTCGGTCTTGCCGACGCCCGTAGGACCAAGGAAAATGAAGGAACCTATGGGCCGGTTGGGATCGGAAAGCCCGGCTCTGGACCGCAACACGGCTTCCGCCACGGCGGTAACGGCCTCATCCTGCCCCACAACCCGCTTATGCAGCTCTTCCCCGAGGCGCAGCAGTTTTTCCCGCTCTGCCTCAAGCAGCTTGGAAACGGGAATGCCGGTCCAGCGCGCCACGATTTCGGCAATATCTTCAGGATGCACTTCTTCTTTGAGAAGCCTGCCATCCTTGTCTTCACCGGCCTGATATTCCGCCAGCTGCTTTTCAAGATTCAACAGCGTGGAATACTTGAGTTCAGCAGCACGGTTCAGGTCGTAATTGCGTTCAGCCTCTTCAATGGCACGACGGGTACGTTCGATCTCTTCCTTGAGACTACGCTCGGAGTTGATGGAACCCTTTTCGCGTTCCCACTGCGACAGCAACGCAGCCTGATTTTCCCGCAGCCCGGCAAGCTCGTTTTCCAGCTTGCGCAGTCGTTCGCGAGAACCTTCGTCACTCTCGCGACGCAGGGCCTCTCGTTCTATCTCAAGCTGCATGATCTTGCGGTTTGCCTCATCCAGTTCGGAAGGAAGCGAATCTATTTCCGTCCGGATCATGGCGGCGGCTTCGTCAATCAGGTCAATGGCCTTGTCGGGCAGCTGCCTGTCGGAAATGTATCTGTCCGACAGGGTGACCGCCTCCACAATGGCGGAGTCGCTGATGCGCACACCATGGTGCACTTCAAACCGTTCCTTGAGGCCGCGCAGAATGGAAACCGTATCTTCCACGCTGGGCTCATCCACAATAATGGGCTGGAACCGACGTTCGAATGCGGGGTCCTTCTCAATGTACTTGCGGTACTCATCCAGCGTGGTTGCGCCTATGCAGTGCAGCTCGCCCCGTGCCAGCATGGGCTTGAGCAGGTTGCTTGCATCCATGGCTCCATCCGTCTTGCCCGCACCGACGATGATATGCAGTTCGTCGATGAACATGAGAATCCGGCCTTCGGCCTTTTCCACTTCCTTGAGCACGGCCTTGAGGCGTTCCTCAAACTCGCCGCGATACTTGGCTCCCGCAATGAGGGCTCCCATATCCAGCGCAAAGAGGCTCTTGTCCTTCAGGCTTTCCGGCACGTCGCCATTGAGTATGCGATGCGCCAAACCTTCCACGATGGCGGTTTTGCCCACACCGGCCTCGCCGATGAGAACAGGGTTGTTCTTGGTGCGGCGGGACAGGATGCGGATGGTACGGCGAATTTCCGCATCGCGGCCTATCACGGGGTCCAGCTTGCCCTTGCGGGCTTCTTCCACAAGGTCGCGCCCGTATTTCTTGAGCGCCTCATAAGTGTCTTCAGGGTTGGGCGAGGTGACACGCTGCGCACCGCGCACATGCGTCAGTGCGGCGAGCACCTTGTCCTGCGTCAGACCGAATTCCTTGTTCACCCGGCCTATTTCGCTGCTTGCAGGTTCATCAAGCGCAGCGCAGAACAGATGTTCCACACTCACGTATTCATCCTGCAGGCGCTTGGCAAAATCTTGCGCACGCACCAGCATGCGGTTCAGGCGAGGCGTGACATAGATGGAGTCCGGTCCCACGCCGGGACCGCTGACAGAAGGCCGCTTGCGCAATTCCTTGCCCAATGCCTCGAGATACGCCTTGGGCTTATGCCCCATCTGTTCCAGCAGACGGCTGACAAGCCCGTTCTCCTGCTCCACCAGCGCTTGCACAAGATGCTCAACGTCCACCTGCTGGTGTCCCAGACGGATGGCAACGTTCTGCGCCTCGCTGATGGCAAGTTGTGATTTTTCGGTGAATTGGTTCAGATTCATGCGTCATCTCTCCCGTATATGCAGTGTGTGTCAGGACAAATCAGTCCCGCACCAGTAATTCGAGTTCCTGCACCTTGCGCTCCAGCTGGTCTATGCGGTCCAGCAGGTCCACGATAATGGAGCCGCCAAGTGCGGGCAGGTTGAAGTCTGCGCAGATGCGTTCCAGCTTGCGGATACGATACACATCTCTGCGCGTGAAAAGATATTCTTCCTGCGCTGTGCGCGCAGGGTTCAGCCATCCCAGTTCCATCAGCTCGCCAAGCCGGGTGGGATGCACCGCAGCCAGCTCAAGAAACTCCGCCCAGGCAATGTAGTCGGACTGAATGGGCAGATCCTCGTCATAACGATACTTATCCATCTTGGCCTCCGCAGGCATTGTTTCTTCAAGCTGCACGGGGCGGCGTTTTCCTTGCGGTAACGCCGCCCCGGAAACGGACTAGAAGTCTCTCGGGGTAAAACCGGAAATATCCCGCAGGTTCTCCCACAGGGCTCGTTCCTGTTCCGTCAGGGAATCAGGCACCTTAACCATGATGCGGACAAACTGATCGCCCCGTGCCGAGGCACCGCCCAATCCCTTGCCGCGCAGGCGCAACTTGCGCCCGCTGCTCATGCCAGGGGGAATGTTCAGTTCAATCTCTCCGTCCAGCGTGGGAACACGCACGGTTGCACCACGCACGGATTCCCATGGAGCGAGCGGCAGGTCGAGCACCACGTTCACCCCATCAAGGTTGAACCTGTGGTGCTGCATGATGGCAACCTTGAGATACAGATCACCATTGGGGCCACCCGCAGCGCCTTTGTCGCCCTGACCGGAAAGGCGTATCTTCGCACCGTCCTTCACACCGGCAGGAATATTCACCTCAAGGGTCTTGGCGGCGCCGCCGTCCTGAATGGTAACGGCCTTTCTGCCGCCATTATACGCCTCTTCAAGGCTCAGGTTCAGCGTTGCCTCAATGTCCCGTCCGCGACGCGGCCTGTTGGCATAGCCGCCAAACGGGTCGGCACCGAAGCCGCCGGAACGCCTGAAGCCCCCTCCTCCTCCGAAAATGGTTTCGAACAAGTCGCTGAAGTCGCCGCCACCCTGAAAATTCATATTCTCAAAACCGGGAGGACGCTGGAAGTTCTGCCCATGCTGCCAGTTGGGGCCAAGCTGGTCATACAGCTTGCGCTTTTCCTCATCCTTGAGCACCTCGTAAGCCTCGTTTATCTCCTTGAACTTGGCTTCCGCTTCCTTGTTGTTCGGATTGAGGTCAGGATGATACTGGCGGGCCAGCTTCTTGAAGGCCTTTGCGATATCGTCTTTTGATGAGCTTCTGGAAACGCCCAACAATTTATAATAATCCTTGTATTCAACTCCCATCTCGTATAGCTCTCCTCGTAAGACGACTGGCGGATTCCCGCCGTTATCAATGCAGACGAGCGTTCTGCATTTTCGAATGCTAACATAACGCACCACAATTCATAGTCAACCACACCCCGCATCAAAGCATCATGACGAGCTCCGTTCCGGTACTCATGTACCACTACATATCACGCTGGAAGAACCCCATTGCCGTCTCTCCCGAACTGTTCGAGGAGCACTGCGCAGCCATGGCGCGCAACGGCTGGCGCGGCATAGGGCTGGACGATGCCGAGAACTTCTTCATTCAGGGCAAGCCCCTGCCGGACAAGTCTGTTCTCATAACCTTTGATGACGGTTTTCTGGATAACTATGTTTATGCCTATCCCATTCTGGAAAAGTACGGACACAAGGGTACCATCTTTGCCGTGACCGGCAAGATTGAACCTGCCGATACGCCGCGCAAGACCCTTAAGCAGGTATGGAACAACGAATGCTCCGCAGACGCCCTGCCCCGCGTGGATCAGCCGTATGTGAAGCATGAACTCGGCTTTGATGAACGGCAGGACCTCTTCCTGAACTGGGAAGAGGCACGGCTCATGGAAAAGAGCGGTGTCATGCGCGTTTCCTGCCATTCCGCATGGCACAAATCAGTCTTCATCAGCCCGGAATATGACAGTTTCTATCAGCCGGAAAAGCGTACCCGCACCTTTGACCGGGTCGATTCCGATGTCATATGGGGGCTTCCCCGCTTCAAGGCATTGCCCCGGCTTGCCAACCGCGCCTTCATCCCTTCGCAGCGGCTGCTTGCCGCCATTCGCGAACTGGTTCCGCAGGAAACAGACGCAGCCTACGCCTTCTTTGCCGAGGCAGGCAATATGGAACGCCTGAAAGCGCTGGTGGAAGGATTTTCCAAAGATGAACTCGGCAGCTACGAAGACGGCATGAGCCTGCAGGGCGCTTTGCGACAGGAACTTTCTAAGGCCAAGGCGACCATCGAAGAAGAACTCGGCAGGCCGGAACGCTCGCTGTGCTGGCCGTGGGGAGCCTTCTCACCCGATGCCCTTTCCATTGGCAAGGACCTCGGCTTCCGCTGTTTCTTCACCACCGAAATGGGACCCAACCCCGCCGGTTGCGCCTCGCATATCCACCGCTTCAAGGCCAAGGACAAGCCTGCCTCGTGGATGATGATGCGGCTGCAGATTTACTCCCGCCCCTGGCTCGCCAAGCTGTATTCATCCATCCGGCTCTAAGCCCGATACACAAAAATCAAAAGGCCGGTGTCTCTACGACATCGGCCTTTTTAACTGCTGACAAAGTCATTTCCGGTATTTTTGGCTCCGCCGGGCAGGAAGATATACGATGAAAAGGTCAATGAACTTGACCTGCTCTCGTCCTTAAATATTTGTCGATTCGAGTCAGGATCAAGGCGCCAGGACAAAATCAAATCAGTAAGATGATTTTAAAAGTTGCTATACATCCCTATTTGTTACATTTTATTTAAATTGTTCCCACATTGTTTCCATAATCATGAATTATCGTATTTAAATCTTTTACAAAGAGCCCCTTAATAAGTTCTCCGTATTTTCCAATTACGGGATCAATAATACATTCGAGTCCATCTTGAAGAATAGCTTTCATAAAAGTGTCAAACTCAGAATCTGTAGCAATAATGTGTGTTGTAAAATCCACTAAAGACACGCCAACTCCATTTAAACTTTCAATATGCTTTGAGAAATTAAGTGGATTTGAGAATAAAAAGACTTTCCCCAGAGGGGCTAACAATTCTTCTGTTTGAGCTTCTACAAGGTAAAATAGTGGTGCATAGTAATAAACACTTTCGTACTCTTCACTCTCAAATAGCTTAGAATATTTTGTCACTTTAAGCTCTGAAATATTCAAAGCTTTTTCTCCTACGGCTAACATCCTAGCAATGCTTGAATATTTTCCAAACAGGTCACTTTCACTTCCGTAGCAAAAGGGGTCAGATTCACTTTTGCGGCTGTGGTAAAATTCAATTTCCCGCTCTGCTTCCTTTTTACTGAAACGTTGGATTCGTGCTCTCCGTTTTATGTAGCGTTCAGTGCCATCTTCTAAGATAGCTTTTATACAATAAGAACAATTAAACTGGTTTGTTGGCTTAGGGTTCCACCCTATTACCATAGGCGCTTGTTGTGCCCACGCTTGCACTACGTTGTGTTTAATGCCCTGTTGACCATAGACTATGTGCTGCCCCCATTTTTCATAGTCAAAATTTCTTAAAAGATTAAATCTTTCGAATAGCTCTGAGTATATCTCACCGCAGATTCTATC
>JBKEAK010000085.1:0-6465 GCA_047972125.1 Halodesulfovibrio sp.
CTTCACCATTCTCAGCAGGGCTGCCACCATTGCGGCCGATGTGCATGCCAAACGTCTGGCGCTTGTAGCAGGGCGTAACAGCTACGATCCTGCCACAGAAGCGGCTACCGCACTTGCAGACGACCCCGCTGCCGGTCCCGCGCCCACGGTTGCAGTGGACTCGGCTGCTCTTGGCGGCATGTATGCTAACCGGATTTTGCTGGTCGCCACGGAAAAGGGCGTGGGCGTGAACCTGCAAGGTGCCGTGAAGGCAGGCAGCCTTTCGCTGAGCGCAGACGGCAAGCTGAGCCTGAAGCAGGCGCAGGCAGATACCAATGCAGAAATCGCTGCCGGTACGTTGGATGTTGTCAAAGACGGCACACTCGTTGCGCAGGGAAATATCACGGTTACGGCCGATGTCATCGAGAACTCCGGCCTGACTTACAGCGGCGGCAAAACGTCCCTGCTGGCGGATACATCCATCACCAACAAGGCTGGCAGCATAGTCGCCAAGGGCGATCTCTCCATGGGGGATTCTCTGGCATCTTCGCCAACGGTGGATGTCGCCATCACAAATGAAGGCGGACTTGTTCAGTCGTTGGACGGGAATGTTGATATTACTGCGGGCAGTTTTTTGAACAAGATAGAGCTGCTCGATATTCAGCGGACGCTTATAGATACCAAGCGGGTTCCACGGTTTGACGGTAAGGAGCCTGTGGCAAGGTATATTTCCAGAACATGGGGATCGCGCCCTTACGATACTCGCGGGCTTGAGGAGACCACCTATAAGTACCGTGAGGATGTGGTTTCCAAAACCGCCACGCCGCAGGTTCTGGCCGGTGGCGATATCACGATAGAAGCGAAGAATCTGACCAACGACCATGGCCTTATCGCGGCCAAGAATAACATGTCGCTGAAGGGCGAAAAGCTGGTCAACAAAGGGACCAAGGTTTCATACGTTTCCCACACTGACCGCATCTACTGGATCTACCGTGCAGGCGGCAGCGGCGGTAGCCCGCACCGTGCCACACACGATGATTACGAAACCATTTCTTCCGTACCCGCAACCATTGCCGCCGCAGGCACTCTTGATCTGGATTTCACCAGTGAAGTCAACAACGACACCATTCAGGCCACGACCAATTATGAAGGGGTAGTCTCTGCCTCTGACGGACCGGCTCTTCCTCCCGGCGAGGCCGGTGGGCGTGTTGATACGGCTGTTGCAGGCATGGGGTCGCTGTTTACCGAGGCCCCGGCGGGCAAGCCCTATGTGGTGGAGACGAATCCGCACATAGCCAGCCTCGGCACCTTCGACGGCTCGGATTATTTCCTCACCCGTATGGGCTGGGATCTGGACAGCCACCATCAGAAGCTTCTGGGCGATGCCTATTTCGAGACCCAGATGGTCCGCCAGCAGATAGCGGAACTGAACTCGCGAAGCGTTGTCGCCTCCATTGGCCAGCCGGATACGGATATGATGCTGGGGCTGATGAACAACGCCGTGGCCGAGGGAAAAGCCCTGAATCTTACCGTAGGCATTGAGCTGACACAGGAGCAGCTGGACGCCCTGAGCAGCGATATCGTCTGGCTGGTGGAGCAGGAGCACAACGGGCAGACCGTGCTGATTCCCAAGGTGTATCTGGCCAAGGCATCCCGCGCCACGGTTGTGGGGAATGGGGCCAAGATCGCGGCCAAGAATGTGCATCTCAAGACTGCAAGCCTTGTGAACAAGGGCGATATAACCGGCACTGATGTTCAGCTCACAGCAGACGAAGTGCAGAACCTCGGCGGGCGTCTTGAGGGTTCCACGCTCGTTGTGGATGCCACCGGTACCATTCTCAACCGCAGCGGCTCCATCATGGGGGATGATGTAACCCTCAAGGCCGGGAAGGATGTGATCAACCAGACGTCCGTCCGCAGGGAATCGTTTGAAATTGGGCACCTCGACCGCCTGAATCAGACTGCGACCATCGCAGCCACCGGAACGCTGAATGTGGAGGCCGGGCGCGATATCCGCGTGCAGGCGGGGCGGATTGCCACTGGCGGCGATGCCACGCTGAAGGCCGGAAACGATGTGGAAATCGGCAGTGTGATCAAGACCGAATCCCACAACATGAAAAACTGGAAGCTGAATGCGGCGCGTCACGAAGGCAGCAATGTTGATGTAGGCGGCAATCTGGACGTGACCGCAGGCGGTGAGCTTACCGTTGCGGGCAGTGATGTTCATGCGGAGAAGAATGTTGCCTTCAAGGCCGACAAGGGCGTTTCCATTGCTGCAACGCAGAATGTTGTGAGCACTGAGCATCGTTCTTCCGGCAAAAAGACCTTTTTCGGGGGCGGCGGCTCAACCAGAAAGACTTCTTTTACCGTTACGAACCACGGTTCGGCAGTAACGGCAGGCGAAAATATAACCGTTCAGGCCGGTACCTCTGGCACGGAGCAGGACGTTGCCGTGCTGGGCAGCACCGTTGCGGCGGCAGGTGATGTGAACGTTGATGCGACGGGTGAAATCACCATCGCTGCCGTGGAAAATACGCGGGAGAAGCATAAGACATCTTCCAGCAAGGGTTTTCTGTCCTCTTCAAGCAGCAAGAATGACAGCCTGAATGTGACGCAGGTCGGCAGTGCCATTGTCGGTGAAAACGTCAATCTGAATGCGAAGAAAGATGTCTCCATATCCGCCAGCGACGTGCAGGCAGAGAACAATGTGAGCATAAAAAGTGCTGAAGGAGATGTAAAAATCGTTGCGGCGCAGAACCGTGACTATTCACATTCCGAAAAGAGCAAGTCTTCCGCCGGGTTCTGGGTGCACGGCGGGGGCATAGATATTTATCGCTCTACCCAGTCCATGAACAAGGAAGCTGCAGAGACCAACGTGGGCTCGCAGATAGCAGCCGGTAACAATGTATCGGTTGAGGCGGCCAATGATGCCACCGTGGTAGGCTCGCAGCTTTCTGCCGGTAACGATGTGACCATAACGGCAGGCCGTGATGTGAACCTTGTGCCGGGGCGTGAATCGAGCAAATCCGAATCCCGCAGCAAGACCACAGCAACCGGCCTGAGCTGGAGCTTCAGCGAGAATGAAATAAGCATCGGCGCGGGTACCAAATCCGTTGAAGTGGGCGAAACCATTCAGGGGCAGTACAACCGGGGCTCCATTGTCAGTGCGGGGAATGACGTTTCCGTTACGGCAGACCGTAATATCAATCAGGTTTCTTCGCATATTGAGGCCGGCCACGATGTGACCATGACGGCCAAGGAGAATATCAACGTCAGTGCGGCGCAGGATGTTGAAGAGCTTGACCGTTTCGTCCGCGAAACGGAGGTGGGCGTTAAGGCAGCGGTAAAACAGAATGTTACGTCCACTATCCGCCAGCTTGCCGAGCTTCCCTCCGCCATGCAGGCGGGCAAAGGCGGCGGAGCCGAAAAGGGCATAACCGCCGTCAGTGCGGCCATGCGCGGTATCTCCGCTGTGCAGGGTGTGTTGAACACCTCAGCCAGTGCTTCCGTTACAGGCGGGCTTTCCATGAGCCAGTCTTCGGAACATACGGAAACTGAAACTCCCGTCACTTCCACCATTTCGGCCGGAAATGACGTAAGCATGAAGGCCGATCAGGATATCGGCATTGAAGGCGCACAAGTTCATGCCGGCAACAACGTTACGCTGGATGCCGGGCGCGATCTGACTGTGGAGTCTGCAACTGGTGCCATGCGTCAGGATACAGACAGCATGTCCGTTGCCGCAGGCGGTGGTATCAAGGCCAATGTGGGCGCAAACGGTGTCGGCGTGGGGGCTAATGCCTACGCTTCGGTCAGCGGTTCCAAGAGCGATTACGAATCCACATATAACAGAAACGCCGTGGTGAAGGCCGAAAAGGAGCTTTCTACCACCTCCGGGCGAGATACCACTGTTGCGGGCGCTCATCTGCAGGGTGAAACCGTGACCATGAAGGTGGGAGAAGATCTTACCGTTGCCAGCAGACAGGACAACAGTGACGGCAGTTCTTCGTCCTATGGAGTGTCTGCCGATGTCATGATTGGCGCAGGTGCTTCTGGCAGCCTTTCCGCCAATGTGGGCAAAGGCAAAAACTCTTCCGGCTGGGTGCATGACCAGACAATCATTATTGGGGAAGAGAAGGTAGATATCCGTGTGGAAGACAATACCCACGTGGAAGGGGCTGTCATAGCCGCCAAGAACGGCAACCTGAAGCTGGACACCAACACCCTTACCTATGCGGATATTCATGACCACGACAAGGCCAGCAACATCAATGTTGGTGTGAGCGTCAGCGGAAGTTACGGCGGTGGTGGTTATTCTACCCAGAAGTCATGGGATAGTATTCTCGGTACTGAGTCCGGTTCTAAAGCAGCTGCTACGAAGACTGGGGCTGACGATGATTCCGATAAAGGACTCCACAGCCCTTCCGGTTCGGTGAGCGTTGACTATTCCTCCAAAGACCGCCGCCAGATCAACCGTGCCACCATCGGTGAAGGCACCATCATTATCCGTTCCGACCCTAACGCAGGGCTTGAAGGCTTGAACCGCGACCTCGCCCGTGCGCAGGAGATTACCAAGGACTCTGAAACGGCCGTGTCGGTGTATATCGACTCGGCTGTGCTGAAGGAGATCTCAAGTGGGTTTAAGGGGATACGGAAAGATGCTGACGCATGGGTTAAGGTTATTGGAGAGGTGTTGCCTGTAGAGTTGAGGCCGCAAGCATTAAGAATAAAGAGAGTGTATGACTATCTTAAGGCGGCAAACAAGAGTGATGAAGAAGCCGCGAAGCTTGCAGGCGATCCTGAATTTAGAGTGCTTTTTGAGGCTTCCCTAAAAGTGAAAAGGTTGGCAGCCAAATATGATGGTGACACTTCAAAGCTGTCGGAAGAAGAGCTTGGTGAGTTTGCTGCATACTACAGCAGGCTTTTCAAAAGTGAAAATTTAAAAATAACAATAGATGCTAATAGTGATGGTTTGTTGTGCTCCTTTGCCCCAGCTGTTCCTGTGTTGGTGCCCGGTGTTGCGGTTGTGCCTGGAGGAGTGACCGAAGCAGAGAAAGAAGCCGCAAGGAATTTGGCGCATATTGTAGAAAAGTTTATTGCCAAGGGGAGCCTTGCCCAGCTCGTTGCGGCAGCTGTACAGCTTGTGAGCGGTGACGGGAGCAATGTTGTTGCTTCTGTGGGGGGAGCTAAAGCAAATTTGGTTCCCGTGGCATATGATAATGGCCGCGTAACATTTGCCAAGATTGATGGAACTGACGTTTTTGTCCAAGTTGAAGAAGGGGATGATGGGGGGCTGGTAGTAGGTAGTGAAGCCTATGTGAATGCTGGTTCAAGTGGCTTTCAACGGGTGATTGTTGAAGCTGACACTAAGGGGAATATTCTAGTTTTCCCTGCTCATCCTCCGATAGATATAGAGAGTGTCACCATATTCCCGGCAGGCCAAGAAAATAAGCCTGTTGTGCTGGTTACCCCTGTTTCGCAGCAAAAGTTCCCAGAAAAGTATATATATGTTCCTGAAGGCCCGGAAATTGGAAGCCATGTAACTCCAGACCAGAGCGGTGAGTTTGGTGGGGCATTTATTCTTGCAAGTGTCTGGGAGCAAGAAGGGATGAAGCGCGGCGTTGACATAGAGAAGCGACTTGCTGAAACTGAGTATAAAGATTGGTATAATATTGGTCAGGAGCGGAATGGCTATTTCCCGTTAATTGATTTTCAAAAAGGTGATACTGTTGTTAGTTTGAAAACAGTTGATACTCGGGGAAAGTCTTGGGAGGCGAGAATGAAAGATCACATTGCGGTTTTGAGCCCAGACAGAGGGGCAGGAGTACTGGTTGATGGAAAGTTGGCGAAGGTTCGGCTTGATTTGCGTGTTCAACCGGGAGGAGGAGCTTTTGCGAAAAATGCCCTCAAAGAATATGCAGCGGATCATAATGTTGAATTAATTGTTAAGGAGTTTGGCCTGTGAGCAAGGTTGGTGTTGATATAGTTTTTGCATCGAGCGCAATTAATTCTATCGAAATATGGAAAGTGTTTTCTTCTGTATTGAATAGTTATAAAGGGTATTCTGTTTCTATATACAGAAATGGTAAAAATAAAACAGAAAAGCAGATAGAAGCATATGCTAGAAAGCGTGGTTATGATAATATTGAGGTTGATGTGTTGGGATATGGGTTGTTGGCGATATCATTTTCGACATACCAATTAATTTCTATCCGATGTGATAGAGATGGAATGTTTGTTCCGTGGTGTGATTGGGTTGAAGTATTTAGGAAAACAAAGGGATTTCTTCAGGCTTGGGTCTGTGATCGTGAATATGTCTATTGGCAAGGGGTTCAACAGATAGACGAATATGAAACGAGTGGGAGAGATCATTCTCATCTCCCCAAAATTCCCAGTGGCTCTCCTCCACCTTGTGAACAGATAGTTATTGATATTTTGGTAAATCCTAGCCGCCGTGTGATTCGAAAAGGTTTTGTAGAAGCTATC
>JBKEAK010000086.1:0-2329 GCA_047972125.1 Halodesulfovibrio sp.
ACCATGGCAGAATCAGGGTGGAATCCGAACTTGGCAAGGGCTCATGCTTCCATGTCTGTCTGCCCCTGCATCAACCTGCTACGGGCACAGAGCAGTCACCTGCCTGCACCTGCTGATCAGCACACGGATTTGCGCCTGCAGGCACCCACGGGATTACAACAGCAAAACATATACACATAACAATACGGCGGCATGTTGAAAGGCATGCCGCCGCATCATTTTTTCCTATTCCCTGCCCTGCCTGCAGACCAGTCTGCAAATCACTTTACAGGCAAGGCCAAAAGCGGAGCTACCGCCCCTGCAGCCGGGAAAGACGAATCTTCACCACAACCTTTTTCACCGGTTCGGGAATGCCCTCTTTGGCAACACCCGGTGCATGCACATCTTCGGGGTACAACACAGAGAACACCCCGTTCCCCAGCGTAACGCGGGCTGCCGGTGCTCCGGCGCGGGTATGCAGCATGTAGTCTCCCCGAGCGGGGTCATATTCCTGAAACACGGCAAGCGTGCCCAGCGGTACATAGTCCAGCCACTCGCTGCCTCGCAGAAGAAACTGCACATCGGCATATTCCCTGTGCGATTCATAGGGCTTACGCTCTTCCGGCACGGTCTCGTATTCCGCCACCTCGGCAAAAATGTCGGTTCCGTCTATGGTGTGCCTGCCGGTTGCCACATCGGGAGACAGGCCTTCCAGAAAACGGAACGCCGCTTCCCATGCAGGGCCGAAAGCATATTTGCGCCAGTTATCAATGGTATCCACTATCATGGCCTTACCTCATGAACTGTATCATGGTCTTTGCATGCGCAAGACCAGCTGCGGCAACCTGTTGCCGGACCGGAAATAACGCACGGGACCGTGCCGCCGTTATGGATTTTTTATCCCCCGCTGTAAACGGCATTATGAAGACTTGATCATAACCGCCTGATTGGTCAGACCTCTTTTGCCAACCCATTCGAAAAGCAGCGCAACCCGTCAATAAACAGGCTAAAATTCTTATTGACTGCAAGCCGCGTTCTGACAAACTTCCTTCCCACACGGGAACGCCTTCCGGTGTTCCGGCAACGCCCACGCCCCACCACGGAGACACTTCATGGTTCATCGCCCAAGCCTCGTATTTCCCCCTGCTCTCACGCTGCCCCTGCTGCTCTGCCTCTCTCTTCTTCTGGGAGCCTGCTCCGGTGATGCGCCGGAAAGCGCCAAGGGCAAACGCGCAGTACCGGTTCTTGTTGCCACGGCAACACAGGAACCCGCACAATATATAGTTACCGCCGTGGGTAACGTGCAGCCACAGGCCACTGTGGAAATCAAAACACAGGTCGGCGGCACCATCGTGGAACAGAAGGTTCGCGACGGCCAGAGTGTCCGCGAGGGCGATCTGCTTTTCAGGCTGGACCCGCGCCCCTTCGAGCTTGCCATACGCGAAGCGCAGGCAAAGCTCAGCCGCAACCGCATTCTGCTGGAAAAAGCCAACAAGGACCTCAAGCGCTATGCGCAGCTGAACAAGATCAACGCCGTTGCGCAGGAGCAGTACGACAAGACCTACGCCGATGCCAAATCGCTTGAAAGCGACATACAGCTGAACGTGGCAACGCTTGAGCGCGCCCAGCTCGACCTCAGCTACACGGTTATCCGCGCCCCCATATCCGGCAACGTGGGCATTGTTCAGGTGAACGAAGGTAACGTGATCAAGGCCAACGACGACCGCACCCTGTGTGTTATCAACCAGCTTGAACCCATTTCCATTTCCTTCTCCCTGCCGGAAAAATATCTGCCCGATGTCATGACCATGAAGCAGGCGGGTGCAGTTCCCGTATACATCACCCCTGCCACGGGAAGAACCGACAGCACCAGAGAAGAGGGAACCTCCGTTCCTCCCATCAAGGCCGTGCTGACCGCCATGGACAACACCGTGGATACGACCACCGGCACCATCAAGCTGCGCGCGCAGTATGCCAATGCCGACAAGAAGCTGTGGCCCGGCCAGTTTGTCAGGGCCGGACTGGTGCTGCGTGAAAAGCCCGATGCCATACTTATTCCCACCGCTGCCATCATGGACGGCATCAACGGCCCCTATGTCTATGTCATCACGCCCGAAAACAAGGCGGAAGACCGCCTTGTGACCGTGGATTTTCTTTCAGGTGACAGGTCCGTCATCGCAAAGGGGCTGAATGCCGGTGAACGGGTCGCCCTTGACGGACAGGTGCGGCTTGCCCCCGGTCTGGCAGTGGAAGTGCGTGACGGCGCCGGAACCAAGGCCGCCTCTACGGAACAGTCCAAGTCCGCCGGTGAGACTCCGGCAAAGGCTCAGTAGCGCATGAACCCGTCAGC
>JBKEAK010000087.1:0-5814 GCA_047972125.1 Halodesulfovibrio sp.
GGTTGCTGGCAGGCAGACGCATGCCGGGCTTGAAAGCGTGTCGGCTGTGCCGGCCGCAACTAACCCATGACTTAGCGGCATCTTGACCCCACGGGAGTAAACGCATGACCACACTTTTTTACATTCTTGGCTATTTGGCGGTAGCCGGCTTTTTCTGCATGGCCTACCTCAAGATCAAATCGTACCTTGCAGCCAGCCCGCTGCATGTGCGTTGGGAACTGTACCCTGTGCCCCATGAAGGCTCCAAGACAGTGTACGGCGGCAGCTTTATGGAAGAAAAGGATTGGTGGACCAAGCCTCGCCACATCGTTCACATGGGTGATGTGAAGGCTCTGCTGACCGAAGTTCTTTTCTTGCACGCTACGTTTGAGCACAACATCAAGCTGTGGGTGCGCACCTACCCCTTCCATGTGGGTATGTACATGCTCATGGGTGGTACCATTGTGGTGCTGTGCTCCGCCATTGCGCAGCTTCTGGGCCTCGACCCCCAGGGCGGCCTTATGGTTCTTGTTGGCAATGTCATCAGCGCCTGTGTGCTGGGTGGTACGCTGTGCATCATCGTGGGCGGCATCAGCCTTGTTCTGCGCCGTCGTGCCGATGAAGGCCTGCGCCGCTACAGCACCCCCGAACACTACTTCAACCTGCTTGTTTTCGTCCTTTTTGGCGTGCTTGGCCTTGCTGCCTGGGCTTCTGCCCCCTCTTACTTCGAGCTGGCCCGCACCTTCATGTATAATCTGATCACCTTCCACTTTGCCCCGCAGACCAACGTGCTGTTCAGCATGCACCTGCTGGTGGGCTTTTTCCTGCTGATCTGGATTCCCATGACCCACATGGGTCACGTTTTCATGAAGTACTTCACCTACCACGACATCCGTTGGGGTGACGAACCCACCAACTACAGCACCAAGAATCAGCAGAAGATCATGGACGCGCTGAAGTTCAACGTGACCTGGTCTGCAGAACACATCGCGGGCGACGGCCAGCCCAAGACCTGGGTGGACGTGGCCACTACCAATCCCACAGCCCCCAAGAAGGAAGACTAGGGAGTTCCGCTATGAAAGATACCCTGCAATTGAAAGATGTTTCCACTGCCGAAGGGCAGATGGTCAGCATTGACCTCAAGAACATTCCCGAGCTCCCCGTGGACATGCACACCATGCCCTGGAAGCCCTTTACCGACGAGCAGAAGCAGAACACCGCCTGCATCCTTGACGACGTGTGCGTGCTGAACATCCCCTCGCCCAAGAACAAGGAAGAAGAAGAGGAACTGGTCAACAAGTTCCTTAACGGCATGCGCAAGCTGTTTACCAAGGAAAACAACTGGACCTTCCTGCCCATGCTTGAAACCAGCATGGACTACTGCGCCCAGTGCAACTCCTGCTCCGAAGCCTGCCATCTCTATGAGATGTCTGGCAGAAACGAAATGTACCGCCCCAACTTCCGTTCTGAAATCTTTCGCCGCATCTACAAGCAGTATGTGAAGAAAGAACCTCTTGCCAAGTGGCGCTACGGCGACATGGGCCTGAACTGGAAGACCGTGGCTCGCCTTGGCGAACTGGCCTACCGCTGCAACCTTTGCCGCCGCTGTGCGCAGACCTGCCCCATCGGCGTGGACAATGCCCTGCTGGCCCGCGAAATCCGCAAGCTTTTCAGCCAGGAGCTGGGCATCTACCCCCGCGAACTGCACGAAAAAGGCACCATGAACCAGATGAAGTGCGGGTCTTCCACCGGCATGACGCCTGAAGTGGTGAAAGAAAACGTGGAGTTCATCGACGAGGACTACTCCGAAATCACCGGCGTGGGCATTGAAACTCCCTTCGACGTGCAGGGTGCAGACATCATGCTGCTGCACAACGCTGGCGAAGTGATGGCCTGGCCTGAAAACATCGCCGCCTTCTCGCTGATCTTCCAGGAAGCTGGTCTTTCCTGGACGCTCTCCAGCAAGGCCCTTGCGTACGACGGCGTGAACTACGGCGTGTTTTACGACGACGCCCAGACCGCCCGTATCGCCCTGCAGCACATGATGGCCGCCAAAGAACTTGGCGTGAAGAAGATCGTCATCGGTGAATGCGGTCATGCCCACAAGGCCCTGACCGTTATCGCTGACCGCGTTATCCCCTTCGAATATCAGGTGCCGCGCGAAAGCTGCTACGTGACCCTGCACGACATCGTCATGTCGGGCCGCCTCAAGCTTGATCCTTCGCGCAACAACTTCCCCGTGACCCTGCACGACCCTTGCAATATCGTGCGCCTCATGGGCATTGTTGAGCCCCAGCGCGAAATCGTGCGCAAGATTGCCCCCATGTTCCGCGAAATGCCCTGCCACGGCGTAGACAACTACTGCTGCGGCGGCGGGTCCGGCTTTGCCATTATGACCCGTAACAACATCGAACAATGGCGCGGCAACATCTCCGGACGCAAAAAGATGTGGCAGATCGCCGAAGCCTTCAAGGATTGCCTTGGACCGGAAACCCGCAAGTACATCTGCGCTCCCTGCTCCAACTGCAAGGGCCAGATCCGCGAAGTCCTGGAGCACAACGACCTGTACTCCAAGAACAACTTCGCCTACGGCGGCCTGGTGGAACTGATCGTCAACGCCATGGTCAACGTGAACCCCGGGTTCATCAAGTTTGAAGGCGAAGAAGAATAGTTCCCGACCACGGGATTGATTGAATAAAAAAGGGGGGCATTTGCCCCCCTTTTTTATTTGAGCGTTGCCGCAGGCAATGCGATCAGAAATCAGGAGCAGGCTGCGGCTAGCCACTATTGGCTATCTTGGCTCGTGCTGTCGGGCGCACTGTCGGATATTTTGTTGGGCGTTGCGTCGCCCACCCCGTCCTGCGCCCCTTTTGCCGCGCACGAAAGCCATATGCCCGCAGTCACGCAGACAAGCCCGGCGAGATGCGTCAAAAGTATTTGCTCCCCCAACACCAACCACGAAAGCGCCACGCCGCTTAAGGGCACAAGGCCGGTAAAGGCTGCGGCGGCACTGGCAGGAACATGGGCAATCCCCCTAAACCACAGCACGTATGAAAGGTACGAAACCGCCACGCCATAATACGCAATCCCCGCCATAGCCGCTCCAGACAACATGCTGAAATCAAAATCCCGAGCTTCAAAAAGCGTCATGGGCAAAAGCATGGCAAAGGCATAAAGCGACACCAATGTTGTTCGCCGCAGGGGCGACATTGGGCGGCAACGAGCCTTGCTGAGCACAGAAAACGCCGCTTCGCACAGCACAGCTGTCAGCACGAGACCATTGCCCAGCAAGGTGCGCCACACTTCGCCCCCCGTGTCTCCCGCACCCTCCAAACCTGTTGTCTGCGCAGTCAAAAAGGGAGAAATGTTTATTGCTGCAAGCCCAAGGCTCACACAGGCTATGCCCGCGATGCGCCGCAGTGGGGGCCTCTCCCGCAACATTCCCCATGCAAGCAAACCAATAACCGCTGGAGCGGCACTGCTCATCAATCCCGCAGAGGCAGCACTGGTAAAGCGCAGCCCTTCAAAAGTGCATACCCGGTACAATGCTATGCCGCACAAGGCCTGAAGGGCCAATGTTACATGGGTGCGCCCGTCAAGCGCTGCAGTTTCTCGCCGCAGCCATAGCTGCGGCAACATCACCAGCAGGCCAGTTCCAAGCCCCATTTCTGCTGCCAAAAAAACAGGCACACTGCCCACAAGCAGCTTTCCGGCTACCACGGCGCTGCCCGCTATGCTCATGGCAAGGGCAAGACTGATCCACGCCCCCCAGGGCCGGACAGCCTGGGGTTGCGTCATCAACGGTTCTTCCGTTTGCGGCATGCAGGCAGCCGTGCCTTCTGGCGCAGTTGTCGCGCTGTTTTCGCATAAACTCATTGCTTGCCTCCCTCATTTAATGCCGTGTCATAGAGAATCAGGGCATATAATTTTGAATACGCCCAACGCGCTGCAGCTCTATTGCCATCGGGCGTGTGAGAGGCTAGCGTGGACAAAGTGGTTTTAGTAAGCTCCACATTTATGCATTTTTTTCCATACCAATTACAGGTGCACCATGTGGCTTAGCCTTGATGCCCAAAGCCCCCTTTCCCTAAACCGCCAGATATGCGCGCAGATCAAGACGCTCATCTTGAATGGACATCTGTCTGGCGGCGACAGGCTGCCCTCTACCCGCCAACTGGGAAAAGATCTGGATGTGGCCCGCAGCACGGTCATTGAAGCCTATGACCAGTTGCTTGCCGAGGGCTACATAGAATCCCGCCGCGGTTCCGGAACTTGCGTTGCGCAGGGCATACGCCCGCAGATTCAGATTTACGAACAGCCCACAGTTGAGGCTCATGTCCCGGCGGTCGCGGATAGGCGCACCGACCCAGCGGGTCTTGTAAACTTTCAGTCCGGCATTCCTGCTCTGGAACAATTTCCCGCAGCAGAATGGGGCAGGCTGTACCGCCAGGTTTGCGATGCCATACCCGCATCAGCCCTGCGCTACAGCAGCCCTTCAGGAGTTGGGGAACTGCAGCAGGCCATCGCCGGATGGCTGTTGCGTATGCGCGGGCTTCGCGCAGAGCCGGGGCAGATCATGATCACCACAGGGGCGACACAGGGCCTCAGGCTGGTGGCGCGGCTGCTCAACCGCCCGGATGCACTGGCAATTGTAGAAGACCCCGTGCACCGGGGATTGGTGGAAGTTATCTCACGCGCCGGATATGCAATTGAGGGCATCAAGGCGGACGCTCAAGGCATGGATGTCAGCCGTCTGCAAGACCTTACGGAGCGCACAACCCGCCGTTGCGCCTTTGTCTATGTGACCCCGTCGCACCAATACCCCACGGGGGGCATCCTCTCCGCACAGCGGCGTCAGGCACTGGTGGATTTTGCCCGTCAGCGTAACTGCATGCTGGTGGAAGACGACTACGACGGAGAATTTCGCTTTGAAGGAAGCCCCGTAAGCGCCCTGCGTGAACTGGCATCAGAAAGGGTCATATATATCGGTTCCTTCAGCAAAATACTTGCGCCAGCCCTGCGCCTGGGCTTTGCCGTTGTGCCGCAGTATCTTGCGGGCCGGTGGGCAGAAGAAAAACAGTACACGGACGTGCATACGGATGCCCTTTCACAACGCACGCTGGCTGCCTTTATCACCAGCGGCGGCCTGGAGCGGCATATCTGGAAGATGTGCAAGCTTTACAGGCGCAAACGGCTTTTCTTGCTGGAATGCCTGCGCCGACACTTTGGCAAGGCATTTTCCGTCAGCGGGCAGGCTGCGGGCTTGCACATGGTGGCGCGCTTTCCCGGTATTTGCTTTTCTGAAGAAGTTCTGGCAACCATGCGCGCGCAGGGGGTGCTCGCCGTGCCTGTAGAACAGCATTCGTTGTGCCGCGATGGTGCGCATGCAGATGAACTGATTATGGGCTATGCGCACCTGTCAGAAGAATCCATGGAAAGGGGTGTGCATGCCCTGCGCTCAGCTCTTGCGCGGTGAGCACACTGTTTTACTGGAATATCTTTTTTAGCAAGCTATCCGGCGGGTTGGCACACTGCATCCTTTCAATTGCCGCGCCATATGCGCATTGACAGGATGCCCGCAATGAGGCAATAGAAAAGCCTTCATCCACAAGCGGCGCATCGTTTATGCGCACATCTTTTCTCGCGGAGGGCGGAGATGAAAAAAGGTATGACTTGGCTTGCTGCAATGGCATTCTGCGTGGCACTTGCTGCGCCCGCAACGGCTGCGGAACCCATTAAAATTGGCGTTGCCGGCGCGCACTCTGGCGATCTGGCCTCTTACGGCGTTCCCAGCTTGAATGCCGCCAAGGTTGTGATTGCCGAAGTTAACGCCAA
>JBKEAK010000088.1:0-10945 GCA_047972125.1 Halodesulfovibrio sp.
GTTCCGGCCTCTTCGCAATCAGCCGCAGGGTTGCCAGTCAACGCCTACACCACCGTCCATGCCGTGCAGTGGCACAGGCTGCACTCTGTCATGTTTTCCGGTGCCTGTGCTGTTCTGGTGTTGCAGGGAGAAAAGGTGCTTTCCACCGGGCAGGCAAGCACGGTCTTTCCCGCAGGGAGCATGTTCATGCTCCCGCCCCGTATTCCGTTCAGCGGGGAAAACCATCCCGACAGCGTTTCAGGCCGGTACATGGCCCTGTGTCTTGCATTCGATGAAGAGCAGCTCGCACGGGCTGCCGGTCTGGCATGCGCATCCCCCGGTCCGGAGACCGGAACGGTGACGGATGGCCTGCGCGTGCGGGTCGATGCGCCGCTCATCGGCTCCATTGCGCACTTTCTGGATATGGCGCACCAGTGCCCGGGCGAGCAGGCCGTGCTTTCCCTCTGTCTTGAAACGGTGCTTGCGCTCATTGCCGCCCGCAGCACCTGCCTGCCTTCCATCTGGGACAAGGCCGCAACATGGAGCGCACGCTGCGCCTTCATGGTGGGCATGGACCCCGCCCGCAAGTGGGAGGTGGCAGGCATTGCTCGGCATCTGGCCGTGAGCGACCGCACCCTGCGCAGACGCCTTGAGGCGGAAGGCACCAGCCTGCGGACCGTGCTGCGAGATGTGCGCCTGAACTCGGCGCTTTCCATGCTGCAGACCAGCGCGGGCAGTGTGGGTGAGGTGGCAGCACGGTGCGGCTACGATTCGCCCTCCCGCTTTGCCGTGCTGTTCAGGGAACGGTTCGGGCTGGCACCTGCCGAGGTGCTCCGGCTCAATGCGGCAAACGGAGCGCATTTGTCCGTTACGGGACAGCAAATGGCCGTTTCGTGAGCGCATTCTCCTGCAGAAGGGAGCATGATACCCGCATGCAACCTCTTCAAAAGGAGAATACCCATGCGTATCACAGTGCTTTCTATCTGTCTGGCCCTGTTGCTTTCGGCATCGGCGGCCCTTGCCTCTGATTTCACCCTTTCCAGCCCCGACATGACCGAAGGCGGCATGCTCTCCGCCGCACAGGTGTACAAGGGCTTCGGCTGCGACGGTGACAACCGTTCGCCCGCACTCAACTGGACAACCCCGCCCGCCGGTACCCGCAGTTTTGCCCTTACCGTCTACGACCCCGATGCTCCCACGGGCAGCGGCTGGTGGCACTGGGTGGTCTTCAATATTCCGGCAACGGAACGATCCCTGCCTGCCGGAGCCGGTGCAGCGGACGGAAAATCTTTGCCCGCAGGTGTTGTGCAGTCGCGTACGGATTTCGGGACTCCCGGATTCGGCGGTGCCTGCCCGCCGTCCGGCGACACCCCCCACCGCTACATATTCACCCTGCACGCGCTGGATACTGAACGGCTCGATCTGCCGCAGGATGCCTCTGCGGCCATGGTCGGTTTCATGCTGGGGCAGCACACCATCGGCAAGGCCTCGTTGACCGCGCGGTATGGACGGTAGGCCCTTGTGGCAAAAACAGAGGCACCGGTTTTCTGCCGGTGCCTCTGGCTGTTGAAGAACGTATTTGAATTTTTTTCGCCTTCGGCGAGCAGGGGGATAATCCCCCTGCACCCGGTGTAAGCGATAGTAATTCGTTTTTTGGCCTCCGCCCCGGCTTAATGGGGCCTTTTGAGGAATATGGTTAGTACAGGCCGCCCATGTTTGCTGCGGTGTGTATGGTGTCGGTAAAGAATCCGGCACGGCCCACAAGCTCACCAAACAGGACGAACGGCGGCAGCCAGATGGGCATGTCGGCCGTTCTGCCGTTCACCAGCAGGGCGACGATCAGCACTGCCAGATGAACCCAGTAGAAGGGCGAGGCAAGCCACGCCGAACCGGTCATGTTCATTACCGTGCTGCCGGAAAGCCACACACACGGCACCACCAGATTGAGCACCAGTGCCACAACCAGCGCCACGGTGAAGATGCGGGCGAGCATCTTTCTGCCTTCATTGCCTGCGAACCAGCTTGCAAAACCGGCCCCCAGCACCACGGAAGTGGTGAGGAAAAAGGCTGTGGGCAGGGCATTGTTCAGGGCAGGCAAGGCCGGGGGCGCATAGGTCATGCCTGCCGAAAGCACGGCAACAAGCCCGAGCGCGGCACCGGCCCAGCTGAGTGCAGGGCGGTTGCTACGGCTGCTGAGGAAGAAGCCCAGCAGGGCAAGGCCCGCAAACGCGCCGGAGAAAAGCACCTCGCGGCTGAGCCATGCCTTGTCCAGATGGCGCAGAGCGGTGGGGGCCCCGAAGGGGTGGCCGAGGTGGAAGATGGAGGCGATGAGGCCGACCAGCATAAGGCCCGCGATCATGCGCCATTCCCTGTGGCTGTCTTTGCTGTCGCCGGTGCCTGTCACGTGCTGCGCAACCTTCATGAAGGTAAGGCCTATGGCCGCCTGCGACAGTACCGTGAACAGAACGAGCGGAAGTTCCATGGATTGCATATACTATCTCCTCGCTATCTTGGGGGCCTTGGGAAGGATGAACCGCGTGGAAGGGTTCAGCCGCTTCATCTTGGGAAAGCCCGCCGGGTATTGCACCTGTCCCATGTCGGGCAGGGTGGCCAGATCAACCAGCGTAAGCGCCCCGGTGGGGCAGGCCTGCGTGCACATGGGCTTGAGCCCTGCGTCCAGCCGTTCGTGGCACAGGCTGCACTTTTCGGCCCGCTTTTCAACGGGGTTGAAGGTGGGCGCACCGTACGGGCAGGACCGTATGCAGTTGCCGCAGCCTATGCACCGGTCCTGATGGTGCACCACCACGCCGTCTTCCTCGCGCTTGGTATACGCTTTTACGGGGCAGACGTTGAGGCAGGCGGGATCTTCGCAGTGGTTGCAGGCAAGGGACAGAAAAGCCCTTTCGCGGTGGGGATATATCTCCTCACTCAGGGGATAGACCTGACGCCACACCACGCCCTTTTCCTGATGGTAGTAGTTGCGGCAGGCCATGGCACAGGTGAAACAGCCGATGCATCGCTCGGCATCGACCAGAAATGCGTATTGTTTTTGCATTGTCAGCACTCCTTAAGCCCTTTCGATGTCGGCAAACTGTCCATGAATGGCCACGCCGGGGGCTCCGGCCTTGAACGCGCCCATGTCGGCGGATTCGTCATCCACAAGGTTCTGCACGTTGAAGTCGAACCCCTTGCCGAACCATGCCTCGTACATGAGCAGGCAGTCCTTGGCCACGTTGTTGGTCAGCTTCACGCGCACCTTCTGCTCGCCCACCTTGTTGAACACCCGCACCATGTCCAGGTCGTGAATGCCCTTTTCGGCGGCTGCCTGCGGATGCATGTAGACGTAGGGTTCCTTGTTGTATTCGTGCATCCAGTCCAGATTGACGAACTGGGAGTGCAGGCCGAACTTGGTATGCGGCGTGAGCAGGCGGAACTTGTCGTATCCCTTGCGCCCTTCCTTGTATTCGGGCAGCGCCTTGTGGCCGTTCTGCTCGCACAACTCGGACTTGAACTCGTACTTGCCCGAAGGCGTGGCGAACTTCAGATCGCTCCACGAGGCGGAAGAGGTAAGCTTGGCCTTTACGGGGCCGTTCTTCAGGTCGGTCCAGTGCTTGATGCCGAAGAGATCATACACGCCCTGGTTGAATTCCTTTTCCAGCCATTCCCGCGTGTCTATTTCCTGCGGGAAGGTGCAGGAGCCGGGCGACAGCTCATTCATCTTCTTTGAAAGGGCTGCGGCAATCTCGATATTGGACTTGGTTTCGTACATGGGTTTGACTGCCTGCTCGTTGAGCCCGAGCCAGTAGTGCCAGTACGAGACGTTCACGGTCCATTCCTCGAACAGGGTGGTCACGGGCAGCACGATGTCCGAGTTGGCCACGGTTTCGTTGAAGAACTGATCCACCGTGACAACCAGTTCGAGCGAGTCGAAGGCCTTTTCCAGCTTGGGACGGTCGAAGTCCTGCGCAAGGGGGTTCTTGCACGAGACCCACAGCATCTTCAGGGCTGGGTCCTTGGCGTCCAGAATGGCCTGTGCGGTCTTGTTGATGTTGACCGTGCGGTCGGAGTAGCTGTTGCCGCTGCCGGCGGTGAAGTCGAATTCACCCTTGGCCGCGCCACCGGCAAAGCCCACGGAACCTTCTGGCTGCTTCTGGATCATGGCGTGGTAGTTGAAGCCCCACGTCTGCAGGTGGCCGTAGCGCGCGCCGCCGCCTTCCTTGCCTATGTTGCCGGTCATGGCCACCAGCGCGTCCAGCGCGCGGACAGATGCCCCGCCGTTGGTGTGGCGCTGCATGCCGTACCCTATCCAGACGGTTGCGGGCTTGGCCGTGGCGAATTCTTCCGCCACTTCGCGGATTTCCTGCGCCGGAATGCCGGAAAGTTCAGAGGCCCATTCAACGGTCACGTTCTGGCGCAGGTAGGCGGCGAATTCCTCGTAGCCCACGCTGTGGTTCTTCACGAAATCCGCATCCACAAGGCCCATGTCCAGAATGTGCCGTGCCATGCCCAGTGCGAGCGCGCCGTCGCTGGAGACATTGGGCTGCCAGAAAACATCGCCCTTGGCCGCAGTCTGGGTGAACACGGGGTCCACGACCACCACCTTGGCACCGCAGCGTTTGGCTTCCATGACGTATTTCATGGAATGCACGGAACACCACGCGGGGTTTGCTCCCCAGAGGATGATGTACTTGGCCTTCACCATGTCTTCGGGGTCGTTGCACCACATGTTACCCAGATCGTAGTTCTGGGCGTCTATGCCTGCGGGCCAGCACGGGGTGCCCACAAAGCGGGTGGTGTAGCCGAGTGAGGACATCATGCCCTCTACACCGTAGTTGGTAATGCCGAAGTTGCCGGAATATTTGGTAAGACCCAGCCCGAGCAGGCTGCCGTCCTTTTCCTTGAGTTCAAGAATCTTGCGGGCGATGCGGTCCATGGCTTCGTCCCACGTTACGCGACGCCATTTGCCGCTGCGGCGGCCATCCTGCATCATGGGATACTTGATGCGGTCGGGGCTGTAGATGCGGCGGCCATAAGTATAGCCTTTCACGCACAGCCCGCCGTTGGTGAAGGTGGATTCCGGTGCGCCTTCGATAAACTGCACCACACCGTCCTTCACATGGGTCTTGATGCTGCACGTGTCATAACAGTTTCTGGGGCACGCATTGCGAAAGACCTGATAGTCGGCCGCATTGAACGGCGCGGCATTGGCCCCGGCAGGCACCAGCAGCCCGCACGGCAGCATTGCGGCAGCGCCCGCAGCGGTCATGCCCTGCAGGAACCGTCTTCTGCTGAGCGTGCTTTTCTTCGTTGTCATAAAGCCTCCTATCTGTCCGTAAGGTGGATGAGTCCTTCGTTATCCGCAGGCAGAGCGCCCTTTGCGTCTGCCAGCCATTGTTCAAGGGCAGAGACGGCCATTGCCACGGGTTGCGATACATTCGGCTGCGCGCTTACCGCCTGCACGAACAGGGGCATCCAGCCGGATAGATGTTCGCAGACCAGCCATTCCCTGACCTTGCTCACCGTCTGGGGAGAAACAGCGTCTGCCGCATTTCCGGCGTGTTGCGCGAGCATGGTGTCGCACGCGGAAACGGCATCCAGTTCATAGGCCAGATGGTCGTCGGGGGTTGAGCCTTCGTCGGGTACGGCAAGACCCAGCTGCCGGTATGCTGCGCGCACGGCAAGGGCGGGCGGCCCCATGAGCTGGGGTTCTGTCTGGTAGGCGGATGCGTAGGGGGGCGCGGGTATGGCGAGGGGGCCTACAAAAAGCCGGTTGAAGTCGTATTCAACTTCCCGCCAGTCTGTTGCCGCATCCAGTGGCTGGTGAAAACATATGGCGATACCGCCTGCGGCGGCTCGCAACTCTTCCGCATTACGGGCGGAAAAGAAATCTCGCAGCGCGGTCAAGCCCACGCCGGTTGTCGGTTCTGACATGCTGCAGTTCCTCCAATATCATCATACCGGACTCTTCATGAGTACCATTATGATATTTGTAAGGAATCAATACAGGCGGGAAAAAGGGGATATAGTGGGTATGCCGTTATACCCAATCAGGAGGGCAGCCCCGCCGTTTTGAGATGGGCATACAGGCCGGTGGTTTTGCCATGCAGGCCCAGCTTGCGGCGGATGTGCTTGCGGTGGGTCTGCACGGTTTCTATGGACAGGTTCAGGCTGTTGGCTATGTCCTTGCTGCTGTGCCCGGCCTGAATGAACTGGCAGACCTTGGCTTCCATGGGCGTGAGCTTGAGGAGCAGCGGGTCGGCAGCCTCGTCGCCCGGTGCCATCCGCGCCAGTTGGTCGCGCACCACGGTCACGTAACCGCGCCGTATGGTCGGGTCGCTTTCCGCCTCAATCCGTTCAAGTGCGGGCAGCACGATATGGCCGAGCTTGGCAGAGATGTCGCGGATGAACGATTCCCTGTCTTTTTCAATGCTCTTCAGCACATTGCGCAGGGTTATGTTCATTTCTTCTAGGTGCTCCTTTTCCCGGAGCAGATCGTCTGTCCGCTGGGTAACCACCTGTTCAAGCGCATCGCGTTGCGAAGCCTGCGAGGTCACGTTGGTGAGGGCGATAAGATATTCGTCGCTGGCAAGGCTGACCGTGTTCATGGGAGTCATCTGCATGCGGTAGATAAGCCCGTCATCAAGGGGACTCATTTCGCATGACACGCCGACAGGATAGTAGCGGAGAAGCTCTTCCATGGACCGGGCCTCGATATTGAGCAGTTCCCACACGGGAACGCCGAAGAGCTTGCGTTCCGGCAGGGCATGCAGGGCTGCGGCATTCACGTTGGTGATGCGTCCGTCGGGACCGGTGACGAAAAGCAGGTCGGATGTGGCGTTGAGAATGTTCTCGAAACGGCATTTCTCAAGGGTCAGCAGTCTGTTGGCCTCATCGAGCCGCTGGGCAGCAAGGTCCGGCAGGGTGCGCGTCCAGTCGCTTACGAAAAGCACTTCAAGGGCATCGCCGTAGAGCCTGACCTGCCTGCGGGCCATGGCCTTGTCCCTGAAGTTGGCGTCCATTTGCTCGATAACGTCCACAAGACTGTGGATGAAGGTCTTGAAGCAGCCGAGGTACATGTCGGCGGTGATGCCGCGCATGCGGTGGCGGCGGGCGGATTCTATCTGCGTGCGTGCCCATTCGCCTTCGTTGCGCACGAGCCACAGGTAGTCCGGCCCTTCAGGATTGTCGCCCGCAGGGCCTTCTTCATGGGCAAACATGGGAGTGAGAAACTCGTTAAGAGCCTGCATGCAATCCAGACGTCTGGCCGTGGTGTGCTCAAGATAGCCCGCCCGTGCCATGTGCAACGACCAGCGTTCGAGGAAGAAAGCCTCGTCATCCGCCAGTGCGTGCAAAAGTCGTCTGTAGCCGCTTTGTCTTTCCTTATCGTCCCGCATGGAGCCTCCTGTGAGCATACCCGCCTTCTACCCACTTCCTTGCAATAAAACGCCGGGGGCGTAATATCAACCCATGAAATACATACTTGGTATCCCGTGGCTGGCTCCCGTTCTGCTGGCGCTGCTGCTTGTCAGCGCGCTGCATCAGGTGGCGCATGCCGCTGAAACGGGCAAGGCGAAAAAGGACGGCGCATCACATATTGCGGTGCAGGGCGAGCTTGTAACGGAGCAGCCTGTGCGTGTTGTCTTCAACCTCGGGGACTACACTGTGCCGCAGGGAGCATACACCTCCATCAACATTGCCGTGATCGAGGCCCCGCAGGGCGACAAGCCCAGCGTGCAGAGCGGGTATCCCGCCTCCACGATCACGTTTCATGCGCCGGGCACCTATACGCTGGAATTCGTGCTCAACGAGGTGCGCAAGCCCAGTTGCGGCGGAGTGCTCCTCAATCCCCTGCTGGAAGAGCGTAGAACCTTTCACATACAATAGGCCTGTCCACAGCGCCTTCAGGGCATGCGGTGCAGCAAAAGAGCGGTCGGGTTGTCGTAGCCTGACCGCTCTTTTGCGTGCAGCGACCTGAGTAGGTTTGTCCGGGGCGTGTATAGTGGCAGGACGTTCTCCCGACATGCCCGTCTTGGCCCGTCTCGGCATGTCACGGTATGTCACGGCATCTCACGGATTACGGCAGATGAGCCCCACATGCCTCCCGTGCCTCGCGTTCTCTATGTTCCCGACGTGCTTTTCTTGCTGGTCGCGGCGCGTTTGGTGGCTATTGGGACAGGGGGCTAACACATCCCCCCACAAAGCCGCTTCGATGTTCCACCCCATTTTCATCTGTTGACTTTGAAATTCATTCTCAATACTGTCGCCTCCTGCGAAGCGGGGAATCCGTCTCGCCATTCCTTCATTCCGGAGTCCGCATATGAAACCTTCTCAAATCGTCGCCGCCCTTGATACCCTGCTTCTGATCCAGCAGCCCGCCTTTCTGTGGGGTGCTCCGGGGGTGGGTAAAAGTCAGATTGTGGCGCAGGTTGCCCGTGCGCATGGCCTGCAGCTCACGGATATCAGAGCCGTTCTGCTGGACCCCGTGGACCTGCGCGGCCTGCCCCGGTTCACGGAATGCGGGCAGGTGGAGTGGAGCACCCCCACCTTTCTGCCCCGCGAAGGCCGCGGTGTGCTCTTTCTGGATGAACTGAACACAGCGCCGCCTCTGGTGCAGGCCGCCTGCTATCAGCTCATTCTGGACCGCAAGCTTGGTGAATACACTCTGCCGGATGGATGGAGCATTATCGCCGCAGGCAACCGCGACTCTGACAGGGCCGTGACGCACCGCATGCCCTCCGCCCTTGCGAACCGCCTTGTGCATCTGGACTTTGAAGCCGACCTTGAGGACTGGCTGGCATGGGCAGAGACTTCAGGCATCCACGCGGGTTTGCGCGCCTTTCTGCGCTTCCGTCCCAAGCTGTTGCACAGCTTCCATGCGGACAGGAATGAAAAGGCCTTTCCTTCGCCCCGTTCATGGGAATTCGTTTCCCGTATCCTTCATGCAAAACCGGATGCCCGCACTCTCTATCCCCTGCTCAAGGGCGCTGTGGGCGAAGCCGCAGCCGCCGAGTGCACCAGCTTTCTGCGCATGATGGATGAACTGCCCGATGCGGAAACCGTGCTCCGCAACCCGCATTCCGTCTCCATTCCGGATGATCCGGCCGTGGTGTTTGCCCTGTGCGAGGCCGTGGCGCGGCAAGCCTGCGTGCGGACCATGCCTGAAGTGACAACCCTTGCCTCGCGGCTGCCCGTGGAATTCGGCGTGCTGCTCATGCGCGATGCCGCAGCCAACGAACCGGCCATTGTTGAAACGGATGCCTTCAAAGGCTGGGCCTGCGCCAACAGCGATGTGCTGGTCTGATGCGACAGGAAGATAGCCGGGAGAGGTCCGGCAGCCTCATGAAGCAAGGCTTTGACACGGATACAGCGCATAAGCTCATACGGGCCCGCAGCGATCTGGTTCTGGAGCATCCCTTTTTTGCCAGCCTTGCGTTGCGGCTCGACTTCCGTGAGGACACATCCTGCCGCACCGCGTGGGTAGACGGCTCCACCTTTGCCTATAATCCTGCCTACATGGGCATTCTGCCTCTTGCAAAGATCAAGGGCGTGCTCTGTCACGAGGTGCTGCATCTGGCATGCTGCCACCACACCAGACGGGGCGGGCGTGATGCCCGTCTCTGGAACATGGCGTGCGACTATGCCATCAACCCTGTTCTGCTGGATGCAGGGCTGGAGCTCCCTGATGGCTATCTGGATGATGACCGGCACCGTGGCAAGACCGCAGACGCCATCTACGCCACCATGGTGCACGCAAGTGACGAGATAAAGGGCGGCTCGGCGCTGGACAACGGCAAGGCGTCTGATGCCGATGAAGAAGACGCGCAGGTCTCGGCGAATCATCATGACAAGCAGGAAGAAGGCGGCGGCGCGGGCAGCCCGCCCCGTGATGTGCCACCGCCCGAAGAGTTACCGGAATCCCCGGCGCGCCGCGATGCAACGGGTAGCGGGACGCCGGGAGAGAGCTTGGAAGAAAACGACTCGGACCCCGGCATGACCGGCGAAGTGCGCGATGCGGACACGTCACCCGGCAAGGCGGAGGATGGAGAGGGAGCAGGTGAACTGCTTGCACAACAGGAGCAGCAATGGCAGGCGGCCATGGCGCAGGCACTGCGCAAGGCAAAGGAGTTCGGCGATATTCCCGGCAGTCTGGAGCGGCTGTGCAACAGCCTGCTCGCTCCGGTGCTTTCCTGGCGCGAACTGCTGAGGCGGTTTTTGCAGCACCGTGTGCGCAACGACTTTACATGGGTGCGCCCCAACAGGCGGCACCTGCACGCCGGTATCTATCTGCCGGGGTTGGAAAGTGAGGAGTTGGAGCAGATTGCTGTGGCTGTGGATGTCTCCGGCAGCATCACCCAGCCGCAGTTGGATGCCTTCATGGCCGAGCTTTCCGCCATTCTGGAAGAGTTTGATAGCACCCTTACCCTGATCACCTGCGACACCGAAGTCACCTCGGAACGGCAACTCACCCGTGCAGACCTTCCGCTTTCCATGCATGCGCGCGGCGGTGGTGGCACGGATTTCCGGCCTCCGTTCGAACGCATTGCCCATGCTTCCACCCTTCCGAGCTGCCTCATCTATCTGACGGACATGGAATGCGACCGTTTTCCCGCTGAACCGGAATATCCGGTGCTGTGGGTGTGCCCTTGCGCTACGGCGTCACCGCCACCCTTCGGGGAGGTTGTCCATATGGAATCCCTTTGAGAGTACGCCACAGCCCTTTTTACGGAGAAAGCCATGCACATGGAATGGAATATCACCAAACAGCGCGGAAACAGCCGACCCGTGCTCACGTATACCCTGACCCTCACATAGTATGAGATCATGCTCTGCCTGCCGGCAGTGCGGGTGGAAAGCGAGATACCCCGGCCGCCCGATTCCGGCTGGACATATTGCTGGCCGAACCAGAACGAGCGTTCCGGCAAGCCGCTCCCCGAGCGCTATCTGCTCATGACCCCCTCGCACAAGA
>JBKEAK010000089.1:0-38152 GCA_047972125.1 Halodesulfovibrio sp.
CGGGTGACACATACAGTTCAAAGCTGGGCAGGTTGCGACCGGTCAGCCCCGCCCATTTGCGGCGGTCGCCGACTTTGAGCAGCAGGTCCACCGTGTCGGATTCCACCCTGAGGGTGCAGTTGCCGAGGCTGGTCAGCTCTTCGCGCAGGGTGTCTATCTGCTTGGCGAGCAGCCGCCACTTGCGGGTGGGGGTGCCGTCGTCCAGGTAGCAGGCAAGTTCGATCTGCCGGGCGTATTCCTGAAGGCTGAGTCCTGCCTGCGCTGCCAGTGCCTGCGTAGGATACATGCACAGGGTCCAGCCGAAGGTGCCCATCTGTTCCCGGGTGTTCATGATCTGCCGCAGGGGCTGGCGGGCCTTCTGCACCAGATTGAGCAGTTCGGCGTCTATGCCGGCCAGATGCGTGAGAGACGAGGGGGCAAGCAGGCTGATGGAACCGTTCAGGTGGTTGTATAAGTCCCTGTCACCGGGGGTGAGGGTGGCAAGGCGTTTGTTGTTGGCCTTGGTGTAGCGGTCGTAGTCCATGCGCGGCGTTGGCATGGCCCTCTGGATGGGGATGAAGCCGCGATCATGCAGCTGGCAGCATACCTCTTCGGCAAGCGGCAGAGCATCGTGATCATAATTCACCAGAACAAAATCGCTTTTGGCAAAGGGTTCGCCCCGCCCGCGTTCCAGTCCCCAGATGATGACATCAGCATATTTTTCCAGCGTAAGGGTATCGAACATGATGCCTCCTCTTTTCAAGCCTCGCGCACTATGGGGGAATAGGCAAGGGAATATCTCTGCAATCAGCGTTGGTTGCCTTATTCGCCCACGCGGTTTATCGTCATGTGCAAAGAATGCCGGGTTTGCCTATTCGCACCCGCCGGACAGCAACACTGGAGACAAGCATGATTGTGAGGTGTTGGGGGGCACGTGGTTCCATTCCCGTTTTCGGGAAGGAATATCTGCGATACGGTGGTTCCACCACCTGTCTTGAACTGCGCACCGCCGGTGACGATATCCTGGTCATTGACGCCGGAACGGGCATTCGTCAGCTGGGCAACAGGTTGCTTGAGGAAAAGCGTACCCGCTGCACGCTCTTTTTCACCCATGCGCATTGGGATCACCTGATGGGCTTTCCCTTTTTCCGCCCTGTCTACAGGAAGGATTTTTCCCTGACAGTATACGGCTGCCCCCTTGAAGACGGAGACATGAAACAGCTGTTATCCGGCCTCATGTCGCCTCCGTATTTCCCGGTTCCTCTGCACGGACTGCATGCCGAAGTGCAGTGGATGCGCGATACTCCCACAGATACTCCCATTACCGTGGACGGTGTTTCCGTCCGCAGCATACCGTTGAACCACCCCAACCGGGGGCTGGGGTATAAGTTTGTGGAGAACGGAAGGACATTCGTGTTTCTGACCGATAATGAACTGGACGGCACCCATGCGGGCGGCAGGTCGTATGACGAGTATGTCGCCTTTTGCAGCGGTGCTGACCTGCTGATACACGATGCGGAATTTACCGAAGAGGAATATGCGGCAACCCGCGGCTGGGGGCATTCCACATGGACAAGGGCCCTGCAACTGGCCATGGATGCCGGTGTGCGCCGGTTCGGCCTGTTTCATCATAATCAGGATCATTCGGACGACATGATTGACGGCATTGTCACCCGTTGCCTTGCTCTGCTGAGGCAGCGCAATATCGAGATGCAATGCTTCGGCGTCCGCGAAGGTATGGAGATTGACCTGTCATGACCAGATATACACTGCTAACAGGCATTGCCTGCACGTTTATCCTGCTGTGGACGGTTGCAGATTCCCTTGCCGATTCCGACAAGAAGACCATAGAGGTGGAGCACGTGTACCAGTTGGGGGACAGTGATTCCCGGTCCGAGGCTGTGCGCCTGTGCTACGCGGAGGCGGAGCGCAGGGCGCTGGAGCAGGCCGGGGTTTACATGGAATCGCGCACCGAGATTTCGAATTTCGCCCTCAAGAAGGACGAGGTTTACAGCTTTACGGCCGCAGTGCTGCAGGTGGAACGTCTGGGTGAAGAAGTGCGTCTGGACGGTCAGCACATGTCTGTGTACTGCAAGAGCAGGGTCACATTCAACGAGCAGGAAGTGCTCGATTCTCTGGCGTATATTGCACGCAACCCGGCGCTGCGCAATGAGCTTGGCGAATCCGGCAGAGAGGTGGAATCGGCACGGCGCAAGGTGACGGAATCCGCCTCGCCCCCGGAACCTGCCCCTCCTGCTGACGGGAGCGAGATGCGAGCCCCAGTCACACCAGTCCCTCCCATTGGCCCGGACAATTCCACACGGCTTTCAAGGTCTGCTGAACAGGAAAAGGCTCTGGATTCGCTCGAGTCCATCAAGCGCAAGCGGGACGATATTGTCCGGCGCAACAGGCAGCTCACCGAGGCCGGACGCGTGGCCGTGGTGCGGGGCATGACTCCCGGCGAGGTGCGCGAGATGCTGGGCAATCCGCAGGCGCGGCGCACGGCTGAGCGTGGCGGATACGCCTATGTGTGCGAGCGCTATGGCTCACTGTGGGTTGTGTTCCGCGATGAGGCTGCCCTGTGCCTGCGCAAGCAGTTGGAGCAGCGCGCTGCCGAGGGGCTGTGCCACTGCGCGGGCAGTGCGGATTCCTTTGTATGGCGTTAGCCTGATATTGACCGGAAAGATCAATGTAAAAGCCCTGCCGTGTGAGCGGCAGGGCTTTGTGTTTTTCAGGGCCGGAAAAGAATGTGCATCTTCTGAAAAAATATAATAGCAGGCCCTGCAACGTAGTGTAGTTTGGATATATGGATGTTTGTTGTCGAACGATTTCGATGACAGCAGGGATTGATGGACCGGATTGCAGCACCCGGTCTGATGTGCGGTTTAGCAGCGAAACCGCACCAATCATCATCCTCCTCCCTTGCAGCGTCGGCCGCGTCTCTTACCCCCAGACGCGGCCGATCTTTTTGTGTGCCGAATTTATTGCGCGGCCGGTGAGGTAGGCGCGGTGGGTGCCGTTGATGTGGTATCCTGCTGGCAGTGCCCGCGGCTGGTGGCCCAGTGGTAGTTATCACAGGCCCCCAGAGAGCAGGCCGTGTAAAAGTCTCTGCACATGGGAACAAAATCTTCATCCACAAGATAGGCTGAACCGCGAGAGCGGAAGAAGTCCGCATTGCGGGGCTGCAGGCGGATGGCGGCATCGTAGTCGGCAACGGCCAGCGTGGTCAGGTGCAGGCGCAGATAGGCCGTTCCCCGTTCATGCAGGGCCTGCGCAAATCCCGGCAACATGTCTATGCACCGGTCAAAGGCATCCAGCGCATCCTGCGTGCGTTGGAGCTGATAATCCGCCGTGCCTCTGGCGTACCAGAGCATGGGATTATCAGGTGCCAGCTCAAGCGCCTGACGCATGGCGGCAGCTACCACATCGGGGTGCTGCCACAAGCCGTTTTGCAGGTCGGGCAACTGGTCACGCAACAGGGTTATGGCGTGCAGCTCGTTGGCAATGACGGCAAACTGAGGCTCAAACTGCTTGTTCAGGGAATCTGCGGGGGCGCCGGTGCCCGGCATGGCTGCGGAAACCTGCACGAAGCGGCGCAGAATGCGCTGTTCGTAATCCAGCAGCTTGCGGTGCAGAAGCATCTGTTTGGGCTGGAGCAGGGCGTTTTTGAGAAGGTCGGGGAAGCGGGCCGGATGAACGATGGTGGCCGTGGAGCGGACACCAAGGTTTGGCGGCTTGCCGATCTTTTCCTGCTCGGTGATGACGGGGCGGTAGATCATCCATGCCAGCGGCTGGACATCGCGCAGGACTTCGGCATCGGTTTTTTCGTAGGCGAGTTTGGCCAGCTGGACACTCTTGTCCCTTTCCAGCCAGAGAGATGCCTTTTGCATGGCCCCGATGCGGGCCATGGCTTCTGATACCCTGAGGGCCACGTGCAGACCAAGTTCGCCGCCAAAGGCCACAGCCACGGAGTGGTTGAATGATGGGGCCGGTGGAGACTGGGCCTTGCACGGTGCCCCCGGGAAGAGTCCCCAGAGGCACCAGAAAATGACAAGGACCCGGCGCATTAGTTCGCCGTGTTGTAGATCTTGGAAAGAATGTCTTCCACAGCACCGTTGAGCATGGTGCGCAGCGTTTCGCTGAGGTGTTCTTCGGTCACGCTGTCAGTGGGCACGTCCTGCCGTTCCTGCTCGGAGCGGTAGGTAACGGGCAGGCCGCCGTCAACGGCAATGGCTGCTTCAATGGAAACGCTGTATGCCGTCATGGTGTTCTGCTTGAGCCACACCTTCTTCACGGTACCGGTGATGACGTGCTCACCGGGAGTCACTTCATCCGCGCTCTTCACATAGTGGGTGTTAAGACCCTTGCGGCTCAGCTCTTCTCTCAGGGCATCGCTCATCCATGCGGAAACGCTGGATACGGGAATGAAGGGAGTCTGGTCATTGCGCACGCCGATATCTTTCTTGGAGCGCTCGTCGGCAAATTCCACAACGGTAACACTGGGAGCGTTAGGCTGGATGTGGGCCGGGCTCAGTTCGGACGTATACTGCAGACGCACGTAGTTGTTGGGGGCACATGCGGCAAGGGTAAGCAGCAGGAAGCACAGGGAAAGCGTTGCAAGGCGGTAACCGGTCTTCATTGTTCCTCCGAAAAATATGTCGGGATGGTCAGATTGTTGTTAACGGGAGATACAGTCTGGTTACAAGGTCTTCTTCCGAATCAAGGTAGGGGTCGCTCAGGTATTGCTCCATGAGCGGAGCCTCTGCTGGGCGGCGGCTGCTCCCCGGCAGCCAGTCCCAGAAAAGTGATGCCCAAACGTGAGAAAGCGTTGCATAGGGCCCCTTATGCACCGTAACGGCGTATTCGTGGCTCGGAACCTCCACGGTATGGACGAAGTCGTCAGGGATGAACCCTTCCGGCAGGGTAACTGCCGCATCATAACGAATTCGGCCAGAGGCCGTTATGTTGGGATCGTCATGGCAGAAACCCAGAAACATGGTTTTTGCCGTGAGTATGCTGTGTCTGGCAATCCAGGGCGTAAGCATCTGCCATGCCTCGGGCCCCGATTTCTCGTAAGGGCCGTAGGCGCGGACTGTAGCAACGCGTAGTACGGGCAGACGTTCTATCTTCACATTCATGCTGTGCTACTCCGTATTGCTTCGGAATCTTCGGCGCACATTCTATACACGACAGGGAATGCTTGTCCATGCATGCGTTGGCAGTCGGTGTTTTGCGGGCGCCGTGGGGGCTTTTTTTCCAATTATCAGTATGCACGCACCATTGCGTGAAGTCGTTCATGAAAGGGTTGTAATTACAACTCGTTGAAGCTGTGTCGCAAATGCATCAGGCCTGTGCGCATACCCCTGATCTGGCCGGGAACCCACGCCAGTCGCCAATATTTGACAGTGTGGAGGTTGACAAACCCAACAAGCTTTGCCATTTGTCCTGCCGTAATCATTGAGACATGCGGGCTCAGCCCTGTGTCTCGCATAAACTACGTCAGTGTCACGGAGATAAGTGAATGACCAAAGCAGAATTTGTAGAAAAGATTTTTTCCAAGGCGAACCTCGCATCCAAGACTCAGGCAGAAGCTGCTCTTGATGCAACCATCGCTACCATCGTTGAAGCCCTCAAGGGTGGCGATTCCGTTGTATTCACCGGCTTCGGCAGCTTCAAGGTTGCTGAGCGCGCTGCTCGCAAGGGCCGCAACCCCCGTTCCGGCGAAGAAATCGTAATTCCCGCCACCAAGATTGTGAAGTTCACCCCCGGCAAGATGCTGAAGGATGCAGTAAAGTAATCCGCTTTTGCTGTTGCTGATAAAAGCCCCCGCATGCGCTGCATGCGGGGGCTTTTTATTCATGGGGTTTGTATTTCCGGCTGTGGAAGTCGTATCAGCTATCTGCTTTTTGGCTGGGCGCGGGCTGGCCTTTCCGTATGGCGGACCACCAGAACCAGTCTTTCTGCTCGTCCGGCAGGGCAGGATTGCGTGCCTGTGCTATGGCGCAGGCAAACACATCCAGCATGCATATGTCATGCTTCTGGCCTGTGGCGGCGCACAGGCTGTCATAGAGGTGCTGGGCTTCCTGTCCGGCCAGTTGTTCCACGGAATGGATACCCAGCAGGGCAAGGTCGCGTATAGTTGCCGGGCCCACGGAACGAAGGTTCTTGAGTGTACGCTGCATGGTGCTGCCGGATTATTTGGGGCAATCCACAAGAACCAGCGCCAGATCCATCACATTGGTCAGCGTGGGGCCGGTCTTGAGCAGATTGTCCGTCTTGTCCAGAAAGTGATAGGCGTTGTTGTCTGCAAGGTACGCCTGCGCATCAAGTGAGCAGCAGGCTGCGCGTTCCAACGTGCGGGAGCAGGCAAAGCCTCCGGCTGCGTCCGTGGGGCCGTCCGAGCCGTCGGTTCCGGCGCAGAGCATGGTGATGTGCTCGCAGTCCTGCAGATAGAGCGAGGCTGCCAGAGCCATTTCCTGATTACGCCCGCCAAGGCCGCTGCCTGTGATGGTGACCGTGGTTTCGCCACCGGCAAGCAGGCAGACGGGGCCTGCCACTTCTTTGCCGTCCAGACACAGGTTCATGGCGGTATCTACCAGTTCTCTCGCCTTTTCCCGTGCTTCACCGGTCATGGTGGAGGTGAGAATGCGCGGAGTGTATCCGGCCTGCAGGGCGGCAGCGGCAGCGGCCTCCAGAGCCTGCAGGTTGGTAGCCACCAGCACGTTCTGAACGGTGGAGAAGACCGGATCGCCCTGTTTGGGTGTTTCGGCAATCTCACCCCGTGCGCCTGCTTCAAGGCGGGCGAGGATGTTGGCGGGCAGCCTGTCCCGTATGCCGTAACGCTCAACTATCTCCATGCACTGGGCAAAGGTCGAGGAATCCGGCGAGGTGGGGCCGGATGCAATGACATCCAGATTGTCGCCCACCACATCGGAAATGATGAGCGCCGCAAGCCGGGCCGGATGGGCTGCTCGGGCAAGATTGCCGCTGCCGAAGATGGAAAGGTGCTTCCGGATGGCGTTGATCTCGTGGATGGTCGCCCCGCATTCCAGCAGCAGGGAGGTTGCCTTTTTGCCGTCTTCAAGGCTGATGCCTTCAACGAGCGCAGGAGTAAGCGCGCTTGCACCGCCGGTGATGACGCACAAGACGAGGTCACGCTCTGTTGCCTTTTTCGCAATGGCGAGAATGTCGCGGGCAGCCTGTTCACCGTTCGCATCCGGCACGGGATGCGCTCCTTCGCGCACGGAAACGATGCGGGTGGGCACCGTGTGGCCGTATTTCACGCAGACTATGCCCTCAGTTACCCGTCCGCCGAGCATGGCTTCCAGAGTGGCGGCCTTGGGGGCGGCACCCTTGCCAGCTCCTATGATGAAGATACGGTCAAAGGCATCAAGGTCATATATCTGACCGGCTATGGTCATGGTGGAACCGGTAATGGTTACGTGCCGGTGAATGGCTTTATCCGGGGCCACGGCGTGCAGTGCGGCATCAAGAATGGACCGCAGAGTGTCGCGTCTTTGGGCTGTCATGGTATAGTCTCCTGCTAATGTCTGGCTGCCACATGGTAGTGTGCAGGCAGGTGGCGGTCAAGCGGGAGCGGAGAATGTGATGTCTGTTCTGCTTGTATTAAATTTAGTATAGCTAAAATTAAATGCAGTAACAATCTCATTCGACTGCGTAAGGACTGTATATGGAATGATGCAGAAGGGGAAAGGACTGTTGTTGAGGATTCTGCGATTGCAGAAGTGCGTGTTTTCTAAACACAAACAGCCCGGTCCGTCATCACCGGGCTGTCTGTACCTTCCGCTACCCGCTAAATCACGTAAAAGCGGGAGCGCATATGGAATGAGAATATAGCAGGGTGCGTTCTGTGAATAGTAGGGTTTTCCCCCATTTTTCAAAACAACGTGCGAAAGCCTCCCGAGGGGAACAGGAGGCTTTTGCAGGAGGGCCGAGGGCCATCGGCTCACAAAAGAGGGAACAGGCTGTGGGATAAGGCCGTAGAATGACGTTAGTATATATTCACTATTGTGGCAAGGGGGATATCGTTTTTTGGTGGGTTCACCATAAAAAGACCGGCCGGAAGTTCTTCCGGCCGGTCTTTTCAGTTGTGTGGCACTGCAGAGAATTATTCGGTGAACATGGCCGCGTTGTAGGACGAGCGGACCAGCGGGGCGCAGAACATGTGCCGTATGCCCTTTTCTCTGCCGTATGCGGCGTATTCTTCAAACACGTCGGGATGCACGTATCTTTCCACAGCGGGGTGCTTGCGCGAGGGGCGCATGTACTGGCCGATGGTGACGATATCGCAGTGAATGGCTGCAAGATCGTCAATGACGCCACGCACTTCGTCGTCTGTTTCACCAAGTCCCACCATCAGGCCGGACTTGGAGCGGTGGCCCGCCTGCTTTACCCGTTCGAGCAGCTGCAGGCTCTGTGCATAATCCGCCTGCGGGCGGATGCGGGGGTAGTGCACGGGGGGCGTTTCCACATTGTGGTTTATGATATCCGGCCCGGCCTGCATCACCATGTTGAGCGCAGGCAGAGAGCCCTGAAAATCGGGGATGAGCACCTCTATGCTGCATTCCGGCAATACGGCGCGTACGGCACGTATTGTGGCGGCAAAATGGGCACCTCCGCCATCCAGCAGGTCGTCGCGGGTGACGGATGTGATAACCACGTGCTTGAGGCCGAGCCTGCGGGCACCTTCGGCCACGCGGGCGGGTTCCGTGGGATCAAGGGGTGGCACGGGATCGTTACCGATGTTGCAGAAGGCGCAGTTGCGCGTGCAGGTGCTGCCCATGATCAGAAAGGTTGCCGTGCCGGACGAGAAGCACTCGAACTTGTTGGGGCACTTGGCACTCTGGCAGACCGTGTTCAGGTTCAGGTCGCCGATGAGGTCGCCCGTGGCGGTGTAGTTGTGGTTACAGGGAATCTTGACCCTGAGCCAGGGCGGTATCCGTAAATATGTTTCCGAATTGTCTGACGAGCTCATCCTTTACTTCCTGCATGCTTAAATCGTCGCGGTTCAGTTCCTGCGCCAGAGACGAGGGTTCCGCGTCAGTTAGTCCGCAGAGCGTGATCATGCGGAACAGGTTCACATCGCGCTGCACGTTGAGCGCAAGGCCGTGGTAGCTGGTCCACTTGCGCATGGCAATGCCGATGGAGCAAATCTTCCGGTTTTCCACCCACACACCGGGGCGGCCTTCCTGTCTGCCAGCCTGCAGCCCGAAAGCACCGGCTGTGCGGATGACCGCTTCTTCGAGGTCGTGAAACAGGCCGCGCATGCCGCCGGGGCGTTTGGCCACCCTGAAGACGGGATAAGCCACCAGCTGACCAGGAAAATGGCAGGTGATGTTGCCCCCGCGTGAGGACTGCACCAGATCGATACCCTGCGAGGCGAGAAACTCGTCGCTGGCGTGCAGGTTCTCGCGGCCGCCGTTACGGCCAAAGGTGATGACCGGGGGGTGTTCCAGCAGATACAGCGTGGGTTCCGCTCCTGCAGCCACCTCTTCCAGCCGTTTGCGCTGAATGGCGTCGGCTTCCGCGTATCTGATCAAACCGAGATCGATAATCTTCATGACGTTTCTTTCTTGGGAAAAAGCGGGCTAGCGCTTGGCGGGATAGGCCACCTGCGCACGCGACTTGGCGTCGATGACGGGTTTGTCCGGCCACTGTATCTGCAGGGCGCAGCCGCTCTGGAAGTGGAAAGCCTTGTGCACCAGTGCAAGACCGCGTGAGGAACAGGCATAGCGTGCGGCTTCCGGCGATTCCGGCAGGCGTATGGGATCGGAAAGCACCCGGACAGTGTTCGTGTCATACTGCGGCTGTGTGCGGCCTGCGTGCATGAAGCTCAGGCTGATGTTGCGGCGTTCCATGCGGGCACGGTTGGTCAGGTCCATGAGCCATGCGGGAGCGTTTTCGGCAGGTGCGTTGAAGTGGCACCAGCCGGAACTCTGCTGGTCCAGCATGGGGCAGAACATGTCGTGCGGGCAGGGAGACTGCGGGAGCATGCCGTGCTCCATGAGGCCCATGCGCAGCAGCGATACCATTTTGCCGCCGAGACGCGTGCCGGGTTCCACAAACAGCACTTCGCCGTTGTCGGTGCAGGCATCGGTCATGGCCAGCGCGAGTTCGTCCATGCGTTCTTCAAGCGTCTGGCCCCTTCCGGAGCGCAGTTCGTTCAGCACGTTGGCACCGCTTACAAGGCGTACTCTGCCGTAGTGGTTGCGCAGGGTCTTTTCCAGCGAGGTGCGTTCCAGCACGATCTTCCACGGGCTTTGCGAAGCGGGCATGCCCATCATGGTTTCCAGCAGTCTGCGGCCGGTTTCCATGGGCTTGGGGGCGATGTCCGAGCAGATGAACGTCAGCTTCTTTTCGCGCAGTTCAGGGCGTGAGAGCCACATGCCCTGCACCAGCGTGAGCGGGCCGGACCCGAGGTCGAGCACGGTGTCGCCGTCTTCAAGATTCAGGTCCAAATTGGGCAGCAGCCATGCCAGACGGTACAGGTTCCACGGCAGGTAGAAATGCAGATAGGCAGAGGTGTTGCGGGGCGTGGACCAGTAGTTCACCTTCATTCCGCCACGCTCTGTGGTCAGGGCGCGGGAAAGGTCGGCAACGGCATAGTGCAGTTCTTTGCGGTGCGCCTGCTTGAGGGACAGCACGGTGCGCAGAACCCCCTCATAGGCGGCAAGCTGTTCGCGTAACGGTAACGCGGGAAGGGAGAGGCAGTTTTTCATGAAAATATAAAGCGCATGTGATGCGTGAAGTTTTGGGTAAATGCCGGGTCGGTGGTCAGGTCCACGTGGCGCGCGGCTGCGGTCCAGACTTCTGCCATACCGCGCCTTGCGGGGTCAACAAGGAATAGTTCCGCTCCCCGCAGCGAGGTGTTGCCAAGGCTTGAAACACGGGCACCCATTCCGGCGGGCAGGAAACCCAGCCCTTCCAGATCTGCCGTGTCGGCATGCTCGCCGAGCGCACCGGCAAGGTACAGGGTGCGTATGTCGCCGGTGCCCAAGCCTGCTTCGGCAAGGAGCCGTTCGTAGGCAAGGGTGAAGGCTGCTTTGACCTTGAGGATTTCTTCCACGTCGCTTGCCAGCAGATACATGTCATCCTGCAGCATGAAGCGTTTTTCGCCGTACCGGCCGTCGATTTGTCCGGCAAGGCGTGCCGCCAGCGGATTGGTGTAGGGCGGCTCGGCAAAGCGGCCGTCGCGCTGCAGCAGACCGCATTTGAGCAGGGCATGGACAAGCGAGAGATAGCCGGTGCCGCTGATGCCCTTAACCGGAGGGGGGCCATCCGGGGTATGGGGCAGGGGGGTGCCCTGCAGCCCCTTGGGGGTCATGGTGAAGCGGGTAACAACGCCTGCCTGCGCCACGGTGCCGAAGGTGAGGCCGATGCCTTCCAACGCGGGGCCGAGCGCCACACTGGTGACGAGCGCCTCGTCCGGGGACAGGGCAAGCACGAATTCTCCGTTGGTGCCAAGGTCTGCCAGCAGGAAGGGATATTGGGGATTACGCTCAAGCACTGCCTGCATTCCGGCGGAAAGGTCGCCCCCCACAAAGGGAGCGGGCAGCGGGGGAATATAGACGGGCGGGAGCGAGTCTACTGATTCAATCTGGCCGCCGCGGTAGTCGAGAGAATAGGGAGCTGCGGCAAGCCCTGCGGTGGGTTTGCCGAGCAGCAGATAGGTCATGACCGAGTTGGCGGCAATGCAGCATTCCGTGACGTCTGCTCCGGCGTTTTCCAGCAGGGTGAGCAGCCTGTCTGTTACCAGTTTCTGCAGAATGCCCGCGCCTTCACCGTTCCGGGCAAAGGCAAGGCGTGACATGACCTCACTGCCTGCGCCCATTTGCGGATTAAGCTCCTGTCCCGAAGCAACTCGCCTGTCGTCGTCGAGCAGGGACCAGTGCAGCGAGGTGGTGCCTATATCCACTGCCAGCCTGAGCTTGCCGGTATTCTGTACCGGCGTGATTACCGGGCGCTTTCGCGAGGGCAGTTCAGGCAGGGTGATGCACATGTCGGGTGCCGGAGTGTGATGGCAGCCCAGACGCCAACCTTCCTGTAGTTCCGCATCCGAGAAATACAGGGCGTCTTCGCCTTTGGGCAGGGGGGCGTTTTCCGTGAAGCGCATGCGGCACCGCCCGCAGCGTGCGAGTCCGGAACAGAGTGCCGGGGCGCAGAAGCTGCCGCTGGTGTAGATGTATTGGGCCAGAGTGAGGCCGCTTGATTGCTTCAGAGGGATTTCCCTGCTCTCGCCGGTGTGATCGGTAACAGTGATGTGTTGCATGGTCATTCCGGTATGCCAGAAATTTGCGCAAAGGAACAGAGCGGGATGGAAATGGTTTGCTGCCCGTGCGACGGAGTAGCCGGGGCAACTCCATGATTGTCCACTTACGGCGTATGGCAGAGCTTCAGCCAAGCGAACCGTAGCGGCGTGGTAGACTCGATCCAGTTTGGTGCCGGTGGCAACGAAGGAAAAGGCCGCTTTCCCAAATGGAAAAGCGGCCTTTAGGGTAACGATAAACTCAGGCTTTTTGCAAAAACAGACTCCATTAAGCCGGAACTGAAGTCAAAAACGGATTTACATCGCTTCTACGAGGTGCAGGAACGTTAGGTTCCTGCCCTGCGGAGCCAAAACTATCAGAAATGCTTTTGCCCGCAGTCCTTCTCAGCACCTTGGGCTGCATGGCACTGCGGCTAGCCGAGCAGCAGTCTGTCCGAGCCCATGGCTTCACCCCGCAGGGCATAGAAACGCTGCAGCAGGTTGTCCACGGTGAGATTCTTCTTTTCATCACCGGCGACATCCAGAATGACCTCGCCCCGGTCCAGCATGATGAGGCGGTTCCCGAAGGTGAGGGCCTGATGCATGTTGTGCGTGACCATGAGGGTGGTGAGCCGCTGGGTTTCGACAATGGTGTGGGTCAGTTCCAGAATCTGATTGGCGGTCTTGGGGTCCAGCGCGGCTGTGTGTTCGTCCAGCAGCAGGATATCCGGACGCACCATGGTTGCCATGAGCATGGTCAGCGCCTGACGCTGCCCGCCGGAGAGCAGGCCGGCTGTGTCCTTCAGGCGGTTTTCAAGGCCGAGACCCAGCGTGGCAAGCTGTTCGCGGAACCACGGGCGATCCTTGTCCTTTACCCCTTTGGAGAGGCCGCGCGGTTTGCCGCGTTTGAGGGCCAGCGCCATGTTCTGTTCAATGGAGGCTGATGCGCAGGTACCCTTGAGCGGGTCCTGAAACACGCGACCGATAAAGGCTGCGCGGCGATATTCCGCCCAGTCCGTGATGTTCTCGTTGTTGATGCGTATGGCGCCGCTGTCCGGCTTGAAGCCGCCAGCGATGCAGGTGAGGGTGGTGGATTTGCCTGCGCCGTTGGAGCCGATGACGGTTATGAAGTCGCCTTCATTCACCGTCAGGTTCAGGTTGTTCAGCGCAAGCACCTCGTTGATGGTGCCTCTGTTGAAATACTTGGTGATGTTGTCGAGTACCAGCATGGCTTACTTCCTGAACCGGCTTTTCAGCTGGGGTGAAACAAGGGCTGCGATGACCAGAATGGCCGTGATGAGGTTCAGGTCGCTGGGGGTGAAGGAGAAGCTGCCCAGCTTGAGCCCCAGTGCCAGCGCAATGGCAAGGCGGTAGGCCACGGAACCGAGAATGGCGGCAATCATGGCACGGGCCACGCTGCGGCAGCCGAACAATGTTTCCCCCACGATGACGGAGGCAAGACCGGCCACAATGGTGCCCACGCCCATGTTTACGTCGGCTGCGCCCTGATTCTGGGCAACCAGCGCGCCGGAAAGGGCGGCAAGCGCGTTTGAAAGACCCACGCCGAAGATGATGATCGAGTGGGTGTTTACTCCCTGTGCGGTGATCATCTGGGCATTGTCGCCGGTGGCGAGCAGGGTGAGTCCCAGTTCCGTGTGCAGGAACCAGACAAGGGCAACCACGGCAACGGCGCAGAAGCAGGCAAAGAGCAGCGGCGCGGACATGTATGGCGGCAGGCCGAGGTTGCTGACGGAATCAAGCACCGTATCCGTTCCCAGCAGGGTGAGGTTGGGCTTGCCCATGATGCGGATATTGATGGAGTAGAGCGCGATCATGGTCAGGATGGAGGCAAGCAGGTGCAGTATCTTGAACTTGGTGTTCAGAATGCCCGTGACCATGCCTGCCAGAAATCCGGCTCCCATGGCCATGAGCAGAGAAAGATAGGGATTAACCCCGGCGGTTATGGCAACCGAGGAAACGGCAGCGCCGAGCGGCAGCGAGCCGTCGACGGTGAGGTCGGGAAAATCCAGCACGCGGAAGGTCAGGTAGACCCCCAGTACCAGAAGTCCGTAAACGAAGCCCTGTTCAAGGGCTCCGTAAAATGCATACCAGGTCATATTCTGTTCTCGAATGGCAAGGCGGGGGCATGTTGCCACACCCCCGCCCGGTTGAAGCGTTGTATGGTTACTTGATTACCTTTTCGGCGCGGGAGAGGACGCTTTCCGGCACGGTTACGCCCATGGCCTCGGCAGCCTTGAGGTTCACGTGCAGAGAGAGTTCCTGCAGAGATTCCACAGGCATGGTGGAAACATCGGCACCGTCAAAGAGAATGCGCTTGGCCATGGCACCGGTCTGGTAGCCCAGCTTGTAGTAATCAAAGGCAAGGGCTGCGATGGTGCCGCGCTCGACTGAATCGTTGTCGGCGGCGTAGAGGGGCAGCTTGTTCTGGCGGCAGACCTTTACCACGGATTCAAGCGCGGAAATAACGGTGTTGTCAGTGGGCAGGTAGATGGCTTCCGCTCGGCCCACAAGGCTCTTGGCTGCCTGATAGATACCGGCGGAGTTCAGCACGGTGGCTTCTTCAAGCTTGATGCCGGCGGCATCGCAGGCGTCCTTGAGCAGCTTGACAAGGGTTACGGAGTTGGCTTCGCCCGAGTTGTAGATAACGCCAAGGCTCTTGATGCCGGGGTGAAACTCGCGGATGAGATCAAGCTGGCGTGCCACGGGCAGCATGTCGGAGGTGCCGGAAACATTGCCGCCGGGGTGCTCCATGGTTTTCACCAGCCCTGCGCCTACATGGTCGGTCACGGCGGTGGCCAAAATGGGGGTGCCGTGAATCTTCTGGGCGCATGCCTGCGCAGAGGGCGTGGCAATGGCAATGACCAGATCGGGCTGCTCACCCATGATCTGTGCGGCAATCTGCACGGTGGTGGCCATGTTGGCCTGCGCATTGTGCACGTTGAAGGTCACGTCCAGCTTGTTGTCTTTGAAATAATCCTGCGTGCCTTTGAGCACGGCATCGAGCGCGGGATGTTCGACAAACTGGCTGACGGAAATGACCTTTCCGGCAGCGGACGCCATGACCGGCACGAGGCACAGCATGGTAACCACAAGGCTGAGAATGATGCGTTTCATGGGTTGCGACCTCTCTGGGTGGTAAAAATGCTCTGAAACGTATGTCGGATTGTCCGAAATGACAAAAACAGACAAATTCGGTTTTACTCTGTGGCACAGGTTCTACCGCATTTGAGTGGTGGGTCAAGCGCAATGTTGAGTGTTGTGCTGCAGCGCGCAAAAGGCTTCGCAGGCATGGCAGCGTTGCTGCAGAATCCGCGCGTAGCTTGTGAACGGAGTGAATATGCACTTGCTCTTCACATATGAAATCTGGTAAAAGTCTAGAAATTGTACCGGAGTGCAAACTCCGCAGATCGTACATGTCCGCCTGGTCGGGTAAGGGGTGGCTCCATGTCAATGCTATTTGGCGTGTTCATTGTGTTTGTGCTGATTATCGGTGTTGCCGGATTCGGTTATCAGGCCACGACTGGTCTGACTGACAAAATCCAGGTGCAGCGTGCCCGAAAACAGCAGCTGCAGATGAAGTATCGTGAGACAAAGCAGACGCTTACCGATCTGAAAGAAATGGAGCTGTCGTTGACGCGCCAGCTTGATGGCGTTGATGATTACAGCATCGGCGCTCTGACCGAAGGTGGTGACCTGATCACCGGAGTGCAGAAACCTGCAGCCAAGAAGCGGGCCACCACAGCGCAGCAGACTGTTGTGGATGTGCTGCTGGCAGAGAAACTTCTGTCACCGGAAGATCTGGCAAAAGCCGAGAATTACAAGCAGCAGTCCAAATCACCCTACGAGATAGATGAAATTCTTTCCCTGCTGGGCTACGTCAACCCCGACGTCATCCAGCGCATCAAACGCCGTTATCCTCATCTTGCCTAATTATTTCATATAATTATATTGCATGTGACAATGCGGGGTGGTGTGTTGTGGCACTAAACCTGCATAATTGTTCATGGAACCGTGCCTACGTCAAATCGCCAACATGGCAGCGGGCTTGACCGTTGGGCGTGGCAGGACGTAGGGTATAAGGCACTCAAGTTTACGGAGCATTGCGGCTTATGAACAAGATTCTTGCCCAGGACGAGGTAGATGCCCTTTTACGGGGTCTGTCCGGCGGAGAGATAGAAAGTGAAACCGATATTCCGGAGGATGACTCCGGGATTGTTCCTTTCGACCTTGCCAATCAGGACCGCATTATCCGCGGCCGCATGCCTGTTCTTGAAATCGTGAATGACCGTTTTGCGCGGCTGTGCACGAACGCCCTTTCCAACACCATCCGCAAGCGTGTGGAGCTGAACCCCATATCCATTGATATGACCAAGTTCGGCGACTTCATGCGTTCGCTGCCTGTTCCTACCAGCATCAATATTTTCAAGATGGAGCCGCTGCGCGGCAATGCCATTGTGGTTGTAGACTCCCGCCTCGTTTTTGCACTGGTGGAAAACTTCTTCGGCGGAGCAGGTTCGCAGCCGAAGATCGAAGGCCGCGAGTTCACCCGCATCGAACAGGCCATTGTGGACCGGGTCATCAAGATTACGCTGGATAACATGGAAGAGTCGTGGCGGCCTGTGCACGAGGTCAACCTTGAGCTCGTGCGGTCGGAGATCAACCCCCAGTTCGCAGCCATTGTGCCACCCAGCGACGTTGTGGTTGTCATCACTTTTGAAGTGGAACTGGAAACGGCCATCGGTTCGCTTATCATCTGCCTTCCCTACGCGACCATCGAGCCTATTCGTTCCAAGCTGCACGCCAGCTTCCAGACTGAACGTCTGGAAGTGGACCACGCATGGGTTGCGCGTCTGAAAGAGCGCCTGATGGAAACCCCGGTTGAAATGAAGATTCGGTTCGGGGAAACCAAGATTACCGGCAACCAGCTTCTGCGCCTGAAGATAGGCGATGTGCTGCTGCTGGATACCGACACGGATGACCTGCTGGAAGGCACCGTGGCGGGCGTGCGCAAGTTCTGGGGCATAAGCGGCACCGTGAAGTCGAACAAGGCCTTCCAGATCATCAAGGAAGAAGAGCCGAACTACACCTAGCCTGCGGCACCCGATTTTCAGAACAAACAGAAACACCCCGATGCGAATCGGGGTGTTTTTTTCTTCAGTTCTCTGAAAATAAAACAAACTTCATTAAGCCGCAGATGATGCCTAAAAGGCAAAATGTAGCGCTTATACGAGGTGCAGGAACGTTAGGTTCCTGCCCGGCGGAGCCAAAAAAGTCAGAAATGCTTTAGTCTGCTGACAGAAAAGGGGAGTCGGCCTAATAGTATACTTGGGTGAGACTCAGCCCCTGCGGGGGGGCCGTGCATGGGGCTTTGGTCCGGTCGCAGGCTGTGAGCAGGCCCGGCACATCGTCTGGTGAAAGCTTGCCGTTGCCACAGGCGACCAGCGTGCCCATGAGGTTGCGCACCATCTGCTTAAGAAAGCCGTCTGCCTCAAAGCGCCACGTAAGTTGCATGGGCGTGTCTGCCGTGGGAATGGGACCCTGTGGTACCCGGGTGATGCCGTGGATGGTGCGCACGGTGGTTTCTATGTCCGTGCCCACGTTCTGGAAACTCGAAAAGTCGTGCGTACCCACAAGGTGGGCGGCTGCGGCGTCCATGGCGGCCACATCGAGCGGGCCGGTGGCCCAGACGAAGGGGAAAAGCCGCGGCGGGGTGTAGCGCCTGCTGAGCCACAGGGAATAGGAATAAGCCTTGCCCGTGGCGTCCTTGCGGGAATGGAAATTGTCTGCAACCTGCTCCACGGAAAGCACGGCAATGTCGTCCGGCAGCATGGAGTTGAAGGTGCGCTGCCAGTCCATATCCAGCTTTGCATCGGGAATGTCGAAGTGAGCAACCTGACCGTCGGCATGCACACCCGAATCAGTGCGCCCGCTGCCGAACACGCGGATGGGGCTGCCTGTCACGCGTTCGACAATGCGTTCCAGCTCTTCCTGAATGGTGGGCTGGGGGCGTCGGGAAATCGTGTTCTGAATCTGCCATCCGCAATAGTTGGTGCCCACGTAGGCTACGAGAATCTTGAGTCGTGGCATGGGAACCTATTCGAAGGGCAGTTGCATTCTGGTCAGGGCCTCGGAGAGTCGGGCAGCCTTGTCCGGCTTTACGAAGGTAAGGATTTCACCAGCCTGTCTGCCGCGCATGCCGGCAAGAATGCGCACGGCAATGTTTTCATCAAGCGTGCTCAGTACTTCGGCAGCCTGCTTGGCCTTCATGTTGGAATAGACGTCCACGAGGTGGCGCATCTTCTTGTCCTTGGCGTCTTCGGCGTCCTTGAGCATGGTCTGCAGGCGGGTTTCCAGCGACTGCAGGTTCTGTATCTTCTGGTCCAGCTCGTGTTGCAGGCGGTTGAGTTCCTGCTCGCGGCGGTTCAGTTCATCCTGCTTCTGCTGCAGTGATTCCCACGTCAGGGAATCCTGCTGCGGCTGTGCAGGTGTGGTTGCGTTGGCTGCAAAGGCAGGGCTTGCTGCCATGGCCGGAGTGGCGGCGACAGCCGCAGCCACGGGCAGGGCAGAGACTGCGGGGGCGTTGGCAACCTGCGCGACCGAACCTGAAGGAGCGGAAAGGAAGGGAATCTGCCAGCCGGTCAGATCCAATGCCAGAGTGGCAAGGATAACGAGCTTGAAAACAACTGCCAGCGCGAGCAGCTTGCAGAGTCTAAACAGTCTGAGGCTTGTACCGAAGCGTTGCTGTTTCGTCGAATTGCTGCTGTTCTTTGAATCGTTCTTCTTTGGCATGTCGTTTGGCCTGATTTTCCTTCAGTTTGTCCAGAAGCTTACGCTCCTGTGATTTCTTGACAAGATTCTGACGCGCCTTGTTCAGTTCCTGCGCGAGTTGCAGCAGTCTTGACTCGGCGGTGGCGACATCCAGCGTAAGGGCCTGCACAAAGTTGCGCAGCAGCCACAGTTCGCTCGGGTTGTTGGTCTGATACAGCTTGGGCTCGTATTCGGCAAGTCGCTGGCGCAGCCCGTTCACACGTGCCACTTGGGCATCGTAGCGTTGCTGCGCGTGCGCAAAGGCCATTTTTGCCTGATCTTCCAGCTGGTTTCGGTAGTCGAGAACCTGCTGCAGTTTGAACTTGTACGGCGCCATGGTGTATCCAGTGAAATTGCGTCTGAGTGTCACGAAGCCGACAGTTCGGCATCTGATGCATCATATAGCAGGGATCATGCCGGAACACATGATTAAGCCAGAGAAAGCAGGGCTCCCAGCATGGCGGAGAGCTCTCCCCATATGATGGCCGCGCCGAGAAAATCTCCATTCAGCCCGTTTTGCCTGCGCGCGAGACGGAGCAGGGCCGTAAGACCGGCTGCGACGATGATGCAGGCAATGATGACGGGCTTGAAGCCGCATAGCAGAAGCCCTGCAAGCAAGGCAAATAGCGTCTGAAATAGTACAACGGGTTTGGTGGCACCAAGAAGGGAAAGCCTGCCCAGTGTGGAGGTAGGCGGCGGGGTGCCGAGCATGGCAATGAGTGCGGCTGCCGCCCTGCCGAATCCGGGTGCCCAGATAAGGGCCACCCACAGGGGAGAGCCCAGCAGCTCACCTGCAAAGAGAATCTGCCCGCCAAGCCCCATGACAAGGCCGATAACCCCGAAGGCACCGATGTGGCTGTCCTTCATGATTGCCCAGAACTTGTCACCCTGCGCACAGCTGCCCCATGCGTCCCACAGGTCTGCCCAGCCGTCCCAGTGCAGGGCACGGGTCAGCCATATGGACAGGGCCACCCACAGCCACCCCTGAACTGCGGCGTTTGCCTGCCCGAAAAGGAGGTGGAGCGGCAGCGTTACAACCGCACCGACTATCAGCCCGGCAAGGGTGAAATGTCTGACTCCGGAGGCCATCTCTTCGGTTGAGAACAGCCGGGCAGGTCCGAGCCGCGTGAGAAAGCCCATGGCGGCGGCAAAGCTATTTGTTTCGGTTTGAATATTGATCATCCGGGGAAAAGCTGCTGATGAGGGTTATGGTGTCTGCGAGGTCCACCTTGAGGTGCTGTGCTGCGGAGGCGCCGTTGAGAACCAGTTCAAGATTGCCCTGACTGCCTGCGATGCACCCCAGCGTGTTGCGGGGCAACTGGCCGAATGTGGTGGTGCGCATGATCTCCAGCGGCGGAGAGAGCTTCAGCAAAAGATCCGGCCATGCGGCGAGGCGTTCGAACCACGGAACAATGGGCAGGTTGAGCACCACATTGCCGAAGGTGTCTATGTGCTGCACGGCGCATTCCACCGCTCCGTCCGTTTCCATCGGCACAATCCAGTCCGGCGTGTGCAGTTCTGAGAAATGGATAGGGGTGCCAAGTTCGGCAGGCGTGGCCCCGCAGGCAAGCCGTGCGGCCAGAGGACAGAATATGTCGCGACCATGAAAGGTGGCGGATGCCTCAGGGAACAGGTCAGGGTCCATAATGTGGCATTCGGCACCGGGGAATTCGGAGAACAGGGGGGTGAGTAGGCCGTTATCCGGCGCCAGCACATGCCGGTTGGCTATGCTGGCGCAGACGATGCGCCTGTCTGTGCCTACGCCTGGGTCCACCACACACACGAAAATGCTCCCTTCGGGAAAATGCATGAAGCTGGCATTCAGAAAGTACGCAGCCTGCATGACAGCCTGCGGCCGCACCCCGTGACACAGGTCCAGCACATGGCTGTGCGGTGCAAGCGAGGCCAGCACGCCCTTCATCTGCCCCACATAGGGGTCTATGTGGCCAAAGTCCGTCAGCAGCACTATGGGAACCGTCATGCTTTCTCCCCTTCTTGTCCTGTCCGGTCATGCCCTTGTTCTGTGTTGTCCGGGGCATGCCTCACAGAGAAATGTAAAGGCCCGACCGGCTGAATATACCTGTCGGGCCCTTGGGCGTCAAAACTGAAAGCGACACCGTGTGCTAATCGGTTTTCCCGAACGTGATATTGAACGAAAGAGCATAGAGATGATGGAATATGTCTACATACTCCACATTGATATCACTGGGTACCGAAATACGCGCCGGGGCGAAGTTGAGTATGCCCTTTATGCCTGCTTCAACCAGATGGTTGGCGGCGCGCTGGGCACGTTCCGGCGGCGTGGTGATGATGCCGATTTCGGCACCGTTTTCACCTATCTTCTCTTTGAGGCGCTTGGTGCACACAACTTCGAGGCCGGAGATTTCTTCTCCTATCTTGAAGGGGTCGCAGTCGAATGCACCGACTATGTTGAAGCCTCTGAGACGAAATTCCTTATGATTCAGCAGGGCGCGGCCAAGGTTGCCGACCCCGATGAGCACTGTACGCCATTCACGATCCACACCAAGCGCGCTGGTGATGGACTCGATCAGGCTCTTCACGTAGTAGCCCACACCTCTGACGCCGAACTCACCGAAGTAGGCCAAGTCCTTGCGGATTTGTGACGCGTTGACGTTGCAAGCCTTGGCGAGCGGCTCGGAGGATATGACTTCAGTGCCTTCTCTCAAAAGGTTTTCCAGCACCTGCACGTAAACGGCAAGACGCTGGATTGTGGCTCTTGGGATATGGTCGCTTTTTTGTGTCATGGGCTAAGTCTTCTTGATTGTGAAATCATTCCCAATTTAAACCGGAAAAAGGAGGCCGCCGGGCGGCCTCCTTATCAGGCACGTAATACCGGATGCTTACTTGGTGAGGAGCATCAGGTTAACAACGAGAGCGTAAATGGCCAGAGATTCTACGAATGCCAGGCCGAGGATGAGGGACACGGTGATCTTGTTGGAAGCTTCGGGGTTGCGGGCGGTGCCTTCACAAGCAGCCTTCAGACCGAGGCCCTGACCGATACCGCAGCCAGCAGCGGCAATAGCCATGCCCAGAGCGGCGCCGAAGTATACCAGGTCGCCGAAAGCGTTTGCGCCTTCAGAAGCGAAAGCCATAGCAGCAACAGACAGGATGGCAACAGTGTTCAGAGCAATCATCATGAACTTACGCATTGTACTACACTCCTAAGATTATTATGTTAGTTGGTCTAAGACCATTTCCCCCATTAATGGGCGTGTTCCAGAGAACCCTTCAGGTAAATCATGCCAAGCATGAACCAGATGAAGGCCTGCAGGCACTTGGCGAGCAGGAACAGGAAGTAGATCGGAATGGTACCGAAGATCGGTGCGAGAATGAAGAACAGCACCAGCACGATTTCTTCACCTCTGATGTTACCGAAAAGACGGAGAGTCAGAGAGAGGGGACGTGCAGCGTGGGAGATAAGTTCCAGGGGCAACATAAGCGGAATGAGCCACCAGAAGGGGCCACAGAAGTGCTTTATGTAGCCGACACCCCAACGCTTGATGCCGATCCAGTTGTAGTACGCAAAGGTGAAGATAGCCAACGCAGCGTTGGTGTTCACGTTCGCAGTAGGTGCGTCGCAACCGGGGACCAGGCCGAGAAGGTTATTGAAGAGAATGAAGAAGAACAGAGCGATGAGGACGTGAAAAATCTTGCGACCGTCTTCACCGATGTTGCTGACGACAAACTCTTCCAACCCGCCGATGATAACTTCAAAGACGTTCTGGATTTTGCCGGGCACCATCTTCACCTTTCCTCTCAGCAGGAAGGCGAAGCTGAACAGAATTGCCATGGCAATCCAGGTATAGAACACATGTTTGAACTCTACGTGAGCTCCGTTGATGGTGACATAGTCCATCCCCGTGAGGGTGGACCATAGCACCGGATGCGGCAATCCACCTGCCATATCCTCATGCCTCCTTGATTTTCCGCTCTGCCTTTCGGGATATTATCCCTACGAGCATGGTTGCCATACAAGTGGCTAAACCTGCCACGAGCGCCGAACTTGGAACCCTGAGCTCAATAATCAGCCCGAACAGGATGAGTCCGGTAAGCATAAGCCGTCCATAAAATCTGAACAACAATCCCCACAGCATTTGCCGGCTGTAACTCTGCAGAATGACCTGCTGAATGAACCTTGCCAGCGAAAAGAAGCTGTATGTGCCCAGTATCACGCCCACCGCGAAACTGATTGGCCACATTGTCAGCCATACCGTGAGAACCCCAACCAGAGCGGAAGCCATGCTTAGCAGGATCTGCACCTTGAGTATGGACCGGATTTCCGGCAACCTGAAGCCTTTGGCGTACAGGTGCTTTTCAATCTTCTCGCCCGTATCTCTCAGCATCTTGCTTTTCCTGATTTCTCATGATCTTCCGTGTGTCCACATAAACCGCCCTGAACCCGGCAACTATGCCGAGAAGAAGGAAGACTATGAACAGCCACGGCTTAGTCCCTAACCAATCATCCAGAAAGTAGCCTACGCCTGCCCCCACAGCAGGGTGTGTGACCATGTGCGTTCCCATCGTTCCGACGGTGCCCATAAGGTCGACATACTTTTTGGAGTTGATTTCCTTGTCTTTCTTAATGATCATTCTCCGAACCCCGTTGAGAACCCCGGACATGCCTGCATTCACCTAAGGGGCACTTCGTGCAATCATTCACAAGTTGCATCGGTCTATCATGCGATGTCCAACCCGTCAACGGGTGAGGACAACTGAGGGCACTTTTTTTCACACATTTCGCAAAGGTAAGCAAGCTGATCGTTCAATCAGCAGAAGGAAAAAACATGCGTCGCAAAGACAGAAACGTGGACTCCGTTGAGGAAAAAGAGCGCATTCTCACCGAGGCGCTTCACATGACTTTGGCTGTGCAGGATGCTAACCCTGCCGGGGCTCCCTATCAGGTGCCCCTCAATCATGTCTACCTTGATGGAAACATCTATTTTCATTGTGCTGCAGCCGGCAAGAAGCTGGACTGCATCCGCACCAACCCCAATGTATCCGTCAGCGCCATAAGTGTGGGCCGGCTGGTTGTTCCCGAAAACGCCAAGGCGTGCGACATCGGCATGGCTTTCGAAAGTGTCCATACCACCGGAATAGCAACGATTCTTGAGCAGGGAGATGAACACCGGCGCGCGCTGGAAGCACTTGTGCGGCGCTACGGTGGTGACCCGTCCACCATGTCGCCGGCAGCGCTGAAGGTGACAACTTTGGTCAGGATTTCAGTCGTCTCCATGTCTGCGAAACGGGCGAATATGTAATAATTGGCACTACCTGAAGGTGAGGCATAGACCTTCTTGGAATGACGTTGTATAGGGGCATTGCGGGGTGACGCAATACTATCCTATCCGGGTGCGGGGCACACATGTCCAGAATCCTGAAAATACTCGTCATCGAAGAATTGCCTGCCATCAGGGACCTGCTGCGCAAAGGTCTTGATGGTATGGGGCAGGTGCGTCTGCTCTTTGCTCCATCCGTCAAGGGCGGCTTTGTGGCGCTCAAAAAAACTCCCTTCGATATTCTCATGTTGAGCGGCTCGGTTGCACGGCGCAATGACTATGCCCTGCTCAGGGCTGTCCGTGCCGATGATGCGCTTGCCGGTCTGTCCGTTATGGTCATTTTGCCGGAGTGTGGCGCGGACGATTCACGCAAGGCCGTGGAGGCCGGTGCAGCCATGTGCCTGGCCGTGTCATCCCCTGAAGTCGTGAAAAGGGGCGTGGCTGAAGTGCTGCGAACACATGTCCGGGCCGGAGCGCGGGTTGTGGAAGCTGCCCCTGAATCTGCTCAGCCTGCTCCCATTGATCCCATTGATCCCGAAGAAGATGCCCGCAGGCTCTTCCACGCCGGTATGCAGCTGCTGAGCCAGCGGTTGTATGCGAAGGCGGCCAAGCTCTTTCTTGCCGCTCTCAAACGAAAGTCAATTTTTCCGGAAGCGCTGCTTTCGCTCGCAGAGTGTTCTGCAAAGATGGGGGACACCGTCAAAGCGTATGTCTTCCGGCGCAAGGCCGTTACCGCGTTTGCCAAGCAGGGGCGCATGGCAGAGGCGGGCAAGGTGGCGCGCAAGCTGGGACCGGCTCCCGAAGGCGCGCCCGCTGCTGGGCACCCGATGTTGGACGTGGCCCGTGAGCTGAACGAATGCGGCTATGCTGACAGGGCGCTGGAAGTGCTGGAGTCCGCGGCTGAGCAGGAAGGCGAAGGGGCGAACGTGTTTCGCGAAGTTGCCGCGGCCTACCTTTCCCAAGGCAGCGAAAAGCGCCCGCAACCCAAGCCCTCAGCCGGTAGGCTGTCGTCGGATGAGCTGCATGCCTTGCTCAGAAATCCTCCGGAATCGCCAAAGGCAGTTCGGCAAGACGGTGTGGCGGAACTGTGCGGTTCCGATGCAGGCGAGCTTGGGCAGGCACTCTTTGGAGATGCCGGGGGCGGAAAGCAATCCGGATCAGCTGCCGGGGCAAAGGCACTGATTGTTCAGGATGCCCCGCAGGCAGGGTGGAAAGAAAAAAGGCGGCATCCCAGAATTCCTCTGGCGGATTTTTTTATAGATGCCGGTAAGGGGCGCGATGCCCTGACCGTTGTGGATATCAGCATGGGCGGTATCAGCTTCAAGGCTGACGAAGGCATGTTTGAGGCCGGTCAGGTGTTTCGTTTCCATCTCATGAATTCGGTAGACGTCTGTCTGAAGAAGGTGCAGGCGGTGGTCCGTTTTGTGGGCGGCGACAGGGTAGGGTGCCAGTTCCTTGAACTGAGTGCGAAGCAGACAGCCTTGCTGACAGAGCTGATACGCTTGGAAAAGAAGAAGATTCTTGATGCCGGGGGCACTATTGACGAGGTGGAAGACCTTTCAAGTATTGAACGGGATTCCTCAGGCAAGATAGTCATCAAGGTTGACTGGTGATGCCTTTGCCTGACTTCTTCCCGGTTTGCGGCTGCTAGCGTGTGTGAAATAAGAAGGCCCTCCTTGCGGAGGGCCTTTAGCGTAAATACAAACTTTCGTTTTTTAATAAATCACATCCCCGTTAAGCCGGAGCTGAGGTCTGAAAAAGGATTTTCATCGCTTACACGAGGTGCAGGAACGTTAGGTTCCTGCCCAGCGGAGCCGAAAATACCAGAAATGACTTTGCCAGCTGCTTGAAGCCCTCCTTGCGGAGGGCTTTTTTTAATGTGCTCCGCCGTGGAGCAGGGGGCGGAATCCGAAGCTCTTTACCCTGTCTTCGTTATGACAGGTGAGGCATTCGTTCATTTCCGGGTTGTGGATGAGCGACGGGTCGCCGCCGGATTCCACGTGTTCCGATCCCGGTCCATGGCAGACTTCGCATCCGGCATCGCTGAGATGAGGCGTTTTTTCAAAGCTCTCAAACCCGCCGGGTTTGCCGTAGCCGGTGGTGTGGCAGCCGTAGCAGCTTTCAAGCTCACTGCGGGTAAGCTTGGGGGCCATGATCTTCACGCTGTGTGCAGATTTGGCTTTTTTCGCGTACTTCTTGAATTTGTTGTACTGGTCTTCGTGGCATTCGGCGCAGGCTTCAGTGCCCACGTAGGTGGACTCCGCCCGGACGGACAGCGGGTGGGCCGTCCACAGCAACGCACCGATCAGGCTGGCTGCTGCGAGCGACAGGGGAATACGCAGACGGTTCATTGTGGCACACTCCCGGCTTGGGTTGGGATGCGGTATGATGTTTGCCTTCCCGTACAACAGTTTTTCGCTTTCGTCCATAAGGGGTTATGTGTTTTTACGTCTTCCGCCTCCGGCTGTTCCGGAGGCGGAAGAGGCTCTGTATAACACGATTTTTCCCCTGTGGCGCCTAGTCCTTTCTTGTGAGGAGCACAACATTCTCTACATGCGGCGTGTGCGGGAACATGTCTACGGGCTGCACTTCGCTGATGTTGTACTTGTCGATCAAGAGGCCTATGTCACGCGCCTGTGTTGCCGGATCGCACGCAATGTGCACGATGCGTTTGGGAGCGTGCTTGGCAATGGCGGCCACGACCTCGGGGTGCATGCCGCTTCTGGGCGGATCGGTGATGAGCACGTCAGGTGACTGCTGTTCGCGGTCCATGGTCAGGCGCACATCTCCGGCATGGAAGGTGGCGTTGCGGACGGATAACCGGTCTGCATTCTCCGTGGCGGTATCAACGGCGGCTCTGGAAATTTCAAACCCCACAAGACGTTTTGCCTGCATTGCAGCTGCAAGGGAGAGAGCGCCCACGCCGCTGTACAGGTCCCATACCGTTTCCGATCCGGTCAATCCGGCCAGTTGCAGGGCCTTGGTATACAGGGCTTCTGCCGCCTTGGTGTTGGTCTGGAAGAAGGAATCGGCCCCGCCGATGTTCAGGCTCATGGCCTTGCCGTCTATGGTGAGCGTTTCGGTGAGCGTCTGCGCCCCTTCCGAAAATGCGATGTGCTCGCCATAGGCCACCTGCGTCTTGGCGGTGCGGATGGAGTGGACAAAGCTTGTCCCGTTGCCGAATTCCTGCTTCAGCGAAGAGGCAAGCGCATGCACCATTTCGTCCCGTTGCGCGGTGGGCGACCAGTCCGGTGTGGTGATGAGCTGCACCATGGTCTGATTGTCGTACTTGGTTTCCCGGACGACGAGAAACCGCAGAAAGCCTTTGCCGCTGCGCTGGTCATAGGCGTTGAGCAGCTTGTGGCTGTTGGCCCATGCGCGGACATGCTGCACAATGGCAACGGAGCGATCAGACTGCAGATGGCATTCGGTAATATTGATGATGGAGTGCGAGGCGCTTCTGCGAAGCCCCAGATGCACGACATCTCGGCCTTGCAGGAAGGCGAACTCCATTTTGTTGCGGTAATGAATACGGTCGGGGGAAGGGATGGTCGGATGAGCTGCCATCTTTTCCGCTCCGGCGATGCGGTGGATGGAATCTTCCACGAAGCGGCGCTTCCAATCCAGCTGCTCTTCATAGGGCAGATGCTGCCAGTGACAACCACCGCAGAGACCGAAGTGTTTGCAGAAAGGCGCTATTTCCGTTTCGTTGCGCACGAGCACCCGTTCCAGCTCAGCTTCGGCAAAGCGTTTTTTTGTGCGGGTGATGGTGGCAAGCACGGTCTGGCCGGGGAGCCCTCTGTCAACGAAGACGACCATGCCGTCGTGGCGGGCAATGGCCTGTCCGCCTGTTGCAAGGGAGTGGATGGTAAGTTCCAGCGTGGTGCCGGCAGATATTGTTTCGGGGGACATTCGGGCTCCGTAATCGGTAGGTTGTGTCAGGCATGGCGCGTGTTCAGGCTATGCTGAGGCGTCATCGTAAGGCACGTATTTGTGCTCAAAATCACAATTTGATTCTTGACTTTTACGCGAATTGCGGCAACTACTTTTTCTGCAGGTTTTACATGTAATGATTGAGAAAAGGAGCTGAGTATGGTTGCCGAACTCTTTGAGAATATGATGCACTCCACCCCTCAGGGCATGGTGGGCGTGAGCCTCATCTTCATCTATTTCGTGATCATCGTTTCCACTGCATTCTACCGCATCAAGAAGGGCGACCACCTCGATCATCATTAAGATTGGTTGCGGCTGTGGGCGGCCGCAGGTTGATCTGATCGGGTTGTGGTTCCAAATGTGGCAGAGTGGCCATCATTATGATGGTCGGCCGGATATGACGCGGTTCGTGGGCGAACCGATGTTGCATCAGCCTCTATGCTCTGACATGCTGTGGGTCAAGAATTTTTGAAGGCCTGCTCCGTTTCGTACGGAGCAGGCCTTTCTTTTTGGGAAAAATTATATTGCCCGGCTAGCTGTTGTTTGGTCTGAACTCTGTGTCCGGCTTTGTTCTGATTCAGGCCCAGCCCATGCAGGGCCATGCGGCTGCGAGCCGGTGCGGGGAATGCTGGCTCAACCTTCCACAACATCCATCAGGTACTGGCCGTAATCGTTTTTGAGCATGGGCTTGGCCAGTTCCGCCAGTTGCGCATCGTTGATGTATCCCTTGCGATAGGCGATTTCCTCAACACAGGCGATCTTGAGTCCCTGCCGGTCCTGCACGGCGCGCACAAAGGCGGCGGCCTGATGCAGCGATTCGAAGGTGCCGGTATCCAGCCATGCAACGCCGCGTCCGAGCAGTTGCACATCCAGCTTGCCCTGTTCGAGATACACGTTGTTAAGATCGGTTATCTCCAGCTCGCCTCGGGCAGAGGGACGCAGCGATGCGGCAATGTCGGCCACGTTGTTATCATAATAATATAGGCCGGTGACGGCGTAGCGCGATTTGGCAACGGCGGGCTTTTCTTCGATGCTCAATGCTTTCATGGAGGCATCGAACTCCACAACCCCGTATCGTTCCGGGTCTCGCACCTTGTAGCCGAAGACGATGCCGCCGTCGGTCAGTTCCGCGCTTTGCTCCAGAATCGTTGAAAGGCCGTGGCCGTAAAACAGGTTGTCGCCGAGCACGAGGCATACGGGCGAGTTGCCTATGAAGTCGCGGGCAAGCACGAATGCCTGGGCAAGGCCGTCCGGGGTGGGCTGATCAATGTATTCGAAAGAAAGGCCGAGCTGCTCGCCGCTGCCGAACATGTCGCGGAAGCGGGGCAGGTCCTTGGGGGTGGATATGATGCATATTTCCCTGATGCCGGAAAGCATGAGCACGGAAAGCGGGTAATAGATCATGGGCTTATCGAATACCGGCAGCAGCTGTTTGCATACGCCGTGGGTGATAGGATAGAGCCGGGTGCCGGAACCGCCCGCAAGGATGATGCCTTTCATGAAGCGCCTCATATGGTGCAAGTTAAGCAAAGGGAAATGAGCCAGAAGCAATCATTATATTGATAGCTGGCGAAAAAGCAAAGGAATTGGGGATTGAAAGGGGTCCGGGGAGAATAAGCCTTGGGGGAGGGCTTTGGTGCGGTACTTCTCCCCGGACACGAGATGAGACACACTCAAGGTCTTTTTTACATAATTGCCGATGCGTGTCACTGGAAAAGTTTATCTCTATGTTATAAATCTCTGTAAGGTTGAGATGTGCCAGAGGATAACGGAGGCCAAAATCATTTTTTTGTTCCGGTGTCGTGTTAAAATGCTTGCCAAGCAGTAACCCCTGTGGTAGCGGAAGCGGTTCACTTTTTGTGAGACTTAATTGCAACAAATGAGACGAATTTGGGTTGACTTTTCCTGATGAAAGAGGGTAAGTCTCCCTCTCTCTTTCTATGGAGGAATATATATGTACGCGATCGTCGAAACGGGCGGCAAGCAGTTCCGTGTTGAAGAAGGTGGCAAGATTTTTGTAGAAAAGCTTGCAGCTGAAGCCGGCAGCGAAGTCGTTCTTGATAAGGTTCTTATGGTAGGCGGCGACAAGTTCGCTGTGGGCGCACCCTATGTGGCTTCCGCCAAGGTTACCGCTGAAGTTCTGGAACACGGCCGTGGCGAGAAGATCATTGTCTTCAAGAAGCGCCGTCGTCAGGATTCCCGCAAGAAGCAGGGTCACCGTCAGGAGTTCACTGCTCTCAAGATCAAGGGCATCCAGGCCTAGTTTTTTACGGGCCTAGTAATTTTTTTCTGTCAGGAGATACGTCATGGCACATAAAAAAGCTGGTGGTAGTTCCAGAAACGGACGCGATTCCCAGGGACAACGACGCGGCATTAAGCGTTTTGGCGGTCAGATCGTTCTGGCCGGCAACATCCTTGTTCGTCAGGTTGGCACCAAGGTGCACCCCGGTGAAAACGTCGGCATCGGCAGGGACTTCACCCTCTTCGCCAAGGTTGACGGCGTGGTTAAGTACGAAAAGTACACCCGCAAGAAAAAGGTAAAGACCCGCGTGAGCATCGTTCCCGCAGTGGCTGAGTAACCTTTTTCAGCAAAGTCGGAACTGGGCGAAAGTCGCTATGCGTCTTTCGCCCATTTTTTTAGGCGGCCGGTGGCCGCCGCAATGCTTTCTGTACGGTGCCTGACGGTTGTGTTAGGTTTGCCGTGCATCTTCAGTAAGGAATGTAGGCAAAAATCATGCGTTTTGTAGATGAAGCCACCATTACCGTGCGCGCCGGCAAGGGCGGCAACGGCTGTCTGTCTTTCCGGAGAGAAAAGTTCATTCCTCGCGGCGGTCCCGATGGCGGAGACGGCGGCGCAGGCGGCAACGTCTTTCTGCGCGGTTCCACCAAGCTGCTTTCGCTGTACGACTTCCGTCTCAAGCGCAACTATGGTGCAGAAAACGGGCGTCCCGGTCAGGGCAGCCAGATGTTCGGCCGCAAGGGCGATGATCTGGTCATTGATCTGCCCGTGGGTACCCTCGTGTTCGAGATAGACGAAGACGGCCACGAGATCATGATTGCCGACCTTTCCGAACCTGATGTGAGCATTCTCATTGCTCAGGGCGGACGTGGCGGACACGGTAACGAATTTTTCAAGTCTTCCACCATGCGCGTGCCCCGCTTTGCCCAGCCCGGTGAAGAGGGTGAATACAAGCGCCTGCGCCTTGAGCTGAAGATTCTTGCAGACGCAGGTCTGCTCGGCCTGCCCAACGCGGGCAAGTCCACCTTCATTTCCAAGGTCTCTGCTGCCCGTCCCAAGATTGCCAACTATCCCTTCACCACCATTGCGCCCAATCTCGGCGTGATGATTCATGAAGTGGATAACGACAAGCGTCTTGTCATTGCGGACATCCCCGGTCTTATCGAAGGGGCGCATGAAGGACAGGGCCTTGGTATCCGTTTCCTCAAGCATGTCGAGCGCACCCGTTTTCTTGTGCACATTCTCAGCGCGGAAGACATCAACCTCGAAAACCCGTGGGCCGGTTTCGACCTCATCAACGAAGAGTTGGTGCAGTTCGATGCTGTTCTTGGCGAGCGCCTTCAGCTGCAGGTCATCAACAAGATAGACCTCGTGGACGAAGCGTTTGTCGAGGAACTGAAGAAAAAGGCTGCGGAAGATGGCCGCAAGTTGTTCTTCATGTCTGCCCTGCATGGTGAGGGTGTTGAAGAGATCGTCGACGAGATGTGGCGCATTCAGGAAACCGTAGAACGCCACGCCCCCATCAATTCCGCCCGCGACTGGGAAGAGGAGATGGACGACGAGGAAGAAGTGGAAGTTATCTGGACCCGCGAATAGCGGGTCTATGTGCAACACCCAGCCGCATGGAATTGGACATGGAGTGGAAACAGGAGCGCGAACGGGTTCTCAACAGCGCGAAAAGGGTGGTTGTGAAGGTGGGGAGCGCAGTGCTCACCACCGGTCTTGGCGTGGATATCAACGTCGTACGCAGCCTTGCCGGACAGCTTGCTCAGCTGCACGACAGGGGCACGGATGTGGTGCTTGTTTCTTCCGGTGCCGTGGCAACGGGCAGAAACGTGCTGCGTTCCTGCTGCGAGATCAAGGGTATGCCCGACAAGCAGGCTGCTTCTGCCATCGGGCAGAGCCGCCTCATGCATTTCTACAACGAGGCGTTTGAAGAGCACGGCAAGCTCTCCGCCCAGATTCTGCTCACCCGCGACGACCTCAAGAGCCGCCACAGATTTCTCAACGCCCGCAACACCTTTGCATCGCTGCTGCAATGGCGGGCCATTCCCATCGTCAACGAAAACGACACCGTCTCCGTGCGGGAGCTTGAATTCGGCGACAACGACAGCCTTGCCTCGCTGCTGATCAACGTGGTGGAGGCAGACCTCTACATCAATCTGACTTCGGCTTCCGGCGTCTATGCGGACAACCCCGACAAGGTGGCCAACCCGCGTCCGCTTGAAGTTATCGAAGATCTGCACGATCTGGACCTCGACGTCATGTGCGGCGGCAAAACGTCCGTCGGCACCGGCGGCATGTATTCCAAGCTGCTGGCCGCCCGTCGTGCCGCACAGCTCGGCGTGCCCACCCTTATTCTTTCCGGCCGTGAACAGGACGCCATTGTCCGCGCGTTCTCCGGCGAAATGCTGGGCACCTGGGTTTGCCCCGAAGCCAAGGCCGTTTCGCGCCGCAAGTTCTGGATGGCCTACAACGGCGATCCTTCCGGTGTGCTGGTGGTGGACGAAGGTGCCGTCAAGGCGCTTGCCGAACGTGGCAAGAGCCTGCTCCCCGCCGGTATAGTGCGGGTGGAGGGCAACTTCCAGCGCGGTGCGCTTGTGCGTGTGAGCACGGGCGACGGCGTGATCATCGGCGTGGGACTTTGCAACTACACGGCTGCGGACCTGCGCAAGGTGCTCGGCATGAAGAGTTCCGACCTGAAGGACGTTCTCGGCGACAACCAGTACCCCGAGGCCATACACAGGGATAACCTGCTCATGGACGTGGTGGTCTAGTCATGAAGGAGAAAACAGGCATGCAGACAAACACTCCGCCCTGCGTTCTGACCATTGCAGGCTCCGACTCCGGCGGTGGTGCCGGCATTCAGGCCGACATAAAGGCCATGACCGTGCTCGGCGGTTTCGGCATGAGCGTCATTACCGCTCTTACTGCCCAGAACGGACTTGGCGTTACCGGCATACATGCTCCGGAACCGGAATTTGTAGCCCTGCAGCTATCTACCGTTCTGGAAGGTTTTCCTGTAGCGGCAGCCAAGACCGGTATGCTGTTTTCGGCTCCCATCATAGAAGCCGTGGCAGACGGCCTTGCCGCAAAGAATTTTCCGCTGGTGGTGGACCCCGTATCCGTGAGCCAGAGCGGCCACGCCCTGCTCAAGCCCGATGCGGTGGAAGCGTTGAAGCGGCGCATTCTGCCCCTTGCGGACCTGCTCACGCCCAACAGGCCCGAAGCTGAAATGCTTGCGGGCATGAAAATCGATTCCGACGAAGATGTGGCAGAAGCCATCCGCCGTATTCTGGATATGGGCCCGAAGGCTGTTCTGCTTAAGGGTGGGCATTTCGAGGGTGGTTCCACGCTGGTGGACTGGCTGGGCGAGCCCGGCAAAGCCCCGCAGGCACTGCCGCAGTCCCGTGTTGACACCGTGAATAACCACGGTACCGGCTGCACGCTTTCGGCCGCCATTGCCACGTGGCTTGCGCACGGATGTTCCATGGAGGAAGCCGTGCTGCGTGCCCAGCAATACCTGCACCTGTGTCTGGAGAAGAGCTATACTCCCGGCAAGGGGGCAGGGCCGGTCAACCATGCCGCGCCATACATGGCGTAGTGTCATTCTTCGGTTTATTGCAGAAAAGGCCCGCCGCAATGGCGGGCTTTTGCATTTTGGGCATATTCGGTGGCTTGGATTTGTAACGCGAATAGGGTAGGAGTCACCCATAGACGATGGGACAACCCGCCCTTTTCGCCAATGATACAGAATGGAGAGGTGTATGACAGAGGTGCTGCCAACCAGATTTGCCCCGGCCGAGCGTGCCGAATCGGACATCCTGCTCAAACAGGCGTCCGTGTTCAAAGGCAACCCCCTCGTCTCGCTGCTCGATTCAGTGACCGACCTCATCATGATTCTCAACAGCTACAGACAGATTGTCTATGCCAACAGGAATCTGCTGCGCCTGCTCGACATGCAGGATGCGCGTGAGATCATCGGCATGCGCCCCGGCGAGCTCTTCAGCTGTGAACATGCCTGCTCCGTACCCGGCGGCTGTGGTACCTCTGAGTTCTGCCGCAACTGCGGCGCGGTGAAGGTAATCATGTGCGCCTTGGGCACCGGGAGAACTGAGGATGAATGTCGCCTCACCCAGCGCAAGGGCGATGCCATCTATGCATACGATCTCAAAGTGGTGGGCAGCCCCGTTTTTCTGGAAGGGGAACGGTACGTCACCTTTGCCATCACCGACATGAGCCACGAAAAGCGCCGCAGGGCGCTGGAACGCATATTCTTTCATGATATCCTCAATACCGCAGGCGGGTTGCGAAACCTTGCCCGCATGGTGCTTGAGGAAGTGCCGCTCAATCTCAAGGATGAAACCCTGCTGCTGCACAAGTTCTCAAGTGAACTTGTGGAAGAAATCATGGCTCAGCGCGTTCTGCTGGCGGCAGAAAACGAGGAACTCAGCGTGGACCCGCAGTCACTGCGGCCCGAAGATGTGCTGAGAACTGTCTGCGAGTTGTATGCCTCGCACGAGGTTGGTGAAGGCAGGCGCATTGTCATGGAAGATTCTCTTTGCGACGTGCCCTTTGTCTCCGACCCCACGCTGCTCAAGCGGGTTCTGGCCAATCTGGTGAAGAACGCCCTTGAGGCGACTGCGTGTGGCGGGGAAATCCGGCTCGGATATTCCGTGGGCGACAAGGAATTGCTGTTCCATGTCTGGAACCCTGCGGCCATACCCGCAGATTCCCGCTCGGCGATTTTTCAGCGCTCCTTCTCCACCAAGGGAGTGGGCAGGGGGCTCGGAACCTACAGCATAAAACTGCTCGCCACCAATTATCTGAAGGGTGACGTGTTTTTCACGACAAGCGAGGCCGAGGGTACGCGGTTCACAGTGCGGCTGCCCCTGAACCTCGCGCAGCAGGCGGCAGCATAAGTTCTGTCGCCAGGGGGATTGCCTATGCCCTCCCTGCGCATTCTCATTGCGGAAGATGATAAGCTGAGTGCAACGCTGATCAAGGTGCTGCTTGAAGCTGAAGGCCATGTTGTCTGCGGCGTTTCAAGCAGTGGTGCCAGCGCTGTTGAGGCCGCGCGGTCCATGATGCCCGATGCGGTGCTCATGGATATCTTCCTCAGCGACGAGATGTCGGGAGTGGAGGCTGCGCGGATTATCGTGAGCGAACTGGCCATTCCCATTCTGTTCATTACCGGCACGTCCGACAAGGAAGCGCTGGCACAGGTGGTGGGGAGCGGCGGTCTGGGGCTGATCAAAAAACCGGTCAGCGCGGATGAGCTGCGCGTGAACCTGAGCATATTGCGGCATCATCAGGTCATGAGCCGCAGCCTGCGTGAGCAGGCAGCCCGTTACAAAAGCTTTTTCCATGATTCCCCCGTGGGCATGTATATCGCCGACATGAAGGGGACCCTGCTCGAATGTAATACGGCGTTGGCCCGCATGCTCGGGTTCGAGTCTTCCCGCCAGATGCAGGAGCTCGCGGAAGGGGCCGACAGTCTGTACGAATCGGCGGAGCACAGAAGTATCGTGTGCGCCGACGTGCATCATCTTTCTGAGTCCCAGCCTCACCCTGTCCGCCTTCGCAGGCGCGATGGCGCGTTTCTGGATGTTCTGGAATTTGCCCGTTGCACGACCGATATGCATGGCGGCACCCCGCGCTATCATTCCGTGCTTGTCCAGACCAGAGGGCTGGGAGATGCTGCCGCAGCCGAACTGCAGGTGCTGCGCAGCACCATAGATGCCATTCCCGACATGGTGGTCATCATGGGGCTGGACAGGTCCGTGCTGGCTGCCAACAAGGCATTCTTCAGGCATGTGGGCAGCAGCGAGGGCACGATAGACCCGCTCAAATTCCCCTTTGCCGGTACCGGCACCCATTGCTCGGGCGATTGTCCTTTCTCCCGCTTTATCGCGGATGGCAAGGTTCACAGCGGTTGGGTGCGGTTTGTGCCTGAGGGCCCGGAATTCTATAACACGGTCACGCCCCTGCGTAATGCAGATGGTTCCATGCTGGGATGCGTGCAGGTGTTCAGGCTGGTTCCCCCCGGCAGATAACAGACATCCGGATACGAAAAAGATTTCATGGCCCCGCCCCGCAAAGGCGGGGCTTTTTTTGTCGGGCGCAGTGCGAAAATGTGGCCAGTGCGTGTTGAATGGGGTTTGAATGCAGTCCCGTACATGTACATGCGCGAAGATAATCCATGGCGTGGTTCTGTAGGCTATGGCATGCGCTCATGCTTTCGAAGGGGGCTCCGTGAATTTGAATGTGTTGTGTATGGAGTTTGTGTGGGTTTCGGTGGTGGAAATAGGGATTGGTGTTGTCCAGTGTTGATCATAGTTGATTAATGAGTGCAAATAAGGTTTATGTGCGCATTGTTGACAATAGTTGATTTGAGGTGCTAATCCTCATGCGTAGCATCTGATAACCGTAGCTTGGTGAGTTTAGAGGACGTATCCCCCAGTCGTGTGCTCCTCATTGTGTTGCTGCTCGTGCCAAGGCTGATTTGACAAGGGTTACTGCGCAACAATGACCAAACAGACTTACACATTGGGCGAGGCGGCTGATCTGCTCAGCTGCCACAAAGAGACCATTCGCAGGGCCATCAAGGATGGCACGCTGCGGGCTGCCAAGCTGGGAAGAGGGTATCGTGTTTCACGAGCCGATTTGGAAGCTTTCTGGAGTTCCATGGGAGGCGGCGCTCTGTTTGAAAAGGCAGAGCAGGTAATCGAGCCGGAACCGGAACCGGAACCGGTGCCGGAAAAGCCGAAAAAGCCCAAGGGGCCGGAACAGCTAACACTACCCACCTAAGTACAGGAGGAACGGGTATGAGCAATGAACAGGCTAAAGCCGTGATGGAGGAAGTAACCCTGCTGAATGATGTCGGAGCTGACATCACGTTCAGGGGTAGGTTGTACTCCGAGAGCTCATACTATGATGAAGAGACCGGCGTAATGACCCGTCAGCGGCTGTATGTGACCGATCAGAACCAGCAGGTGTATTCCATCGTTACCAGCGATGGGGTAAACAAGGATCGTCGCGTATATCTGCTGCAGGTGGATGGCGAAATGTGCCGCATCAACAACGGCCTTTTCGATGTCACCGTGCAGCTTGACCTGCTCATGACGGCAGTGAAGGGACTTTGCGGGCTGGATGGTTCCGGCAGAAGCGAAGAGTTCCTCCAGTCGCTGGAGCAGACCCTCAAGGCTGCCAACCAGTAGTCATTGCCGGGCCTTCCGCCAAAACGGAAGGCCGGAGTCTGGCCGGGCGGCAAGTGCGGTGCCGCCTTACAGCTTGCATATGGCAAGCTGCGCTGTTCTAGTCTTCTTCTTTTTCCTGTCGTCTGCCATATCCGGGTTCAGCAGCCTATAGCTGAACCCGCCAGAATGCGCCTTTTGGCGCATTTCGTGTTTTCTCCCACTGCACATCAGCGCATTTTCTTGCTCCCTCTCGAGCCTGTATCGCGAAATGGGGCTGCTATCCTGCCTCGTTAACAGATTTTTCATGGATATGGAAAAAAAATGGGTTCGGCATGGAAAGGTCTTACGATCTGGTGTATGGTTGAGGCAATCCATTAACAAAGTCTCTGCCCGCGAGGAGATGCATATGTCA
>JBKEAK010000090.1:0-17612 GCA_047972125.1 Halodesulfovibrio sp.
ACGTATGAGGAGGATCCCGCAAGGGAGCCTCGTTTTTTATTGCCTGTCACGGTGTTGCAGCGGTTACAACCAGCTGCACGCATAACGAATCTGCAAGCCCCCGGCCCTCCCTTATCCTCTCCGTTCCTCCACGTCTTTCCCAGTCTTCACTGCCCCTCACAGGACAGCCCCAGTCTGGCAGCGGCGACTAAGTGATCAGGCCGCTACGTATCAAGGTTGAGCCTGTCATCAGCAGGGTTATTCATACAAAACACAGAGTCCAGACCGTTCAGACGGTATGCCCCCCTGCCTGCTCAACGCCGGATCGGATACAGGAATTGCGCTACGTAACCTCCAAGAATCACCACGAATCAAACACCGCATCTGCGCTGGCGACAACAAAAAAGAGGCCCCCTTGCGGGGGCCTCCTGATCACACTTCGTATTTCCCGGCCGGTGGCTAGAAAACCTTGAGTCCCTTGAGCAGTACCAGCACAACAAGCAGCGGCGTGAGGTAGCGCACAAGCATGAACCACACGTCGATAAGGGCGCTGTTGGAAATTGCTCCACTGTTGCTCAGAGCCTTGCGGGACTGTGCAATACCCCACACCCAGCCGCAATACAGGCAGATGCAGATGCCGCCCACAGGCAGGATGATGTTGGAGCTGAGGAAGTCGTAGATATCGAAGAAATTCTTGCCGAACACGGTTACGTCGGCAAGCGTGCTGAATGAGAGTGTTGCCGGAACACCGAACAGGGCAAGGCCCACTGCGGTGGCAATAACAGCCTGCTTGCGGCCCATCCAGCCGTTGCCGGAAAGCAGCGCCACAGGCACTTCGAAAAGAGACATCATGGCACCGATGGTAGCAATGCCGGTCAGCACAAAAAATACCGTCATGAAGAACTGGCCGAAGGGCAGCGAGCTGAATACGGCAGGCATGGTCATGAACAGCAGACCGGGACCGGCAGTAGGTTCGAACCCGTAGTTGAATACGGCGGGGAAGATGGCAATACCTGCAAGCAGAGAAACCACAAGGTCTGCCAACATAACACGCATGGTGGTGAGCGGAATGTCCGCATCGTTACGGAAGTAGCTGCCGTAGGTCATCATGGTGCCCATGCCGATGGAAAGCTTGAAGAAGGCAAGGCCCATGGCGTTCAGCACCACATCCACCGTCACCTTGGAGAAGTCGGGACGGAACAGGAAGGCAAGGCCTTCGCCAGCCTTGGGCAGCATGAGGGAACGGATGCACACGCCGACCAGCATGATGAACAGCACGGGCATGAGTATCTTGGTGGTCTTTTCAATACCCTTGGAAACACCGCCGAGCAGAATGGCACCCACAAGGATGAGCACGCCCCACTGCCAGAACAGGGAATTCCACGGATTGGATACCATGGCACCGAAAACGGCCTCGCCCACCTTGGGGTCCACGGTATTCAGTTCGCCGGTGGCAGCGCGCACGATGAAGGAAAATACCCAGCCCACAACGTCGGTATAAAAGGCCATGATAAGGAAGGCGGCCAGCACGCCTGCTGCACCCACAAGGTACCAGAGAGTGCCGGGAGCCAGCTTTTTCCATGTGCCAACGGCATTGGCCTTGGCCTCTCTGCCGAGCATGATTTCGCCGATCATGACAGGCAGACCCACGAGCAACGTGGCAAGCAGATATACGACAAGGAAGGCAGCCCCGCCGCCATCACCGGTCATGTAAGGAAATTTCCAGATATTGCCGAGGCCCACAGCGGAACCCAGCGTAGCGGTCAGCACGCCCAGTCGCGTTGCAAACCCTTCCTGATTGTTGATACCGGACATGAATCCATCCTTGGTTTTAGCGCCTAGCGGGATGCTGCCATCCCATGCTGCACGCCCCCCTTTTCCCTGAAGGAACGCGCTTCCCCAGCTTTCCTCAACGGGCCCGCGCCCAAAGCGGCCCCACTCTTTGCAGCATATCGCATTCAGCCGGAATTAGATTCCGCTGACCATTATTTCATCGAAATTTGCACAATATACTGCGCGGCACATCACTGAGAGTGCCGCGCCACCTGTAGTCTGTTATCCTCATAATTTCAAGATCAATCAACAGACTGTCTGTTTTTGACATTTTCAGCAAAACAATAGTTAGCACAACCACGTTTGTTCAAACAGTTAACAATCTCGTTATCCGCAGCGGTGAAAAGGCAGGGAGCAGAACCGGCAGGAAAATTAGCTGTCACCGAAGGGCAAAATGGTCCCCATTTTGAGGATTCCCCGGCACAGTCCCCAAAAAACAAGCCCCCCCGCCGAAGCGGGGAGGCTTATAATCACCCAGTGAGATCGTTGACGAAGTCACATGCAAAATCTCTTTTGCAAAGTCTCAGGCAGCCGCCGTCGGGAGCAACTCAATCCCCCATGGTGACGACGGCAAGTCGCCCGGATAATAACGTATTGATTCTGCCTCCGTGCCAGCGTCTCACGCGTCTACCAGGCAAATTAAATATAAGCTCTTCAGCCCCGCTTGTCACGCATGTCAGCCCGAATTTCCTCGCGGACAACGGGCCATTCGGACTCGCACCACCCCTTGGTCGTTTTCCGACAGGGGGTTACGGTAAAGAGCATTTCGTTTGCAATGGGAGCCTGTTCCGATCCGGAATCGCCCTGCTTGCGCAGATCTGCGGCACGGGAAACACGCACCGAAACCTCCTGACCGGACTGAACAGCCTTGGGAGAGAAGGAAGCGGTGAATGCAGCAGCCTCCGCAATCTCTTCCGGGGTCCATTCCCTGTCTTCAAACTGCCGCCCAACGGCGATGGGACCGGGGAAGCCACGCAGACGGAAGATAAGATCGTCGTCACCGCACACCTTGAGCAGTGCGGTGTTGTCCATCTGATTGCGGCCCACGATCATCCACTTATCCTCAGCCCAATACTGGCGACCGATGTTGGACAGCTTGAAATCGCGCACGGAAGGCTTGGGAGAAAACTTGAGCACGGGCCAGTAGCGCCGCGCGTTTTCTTTTTCCGCCAGCTTGCAGCCGCCACCCGGCGTGGGAACTTCCGCAAAGCCGTAGTGTTTTGCCAGTGCAAGCTGCTCGGAACGTCCGCGGCCCTTGATACCCAGAAGGCGTTCACGGTCAACCAGACCGCTCAGTTCCACTTCTGTCGGATCAAGGTGCTTGGCGCACAGGGGACGCAGCAGCACCTCGCGCACGTCCGCATCGCGGCGAATGACGTTAAGTGTATCCTGCCGCTGCGACATGGGGCGCTGCCCCAGCACTTCGCCGGAAATGATGAATCTGGCTCCGTAACGGTGCATCATCTCGCTGGCCTTGCGCATCATGATGATCTTGCAGTCCACGCAGGGGTTGAGCACCTTGCCGAAGCCATACACAGGACGCTCCGTCAGCAGGCGGACATAGTCCTCGGAAATATCGACATTTTCGATATCGATGCCGTAAATGGCTTCCCAGTGTCTGCGCTTGTGCGGCTTGCCGAAAAAGGGCGAGACAAAATGCAGGCACTTGACCCGCAAGCCCTGATCCTGAATGACCTTGACCGCCAGAATGGAATCGAGCCCGCCCGAAAGCAGAGCCACGGCATCATAACGGTTGTCGGCTGAAGTAGTATTGGTATCCGAATGCATGCGAGGCAGATAAGGCGCATCGCGGTAAAAAGCAAGGACTGACCTCACAGGTCGGCAACGTGCAGCACTGGTGAAAGAACAACGACCAAGCATTGCAACAAGCCCCGCGCAGGCGTAGACTGCTAAATACTGCGGTGTATTCTGATTTCCAGTCGACTCTACGGCATTCAATTCCATTCTGCGGACATTCAATGCACACAGGAGAAGCATAGCCATGTCGCACCCCGGCAGCACCGGCATTCCGGCTTCCGCCACCGGCAAATCACTTGATGACGTGCACGCCTCCGTGGCAACGCAGCATCCCAATATTTTCAAACGCATTTTTGCCTTTGCCGGACCAGCCTATCTGGTCAGCGTGGGCTACATGGACCCCGGCAACTGGGCTACGGACCTTGAAGGGGGCTCGCGCTTCGGCTACGCGCTCATATGGGTCATTCTCATGTCCAACGCAATGGCGGTGCTGCTGCAAACGTTGTCGGCGCGGCTCGGCATCGTTACCGGCAAGGACCTCGCGCAGGCCTGCCGGTCCGAGTACTCAAAACCTGTATCCTTCAGACTCTGGATTCTCTGCGAAATAGCCATTGCCGCCTGTGATCTGGCCGAAGTGCTGGGCACCATACTCGGCCTGAATCTCCTCTTCGGTCTGCCTTTGCTGTGGGGGGCGCTGGTCACCCTCTTCGATACCTTTCTGCTGCTGGCCATACAAAAACTTGGCATCAGAAAGATGGAGGCCTTCATCCTCTCGCTCATCACGGTCATAGCGGGAGGGTTCGTGGTGAACCTCTTTCTCGCCAAGCCGGACTGGGGTGCAGCGGCAGCCGGACTTGCCCCTTCCCTGCCGGAAGGATCAGTTTACATCATCCTCGGCATAATCGGGGCCACGGTAATGCCGCACAATCTGTATCTGCACTCGTCACTGGTACAGACCCGCAAGGTTTCCCGCCTTGCGGATTCCAAGGCGCAGGCATGCAGATACAACCTGCTTGATTCCGCCATAGCGCTCAACATGGCTTTTTTCGTCAACGCAGCCATTCTGGTGCTTGCCGCGGCCGTATTCCACCGGCACGGCCTTGTTGTCACGGAAATCCAACAGGCCAATAAAATGCTCGAAGAACTGCTCGGCACACACGTGGCCCCCATAGCCTTCGGCCTGGCCCTGCTGGCCGCAGGACAAAGCTCAACCCTTACGGGAACTCTTGCCGGACAAATCGTGATGGAAGGCTTTGTAAAGGTCCGGTTGCGTCCATTCCTGAGAAGGCTGATCACACGCTCCGTGGCGCTGCTTCCTGCCGTTGTGGTCATTTCCATCTCCGGCGACAAGGGCACCTATCAGCTCCTTATCCTGAGCCAGGTTGTGCTCAGCCTGCAGCTCCCCTTCGCCATTATTCCGCTCATCCATTTCACGAACGACCGTCTGAAGATGGGCTCTTTCGCCAACAGGATGTGGGTAAAGGTGCTTGCATGGGTCACCTCCGGCATCATCATCGTGCTGAATGCCAAGCTTGTGCACGACCAGATATGGGAATGGCTTGCGGGCAACACACCCGCTGTTGTCACGGTTCTGGCCATCGGCATTGCTGCCGCCCTGTCAGTACTGCTCATCTACATGATTCTTCTTCCCCTCGTACGGGGAGAACGCAGCTGGCCGGTTGCAGATACCACCGCCGCCTCTTCTGTCATTGCCGCAGTCACCACACTGCGCACCCGCCACATTGCTGCGGCACTGGAAAGGGGCAGCGGCGATGCAGCCATAATCAGCCGCGCGCTTTCGCTGGCAAGGGATGAAAAGGCCCTGCTCACGCTTATTCACATCGTCGACAGCGCCCCGGCGCACGTTTACGAGAAGGAAGCGTATGATGCCCATACACGGGAAGATGAGCAGTATCTGCAAGAGATAGCCGGTGAAATAGGCTCGGCTGGCGTGGCTGTTGAAATTGCCCTTGCGCATGGTGACCCCGCCAAGGAACTGATCCGGTTTGCCCGAACACACGGGGTGGATCTGCTGGTCATGGGATCACACGGGCACAGACTGCTCGGTGATCTGCTGTGGGGAGAAACAGTCGATCCGGTACGCCACGGCGTGGAGATTCCGGTTCTGGTTGTCCGTTAGAGATAAGGGCTCAGGGCGCGGGGCTGAGTCCGTAGCGACCGAGTATTTTGGCAACGTCTCCCCGCTTCTTCATGCGGGCCAGCACTTCAAGAAAACGGTCCACATCCGGCTGCACTTCCGGAGCCAGAGAAAAACCAAAGAGGTAGTCGAGGGTCTTGTAATTTCCTGCATAACCAACGCCCGCAATACTGTTCTTGCGGATGACCGCATCGCCCACATCCCTGTTAGAGAAAACAAAGTCCACTCTGTGTCTGGGCAGCTTCAGAAACCCCGAATCACTATCCGGGCGCATATCTATCGTGAAATTACGCATCCGCTTCCACAGCTTGTGCAGTTCATGCGAGGTGTTAGAGGGGCCATACACGCCTACGCGCTTGCCTTCCAGATCATCCGGCGTTTCATACTTCAACCCTGAATCGACCGATGCAAACAAGACGTATTCCGTTGTCAGCACCGGCGGCGAAGGACGCAACCATGTTGCCCTTTCCTCATTCCAGCCAAGGGGGAACAGTCCATCTCCATCACCCTGCCTCACCCTTTCCAGTGCTCTGCCCCACGGCAGGATTGCTATGGAACACGTCAAACCGGCTTCTGCACACACCATGTTCACGATATCTGCAAAGGGCCCTGCCGCCGTTCCGTTTTCCGCATAGCTGAACGGGGGAAAATCCTGCGAGGCAAACCGCAACGAAACTTCCGCCCCGGCAGAAGGAACGGCAAAAACGAGCATGCAGCACAACAACACGCCTGCGAAACAACGCATATGCTTACTCCCGGCTAGTAGGATGACAGAACTCCGATAGCACACTGTAATCCGAAGTCGTGCCAGCATAAAATGATTAATGCCTCACCACAGTCTGTCATCTTGGTTGGCATCACGGTTGATAGCTTGGCAGCAGCATGACCTGCCCCAAAACTTGCCCCACGACCTGCACGGAAGAGGCAGGAAGATAAGTTGCCCAGCGCGCCGCCTTCTGCTATGGAAACAGGGCTCAGAATGAACATCCATCCGCACCGGAGACCATAGCCAATGGCAAAAAAACCCGTTCAGAATCCCGAAGATCTGCGCCGCGACGCGCTGAACACCGCACTCGGCGCCATTGAGCGCAAATACGGACAAGGCTCTGTCATGCGCCTTGACGACAGCGCGCACGTCAGCATTCCCGTCATTCCGTCCGGCTCCATAGGTCTGGACCTCGCACTCGGCGTAGGCGGCATACCGCGCGGCCGTGTGACGGAAATCTTCGGCCCTGAATCTTCCGGTAAGACCACTCTTGCCCTGCACATCATTGCCGAATGCCAGAAGATGGGCGGTACCGCCGCCTTCATCGACGCAGAACACGCGCTTGACCCTTCCTACGCAAAGCGCCTTGGCGTTAACACGGAAGAGCTGCTCATTTCCCAGCCCGACTACGGCGAACAGGCTCTGGACGTAGCCGACATGCTGGTCCGCTCCGGCGCTGTCGACGTTATCGTCATCGACTCCGTTGCCGCGCTCATTCCCCAGTCGGAACTGGAAGGCAACATGGGTGAAACACAGGTGGGCAGCCAGGCACGCCTTATGTCGCACGCCATGCGTAAGCTCACCGGTACCATCCACAAGTCCCGCGCCTGCGTCATCTTCATCAACCAGATACGTATGAAGATCGGCACCATGGGCTACGGCAACCCGGAAACCACCACCGGTGGTAACGCGCTCAAGTTCTACTGCTCCATCCGCATAGACGTGCGCCGCATCCAGTCCCTCAAGGACAAGGAAGAGGTCTACGGCAACCGCGTTCGCGCCAAGATCGTGAAGAACAAGGTGGCTCCGCCCTTCCGCGAAGCCAACTTCGATATTCTGTACGGTCTGGGCATTTCGCGCCTCGGCGAAATCATCGACCTTGGCGTTGAAAACAACATCATCGACAAGAGCGGCGCATGGTACGCTTTCGGCTCCGAACGACTGGGGCAGGGCAAGGAAAACGTACGGTTGCTGCTTCAGGAAAATGATGCGCTTGCCAAACAGATTGAAGACAAGCTACTCACCCACTTCGGCGTAAAAGAACCCGCCGTCGTTGAAGAAGAAGCTGACGCAGAATAAGAATACTATCCGGCAGTTGACGCTGACAACCGAACGCCGCCCAAGGGCGGCGTTCGTCTACTTCACAGATTGCCGGATTGATGCCAGATAGAGTTTTTTCAAGGGAGCCAACAGTGATCACTGCAAACGAAATCCGCACCAAATTTCTCAACTATTTCCAGTCGAAGGGACACCAGGTGGTCACTTCTTCCGCCCTCATTCCCAACGACGACCCCACCCTGCTCTTCACCAACGCGGGCATGGTGCAGTTCAAGAAGACCTTCCTTGGTCAGGAAAAGCGCGACTACGTGCGCGCCACCACCTCCCAGAAGTGTCTGCGCGTGGGCGGCAAGCATAACGACCTCGAAAACGTGGGCCGTACCGCACGCCATCACACCTTCTTCGAAATGCTGGGCAACTTCAGCTTCGGCGACTATTTCAAGAAGGACGCCATCCGCTTTGCATGGGAATTCATCACCGAAGACCTGAAGCTCTCCAAGGAAAAGCTCTACATCACCATCTACAATGATGACGACGAAGCCTTTGACCTGTGGCAGTCCGAAGCTGGCGTTCCCGCCGACCGCATCTTCCGCCTTGGCGAAAAAGACAACTTCTGGTCCATGGGTGACACCGGCCCCTGCGGTCCCTGCACCGAAATCCACGTTGATCAGGGCGAGCACATGACCTGCGGCCCCAACTGCGGCATCGGCACCTGCGACTGCGACCGCTTCCTCGAAATCTGGAACCTCGTGTTCATGCAGTTCGATCAGGCTGCGGACGGCACCCGCACCGCCCTGCCCAACCCCTCCATCGATACCGGCATGGGCCTTGAGCGCATTGCCGCCGTATGTCAGGGCGTGAACTCCAACTACGACACCGACCTTTTTCAGGCCATCATCGGCTACACCGCCGAACTGGCCGGCGTGCAGTACAAGAAGCAGAGCGACGACGTAGACACCGCCCTGCGCGTTATTGCCGACCACAGCCGAGCCATCGCCTTCATGATCGCAGACGGCATTCTGCCTTCCAACGAAGGCCGCGGCTACGTGCTGCGCCGCCTTATCCGCCGCGCCTACCGTTTTGGCCGCATGATCGGCCTTACCGGCACCTACCTTTACAAGACCGCGCTCAAGATCGTTGAGATCATGGGCGACCACTACCCCGAACTGCGCGAAAACGCCGACTTCATGGCCCGCGTGGTGACGGAAGAAGAAGAACGCTTCAACAAGACCCTCGACAAGGGCCTTGCCATGCTGGAAGACGAACTGGCCTCCCTCAAGGCAGCCGGCACGTCTCAGGTGCAGGGTGAAACCGCGTTCAAGCTGTACGACACGTACGGCTTCCCCCTCGACATCGTGAACGACGTTGCCGAAAAGCGCGGCTTCACCGTGGATGAAGACGGCTTCAAGGCCTGCATGCAGGAACAAAAGCAGCGCGCCAAGGCTGCATGGAAGGCCGGCGGCAAGGAAACCCTTGCAGCACGCTTCCAGAGCCTGCTTGAAGAAGGCATGCGCAGCGAATTCATCGGATACGAATTCCTCAAGGGCGAAGCACGCATCGCCGTGCTCATGAATGCCGAAGCCGAAGCCGTGGATACGCTGGCCAAGGGCACCAAGGGATACATCGTCACCAACCGCACCCCCTTCTACGGCGAATCCGGCGGCCAGCTCGGTGATACCGGCGTCATTGCCGGTGAAACCGGCAAGGCCAACGTGCTGAATACGCTTAAGCCCAATGCCGAACTCACCGTGCATGAAGTGGAAGTGGTTGAAGGCGAACTCTTCGAGAATCAGGCCGTGAATATGGAAGTTGCCGAGGGTGAACGCGTTGCCTCTGCCCGCAACCATACCTGCACGCACCTGCTGCATGCCTCGCTGCGCCGCATTCTGGGCGATCACGTCAAGCAGTCCGGCTCCCTTGTGGGCCCCGACCGCCTGCGTTTCGACTTCACCCACATTGCCGCGATCACGCCTGAAGAGCTTCTTGCCATCGAGAACGACGTTAACCGCGCCATCATGGCCGACACGCCCCTCAATACCGCAGAAATGCCCTATGACGACGCAGTCGCCAAGGGTGCCATGGCCCTGTTCGGCGAAAAGTATACCGCCAACGTGCGCGTGGTCTCCGTGGAAGGCGAATCCGTTGAACTGTGCGGCGGCACGCACCTGCGCGCCACCGGTCAGGCCGGTTCCTTCTTCATCGTTTCCGAAAGCGGCGTTGCAGCCGGTATTCGCCGCATCGAAGCCGTAACCGGCTGGAATGCCCTGAAGCTGGTCATGGAACACCGTGCCGAACTGCAGGAAGTGGCAGGCCTCGTCAAGGGTAAGCCCGGCCAGGTTGCCAGCCGCGTACAGGCTCTGCAGCAGGACCTGCGCGCCCAGCGCAAGGATATGGAACGCATGGCAGCCAAGGCCGCTTCCGGTCAGGGCGGCGACCTCATGGACAACGTGATCGAGGTGAACGGCGTGAAGGTGCTGGCCGCCAAGGTGGACGCTCCCAACGTGAACGCCCTGCGCAACCTGATGGACGATGTCCGCTCCAAGATCGGTTCCGGCATTGCCTGCCTTGCCTCTGTTGAAGAAGACAACAAGGTAACCCTGCTGGTGGCCGTGACCAAGGACCTTACTGACCGCTTCAAGGCCGGTGCCATTGTGGGTGCCATCTCCGCCGAAGTGGGCGGCAAGGGCGGCGGACGCCCCGACATGGCTCAGGCCGGTGGCAACAACCCCGCCGGTATCGAAGCTGCCTTCGCAAAGCTGAAGGAAGTTATCGGCGCATAATCTGCGCATAGACATTCAATAAAAAAACGCCCCGCACTGCGGGGCGTTTTTTTATGCTTCTTCATGACCGAACGTGTCAGGGAGTTACTGGGGGAAAGCGTTCATCCACAACCAGCATATCCCGGGATGACAGTCGCGGGATACTAAGGCCATATTTCCCATACACACCTGCTACAGCGCCCTCTTGCCACAAACGTTCCATGACTTCATCAAAACGATCAATAACACTTTGCGGCACGTTTTTGTTGAACAAAGCAAAGAGGGGCACGTAAACCCGTTTCCCAACGGGATACAAAGTTATTCCCAGTTCACGGGCAAGAGTCTGAGCACTGCCCAACTCTATGGCGATAACACTGACCCGTCCGCTCATCAGCTTTCTCACCATGCTTTCCTGTGTCGGAGCGTCCACATCCCGCCGCAGGCCACTCACCTGCTCATACAGAGCCTTGGGGTAAGAAAACCCCCGAACGCCCCCCCACATGCCGGACAACTCCACATCCGGTTTATTTCCAAAGAACTGCCATGCAATGCTACCTATTGGCTGCACAGGGTAGGCAAATTGCTTCTCCCTCTCCGTATCCCACACACCTGAAAGCAGCACGTCACACGTGCCTTCTTCCAAAGCGCGCAACCCTCTGCTCCACGGTACTTGAGAAAGCACAAGCTTCTTATCCTTCATCTGCTCAAGAATTGTTGCAAAAAGCTCCAGACTTACACCGGCATACCCAGATTCCGTAACATATTCATACGGAACCCGCCCTGAAATACACACTTCCATCGCAAGAGCGGGCACTCTTGTTATACCGATCCCCGTGGCTATAGTACATGCGGCAATCAATGCACACAGCAGCGTTTTCATAACCTGTTCCTTTCAGTAGAGTGCTGTCCCACCTTATACTATAAACAGCATAACACTGAATAGTCCATGATAAAGATACTTACAGCATTTGGCACACTAGCTCCGTTTTGCAGATGCAGAAACAAAGCATAAGAAAAGCACCCCACGCTTGTGGAGTGCTTTACAAAAAGGAATATATTCGGCGACGACTAATCGTCGGAATCGTCATCCTGTCCGGACTTGCCGTACTTCACTTTCACGCGCAGACGCATGCCGTTTTTGGTCTGACGAAAGGACACGGAAAAGGTGTCGTACTCGTCAACCTCGATTTCCTTGCCGCCGAGGGCCAGCTTGCCCTGTTCGGCCTGTTCCGCCAACTGGCGCAGCATGGCAGGTACGTCCGCCGCAGTGATGGGCAGTTCAACCTTGCGTTTGCCTGTCTTGGTCATAATGGTCTCCTTCATACCGCTAACACGGTCTTTTCATGAATAGCCAAGAATATACTCACGCTTACACCGCTTGCATAGTGGCTGCGCAAAATAAAAAAACGGCGCCCCCAAGGGAGCGCCGCCCAAAAGTCCTGAAACCGCCGTTAACGGCAGATGCGGTGCTTGATGCTCACCCCTTCCACAATGAACACGACCGCCTCGGCAATGTTGGTGGAAAGATCGCCCACACGCTCAAGGCTGCGGGAGGTGAGTATGGTGTTCACGGCGCGCTCCACGGCAGGCGTCTCGCTGTTCATGTAGTTGACGAGATCCTTGATGACCTGCACGTCCTGCGCGTTGCACTGGCTATCCCATCGGCAGATATCACGCCCGAGGTCGGGGTCGCCTTCGCGAAAGGCAGTAATGGCCGCGCGGAACATTTCCAGCGCGGTATCGCTCAGTTCCTTGAGCTGGTCGTGGAACGGCAGGGGCGGACGGGTGGCAAGAAACATGGCCTTCTCGGCAATGTTCACGGCCTCGTCCCCCACTCGCTCAAGGTTCACCGAAACACGGGTAATGCCGACGATGGAACGCAGGTCCACAGCCATGGGCTGGGCAAGTGCGAGCAGCCGAAGGCTCATGTCGTCTATTTCGCATTCCAGCTGGTTGATGATCTGGTCGCCGTCTATGACTTTCTGAGCAAGGTCGCCGTCACGGGTCATGAGAGACTTGCAGGCATCTTCGATGGCTCTTTGCGTATACGCGGCCATCTCCAGAACCTTAATGCGCATTTGTTCAAGCTGTGAGTGAAAATGTGTTTCCATATGGTCTCCTAACCGAAGCGGCCGGTGATATAATCTTCTGTCTGCTTGTTGCCGGGTCGTGTGAACATCTTTTCCGTATCGCCCACTTCAATAAGGCGCCCCATGTAGAAGAACGCTGTCACATCCGATACACGCGCCGCCTGCTGCATGCTGTGCGTAACGATGATGATTGTGTAGTTCTTCTTCAGGGTATGGATAAGCTCTTCAATCTTCTGGGTGGCAATGGGGTCCAACGCCGATGCAGGTTCGTCCATGAGCAGCACTTCCGGCTCAACGGCAAGCGCACGCGCAATGCACAGACGTTGCTGCTGACCGCCTGAAAGCCCCAGTGCCGAAGAATGCAGGCGATCCTTCACTTCTTCCCACAGGGCCGCATGGCGCAGGCTTTCTTCCACCTTGTCGGCGAGATAGGTTTTATCCTTCACGCCGTTCACGCGCAGCCCGTAGGCCACGTTTTCGAAAATGGTCTTCGGAAAGGGGTTGGGCTTCTGGAATACCATGCCCACGCGACGGCGCAGTTCCACCACGTCCACTTTCGAATCATAAATATTCATACCTTCCAGCATGATCACCCCTTCCACACGGGAAATGGGAATAAGATCATTCATGCGGTTCAGGCACCGCAGATACGTGGACTTGCCACAGCCGGAGGGTCCGATCAGCGCGGTTACCTGGTTTTTTTCAAACTCCAGATTCACACCGTGCAGTGCCTGAAAATCACCGTAGTAGAAGTTCAGGTCTTTGGAATACATCTTCATGCGTTTGTCCAATTGGCGAGTCTTGAGCGGAGAGCCGGTTATTCCTTGAACCGGTAACCGACACCCCGAATGGTTTCTATGTAGTCCGCATAGTCGCCTATTTTCTGTCGCAGTCGCCGCACATGGGTATCGACAGTCCGGGCGTAGCCTTCAAATTCATAGCCCCACACCGTGTTCAGCAGCTGGTCGCGGGTGCGCACCCTGCCCTTGTTCTTCAGCAGTTCGGTAAGCAGCTTGAACTCGGTGGCCGTAAGTTGCGCCTCTTCTCCGTCGATTTCCACCCTGTGGGCGTCCATGTCGATGGAAAGTCCGTCCATACCGAAATGCGTGCGGGAAACCTGTTCTTCGGTTCCTCTGGTGCGTCGCAGCACGGCATTGATCCGCAGAACCAGCTCGCGGGGGCTGAAGGGTTTGACGATATAGTCGTCGGCACCCAGTTCCAGTCCCACAATCCTGTCCACCTCTTCACCGCGTGCCGTGAGCATGATGACGGGCACGGCTGCCAGTTCCGGATTCCGGCGCAGCTCCTTGCATACGTCGAGGCCGCTCATTCCGGGCAGCATGAGGTCGAGAAGGACAAGGTCCGGGCGAAAGCTCATGGCCTTGACCACGCCGTCGCGCCCTGTTGAGGCAGTGCGCACATCAAACCCTGCGGACTCGAACGTAAACGTAAGGAGCTGAAGGATATCTTCATCATCCTCGACAACGAGAATCTTTTCCTTGGTCATTCAATTCCCTCCGTTGGTAAGAGTGCAGATAAACCACCAGCCCGTGACGGACATGTGCAGACTGCGTTACATGTGTGTGACATTTGACAAACCGCAATGCAAAACTCGCCAATTTTCCTTTGCATGTTCAATGATTATCACCATTTTCACCATTGCCGCAAACGGGAAACAAAAACAACAAAAAAGGCCGAAACGTCACCGTTTCGGCCTTTTTTGTCACCATGCGCAGGCATCGTGACAAGCAGGTTACACTTGCTGCGGGATGCTGAGGAAGCCCAGAGTCTCCATGCGAAGATGAATCTCTCTGCTGATCCAGGCATCTGTTGCAGCGTATTGAATCTGCTGGGTGGTCAGCTCGCGGCTGGCCCAGTTGGAGCACTGCGCTCCCTTTGAAATCCGCACATCCAGCAGGTTTGCCGCAAGATTGCGAAGCCCGTGCGTTTCCAATCCGATGGAACGGGCAACCTCTCCCAAATCCAACACCCCGGCATCTTCGAAAAAGGACAGTTTCTGAAGGTCCTTTATGTCGTCTCTGACAGCCACACCGGTTTTCACTATCGCAGAATCGGCGAGCAGGTCTTTGACGGAATCAGTCAGGGGGAGCCAATTAAGCTGAATGAGATAGACAATATCGCTACAGGCAAATTGTACCAGCGATGGCAGGTTTATTTTGCCCTTCCTGAAAGTGGGACGCGTTTCGGTGTCAAAACCAAGCAGGTGTTCCTGCCGCATGCGTTGCACTGCTGCAACCAGTTCATCTTCCGTCCGTACCAGTTCCACTTGCCCCTCAAAGCGGAAAAGGGGCAATTCGTTTATCTCATCCTTGGTAATTTTACGTTTGTATCGCTCTGGAATGTTTCTCATATTCATTTGTTGGCGTTCATACTCTCAAGCCATGCAGGCACCAAGGACGGCCGCCATTATTACAACAAGCATCCAGTAGCGTAAAGCCTTTTCAGAACGCTCTAACGCAGGCTTACATTCGGGCCACCGCAAGAAACACCGCATGCAGGGTTACCACAACCGTAACAAAAGTACGTTCAGCCGCCCGGGGCGTTAGAAAAGGAAAGCGCAACTCCATGGCACCATGCGTGCACACGGTGGTACAGTCGCGGCACAACGAGCAGCTCAGGGCCGGTCTGCCCTTCTCCAGCGCCCTATCATCGAGCGCATTGTAGCGGCACACTCGCTTGCATGCACCACAACGGGTGCAGCGATCCTTAATCACCAGCCGCCACGGAGAAATACGGCTGAACACGTTTCCCGCAAGCCCGAGCGGGCAGAAAGCGGAACAGTGGACCATGGAGCCGGAACGAGAGCTGAAAAAGACCATGATTGCCACACCGAGCATGCCGAACATGGCAGCCAGCCATACCGCCGTAAAGACGGGTACTCCGGCAAGCCGCATCCCGATGGCGGTTGCAAACACCAGCACAGCCACCGCCCAGCGGAACTTCGGTGCCCAGTGGGGCAACGGTTGCGGCGCACCGTGATGCATCCTGCTCATACGGTCATCCCACGCGCCGATATAGCACAGATGGCTGCACCACGCCGGACCGACCAGCAGAACGGAAACTGCGAACAAAATGAGCATGAAAAAACCGTCGCCACGGAACAGCGGTCCGGCAATGATGAGTGCGGGAACAGGCAGATGCAGATCGCCCGTCATGAGAAGACGTTCCACCCCGGCTAGCCCGAGGGCCAGCTGCCCGAAAAAGACAGCCGAGAACATGGCCCAGATGAAGGAACGGGCCTTGCGGGCCTTCTTGCGATCCAGCAGCCAGCCGCACGCAACAGCAGCGTAGAGGGAGATCAGGGCTATTTCCAGCACGCCGCTTCCGGCGACAAAACGGTCTGCCAGCAGCAGAGTTATACGGGTAGCCTTTTCGCGACATATCCACAGCAACACGGCTGTCAGCAAAAAGGTCACGGCCTGCGGCACTGCTGTATCCTGCCGTTCGGTAAAGCGCCGCACAGCGCGGGGGGAGAGCAGCAACAATGCACCTAGCAGGGAGAAAAGGGTTACCCCGCCCATAATCCACGCAAGGCGAATCCAAGGCAGGTCCAGCATCATGCGCATCTGGACAAAATCCATACCGGTCTTGACCCAGACAAGGCAGCCCCACAAGAGAACAGCAGCCGCCACGATCCGCGCCCACGCAAGACGGCTCAGGCACAGCCCTGCAACGGTCAGCACGGCAAACAGGTCCCACATGGTCCCTGCCCGCAGAGAGTGCGCGCCCAGCAGTACAAGCCCCAGCACGGGCACAATGAGAAGGCCCCAACCCATCACAGGGGCAGCCGGTTCACCGGGGGTCCCTTCCTTCCTGATTTCCGCAACCGGGGATGCATGCATAGTTTATTTTCCCAGCAATAGTTCCAATTCTTCATCCAGGCGTTCGCCAAGCTCTTCCACGAGCACGCCGAACCGAAGGCCTTTACGATAGTCCCGCATGTAAATATCAAGGCACCCAGCCACAACCGCAAGCACAGCCTGCTCATCGTGCACACCGCCAATTTCCGTTGCCAGACGAGGATGCCTGCCCAACTTGCCGCCAAGCACGATGCGGTAACCGTCTTCATGGCAGCTCAGGGCGCGTTCGCTGCACTTGGCAACACACATGCCGCACTGCATACACTTGGTATGATCGATCACGGGCCCCTGCCGTTCCATGGTTATGGCTCTGTCCGGGCACACCTTGTAGCAGATGGCGCAGCAGGAGCAGGCCTCAGAATCCAGAACAGGCGTACAGGCCCTGATGATGCCTATATCCGCCACATGCGGCCGGGAACAGCCATTGGGACAGGCCGCCAGAGCAATACGAAAGGCATGATGGTGCAGCAACGGACCGGTAACGGCATTGCGCAGAAAAGCAGGCCAACCGCTTTGCTGCACGCACTGCTCAAGACGTTCGGCAAATCCTTCAGCCGCCTTCATGGCAAAACGACAGTTCGTCTGTGCCTGCATGCCACGGCAGACAGTGATTTCATACGGGACGACAGCGGGTGCGGACATGGATACTCCTTGTAGTGCTCAGGGTAGACGATAGAAAAAACGGCGTCCGTGACATATGTCACATCCGCCGATTGTATTCAAACCACTGAAAAGAAATGGCGAGGCCGATGGTGAGGCCGTGGTGAGGCCGTGGTGAGGCCCGTTGCCCTGCCAATGGATGCGAAAACCACAGCATCGCACGACAGGACTCCGCCAGCTTCTGCGGGGCTATTTGCCGATGCAGAAACTCTCGAAAATCTTGTTCAGAATGTCATCCGGCGTGGTTTCACCGGTGATCTCTGAAAGGATGGCGCAGGCGGCCTCCAGACGTACGCCGAGGATATCGTAGGGCAACTGCAGTTGAATGTCCTGCCGCAGGTGCTCAAGCTCATCCTGTGCGTCCCGCAGCGCCCTGCTCTGCCGAAGGTTGGGCACAAGGTCGCCCGCCTCAGGCTCGCCGCCATCACGCCGGGAAAGCACATGCGCACG
>JBKEAK010000091.1:0-12581 GCA_047972125.1 Halodesulfovibrio sp.
AGTTGGGCCGCCCGCAGAACCATACCGTCGGCGGCACGGAACATACGCACGTTCACGAACACGTTTTCCTTGTCCTGATAGTAGGTTCCCGCCACGAACATGACGGTGGGGCTGTCAGCGCCAATACGCTGCTGCTGGCGGGAAAGCAGGAATTCCCCCTGCCCCCGGCGCATGCTGAGCTGGCTTTCCGTACGGTACTCGCGCACGGGAAATCCGCGCTGGTTGAATTCGTAGAACAGCGCTTCGGCAATATACCGGCCAAAGGACGAGCTTTCTTCAAAGTCATCCTGATTGACCAGCGATACCGGCATAGCCGTGATGCCGCGCAGCGCACGTCTATCCAGTCCAGCAAGCAGCTGGTCCGCCAGTTCGCGCACTTTCAGCTTCAGTTCCCGCGCGGCGACATTGGCCGGATTGGGCTCTGGCCTTGCCCCCTCCTTCCAGATCATGCCCCCCCTTCCGTCAGGCAGCATGACGCCGCTGTCCACCTTGCGCATGACATGCATGGGCACGGTGGCTCCGTCGAGCACCATGGTTTCCTGCTTGGGGTCCACGCGCATGGCCGTGCCGGGATCGAACTCCTCGGCAACGCCGGTATACTCCATGGCGTTCATCACCGGCCCCTGCGTCGAATATGCTCCGGCAACAGGCGCAGCGGCACCGCCATTCGAGTCGTCCGCCATGGCGGGTAAGGCTACGGCCACTGCAAGCAGCAGGGCCGAAATATTTCGTAATGATGTAAGAGACATCCCTGTCCTCCGTAAACCGGGCGGCCTGCGTCCTTGCTGGCCATTGCTTTTTCCGGCTGGGTCCTTCTGTCCAACCATATCGGTTCCCGCCCGAAATACTTAAGCCCGGTAAAAAATAATCTCCCCCACCTTACATTTCCTCCATGAACGAAAAAAGGGCGGCCACAGGACCGCCCTTTCAGGATGCAATATGGTCTGCTAGAAGCGCTGATCCTTGTGCCAGCGCCAAGCTGTTTCTATTATCTCGCGCACATCGGTGAATCCGGGCTGCCAGCCCAGCACAGAACGTGCCTTTGCGCTGTCGGCCACCAGCATGTCGGCATCGCCTGCACGACGCGGTGCCATTTCGTGCGGCACGGGCTGTCCGGTCACCTCTTCTGCGGCATTCAGCACTTCCTTGACGGAAAAACCAACGCCGTTCCCGAGGTTGAACACGTGCGCCCCTTCATTATCGCGCATATGCAGAAGCGCCCTGAGGTGAGCATCCGCAAGGTCATTCACATGGATGTAGTCACGCACGCAGGTGCCGTCCGGTGTTGCATAGTCATCACCGAAGACCTTGAGCTGCGGCCCCGTTCCCAGAACGGCCCTCAGCGTATTGGGGATGAGATGCGTTTCAGGATCATGCGATTCGCCCAACTCGCCGGAAGGATCAGCCCCCGCTGCGTTGAAATAGCGGAAGCAGACGGAGCGGAAGCCATACGCCGTGGCATAGTCCTGCAGCGCCTGTTCAACCTGCAGCTTGGAACGCCCATAAGGATTGAGCGGCGCAAGGGAATGCTTCTCGTCTATGAGAGAAAAACTTGCCTGCGTCCCGGCGGCAGCGCCCGCATGAGAAACGGGATTGCCATATACAGCCGCCGTGGAGGAGAAGACAAAGCGCTGCACGCCCTCTTCCCGCATGGCATCCAGAAGATTCAGGGTGCCGATGACGTTGTTTTCATAATAGGCTGCGGGATTGGCAACGGATTCCGGCACAATGCTCTTGGCGGCAAAATGCATGACGGCATCGAAAGAATGCTCCGCCAGCACCCGCCGCAGGGAGGATTTGTCGCGCAGGTCGCCCAGGGCAAGCAGTTCGGCAGGAACAGCCTCTTCATGCCCGGTGGACAGGTTATCGAACACGATAGGAGAATGCCCCTGCTCAAGCAGCAGCTTCACCATGTGGGATCCAATGTACCCCGCCCCGCCGCATACAAGTACATTCATTGGTGTACTCACGGCCAAACACCTCTCTGTAATAATTGTCGTCCGGTTGTCCGAAGCATTGCCGCTCCGGTTCATGCAAGAATACGCCTTCTGCCGAAACGGAACAAGTCCGCAGTCGGTCTTTATCCCCCCGCCGCCATGCTGTTGCCATGCATGCGCAGTTGCAGTACCCTGCTTTAAGGAGGCTATATACCAAATGATACACCGCTTGCAAACAGCAACATCGATAAACGGAACACCAGAGACCATGCATGCCGGGCGCACTGTAACGTGTTGCAGCACCCCCCTGCGATGCCTCTTCGCCTGCCTCTGCCTGCTGCTTGCAAGTCTTGCCCTGCCGCCCGGCGGCAAGGCAGAAGTGCCGGACCCGGCAGCGCTGCGCCGCATGGCTGAACAGATGACTGACACGGGCATTCTGCCGGACCAGATTCCATCGCTCTCCCGCCCCAGCTACATGCCGGTTCCCGATGCTTCCCTGAGCATGGATAACGAGGAACAGGTGTTCGTGGCCCGTTTTCCCGGTGCCATACGCATCTATCCCCAGCGGATCATGGTGTATCATGAGGTCGTCAACGAAGAGTTTGACGGCATGCCCTACAGCATAACCTACAGCCCCCTCACCGGCGGCCTTGTGGGCTACCACGGCAAGGCAGGCCGCTTTGACACGAGCTTCGGGGTTTCCGGCAGCCTGCTGAACGCAAACACGGTTCTTTTTGACCGCGCCACAGGCAGCCTATGGCCGCAACTGCTCGGCATGGCCATAAAAGGCCCCCTGCTGGGTGCCAAGCTGCAGCGTTTTCCCCTCATCTGGACCACATGGGAACGGGCTGCACGCACGTATCCCGACGCCATGGTGCTTTCGCGCTCCACCGGCTTCAACCGCCGCTACGGCACCGACCCGTACGGCTCGTATTCCAACCCCAACTCCTATTACCATTTCCAGCAGATCAGCTACCCCGTGATGAACAGGGATGACCGCCTGCCCCCCAAGGAGCGAATAGCCGCTCTGGAGCAAGACGGGCTGTACTACGCCCTGCCCTATACGGCCGTTCGCCGCGAAGGTGCGGTGAACTTCACGCTGGGTATCACGCCCATGGTGGCCATATGGGACAGAAAGCTTGCCACAGTGCGAGTATTCGAGCGCGTAGCCACGGAAAAAACCATTGAGTTTTTCATGGAGAACGACAAGCTGCTGGACAAGGGTACCCGATCGGAATGGTCGCATGACGGCGAAGCACTCTTCGGCATACTGCGGGGTGCAACCCTTACGCCTGTAGCGAGCATGGACTGCATGTGGTTTGCGTGGTCGGCGTTTTTCCCGGACGTGCAGATACTGCCGAGACAGTAAGCCCCCAAACGCAGCACTCCGGCGCTACCCGCCCGTCAGGTGACCGCCCCGAACAGGGCAGGAAACAGCCAAGCGAACAGCCACCTGCCTGATACATAGCAAGATCAGGCTTGCAGGCTGCCCATGTGCATGGCCGTCAGGCTGTCAGATTATCAGGCAGTTTCCGGAACAGGCGGAAAGAACGCCTGCCGTGAATCACGTCCAGCAGAACCTCCCTGCCCATGCGCACGCCCCACTTAACCAGCGGGTTCAGACCGTTGCGGTCAAAGAAATACAGCAAGCGCTGCATACGGCGTGAACCGAGAATCTCGCCATACACATCGCGCCTGAGCTCGCGCATATATTCGGCTTCGGGCGAACGGCCATTCTTCAGGGAACGGCACACAGCCCCGCCTGCCGCCTCTCCGGAACGGATGGCAAAATAAATGCCCTCGCCGAACACGGGTTCCACAAGGCCACCGGCATCACCGGCCAGCACGCCCTTACCGTGCACCAGGCGGGGAAGATAGTTCCCAAAGGGCAGCGGATGCCCTTTAAGCTGCAGCGAATCCGTATCGTGAATGCCCAGTTCATGACAGAACACCCGGAACAGAGCCGCGATATTGCCCCCTCTTGGCATACGCCCGCCCAGCCCCACGACCACGTGATCGCTGTTCGGGAACACCCAGCCGTAGCCTTCGGCAATGGGGCCTATATGCACCTCGGGAACGGCAACATCCTTCGGATACTGCGCACGCGGGATGCGCACTTCCACAGTAGAGGCAAGCGACTGCGCCCATGCCCGCTTGTCCACGGGAAAAGAGCGTCTGACAACGCTGTTGGCACCGTCCGCACCGATTATCCTGCGTCCCCGGACCATACGCCCGTCGCGCAGCGTCACAGTCCCGGTAGCCAGATTCACATCACGCACCGGCGCACCGGCAAGCAAGCTGGCTCCTGCCTCCACCGCGCGGTCCAGCAGCCATGCATCCAGCACGGCACGCTCCACAAAGTGGAAGGGGTAATCATACACATCGTCACAAAGGGGTTTGCTGTCGAAGACGATCCGATAACCATTCGAGGAATAGTTGATGATGCCGAGACGGACGAGCTCCTCATCCGTAGTCCCGTGCAGGCGGTTGACGATGCGCACCGTCTTGCGAGACAACAGGCCACCGCACAGTTTTTCGCGCGGCAGTTCGGAAGCCTCGATAACCAGAACGGAACAGCCTCTCCTTGCCACGGCCAATGCGGCAGTGGCTCCGGCGGGGCCGCCTCCTACAACGACGACATCATACTCAGACCGCATGAACCCCCTCCTTGTGTTGCGGGCGGCTGTGTATGGCATTGAAACCATAAATCCTGATTCTTACAAACCGGATACGACAATGCCCACCTGCGTGCAAGCCATGATTTTCGATTTTGACGGAACTCTCGCCCATCTTACGCTGGATTTCGGCGTAATGCGCCGCAGGGCCATGCAGGCCGCAGGCGATGCCCTGCAGACCATGGCCGCAACGTCCCTGCACGCCCTGCTGCCGGAAGATGACGGCCGCCCCGTGCTGGAATGGCTGGAACTGGCAGGCAGCCGGGTGGCACCACATTGCGGCACCACCGCACGGGCCATGATCAAAGCCGCACACGATGCCATAGAGGATGTGGAGGTGGAGGCAGCATCCCGGGGCAGCCTGTTTCCGTGGACACGCCCCCTGCTCGCCGAACTGCGGACACGAAACGTCCCTGCGGCAGTCATAACCCGCAACTGCCGCAAGGCCGTGCTTGCCGTATTTCCCGACCTGCATGACTACTGCACATGCCTGCTGGCGCGCGAAGATGTCCCCAAGGTCAAACCGGACCCGGACCACCTGCTCAGAGCGCTTGCCCATACGGGGGTGCGACCTGAAAACAGCATGATGGTGGGAGATCATCCCATGGATATTCAGACAGGCAAGGCTGGCGGCACGCTCACAGCCGCCGTGACCAGCGGCAATGCGTCGCACGCGCAGCTGGCGGCCTCGGCACCTGATTATCTGGCGGAGAATTGTCTGGAATTGTACGAGATGCTGTGGGGGATGCGGCTGAACTGCGCAGGCAACACGCCCTGACGCACAGCCAAGAAGAAGTACCTAGAATACAAGTCGTGCGGGAGAATACTCAGCGCTGCCCGCACACAAAAATCGCAGCACCGCCCCGGAACAGGGATACACGCTCCAGCACTGTCAGCCCTGTCCGGTGCACCATACCCTGCAATGCCCCGGCAGCCATGAAGGCACGGTAACAACGCCAGTGGTCACCACCGACCATCCGTTCCGGCACCTGCATAAGCCACTGAAACGGCAACTCAAGATTGCGTTCCGCCAGCGTATAGTCCACGAACAGGCCGTATCGCGATACGCGCAGGGCTTCGCGCACAACAGCCTCGGCCACGGCCAGCGGCTTTTCATGCAGGGCAAACGCCACCAGAGCTACGTCAAAACTCCGGTCTGCAAAAGGCAGCATGGTCCCGTCAGCGCGGGTCAGTGCAGCTGTGCCAGTTTTAGGGGCAGCCTCCAGCATGGCCTGCGATACATCCACCCCGGCGTAGCGAACCTTTGTTCCCTGAAAAAAAGCAGCCTGCCGCGCCGTACCGCAGCAGATATCGAGCACCCTGCCTGCCTTGAGACGCGCGCACTGCTCCGCCACGCTGCGACGCACTCCATCCAGAAAAGGATTGAGCAGCCGGTCGTAGTGCGGAGCAAAGCGTGCGTATTCGTCCATAGTGAAAATAGTGCCAGAGACTACAGGGGCCGTAATGCAGGCTAACGGGAACCGAAACGGTCGCGGATGAAGCGTTCCAGCCTGTTCATGCCCTCGTTGATGTTCTCCAGCGAGTTCGCATAGGAGAAACGGATGTAGCCTTCTGCCCCCTCACCGAAGTCGATGCCGGGCGTCACGCCCACGTGGGCATTTTCCAGAATCTCGAAGGCAAACTTGTACGAGTCCATGGACCAGTGCCGGGCGTTGCCCAGCACATAGAAGGCTCCGGTGGGTTCCACGGTGATGCCGAACCCGATCTCCTTGAGCCTGCGGATCATGAACTTGCGCCGCTCATTGTAGATGAGCTTCATCTTGGACACTTCCGCATCGCATTCGCGCAGCGCTGCAATACCGGCGCACTGCGAAACGGCGTTGGGCGATATGAAAAAGTTCTGACACAGCTTGTTCAGTGTGCGCATGCACTGTTTGGGTGCGATAAGGTAGCCGAGACGCAACCCGGTCATGGCGTAGAGCTTGGAGAAGCCGTTGAAGACAAAGGCATTGTCCGTGTATTCGAGAATGGAGTGCTCTTCCCCTTCGTACACAAGGCCGTGGTATATCTCGTCCGAAATGACGGGAACATTCATATCCGCAATCTTGCGCATGCGCTCCGGCGACAACAGGTTGCCGGTGGGGTTGGAGGGCGAATTGATGAAGATGGCCTTGGTGCGGTCCGTCATTTTTTCACGAATGGCGGCTGCGCGGTACTGAAAGCCGTCTTCTTCGAAAACGGGCACCTTCACGGGCACACCGCCGTTGAAGGTGATGAAGCTGGGGTAACAGGCATAATGGGGGTCGGAAAGGATGATCTCATCCCCCTGTTCCAGCAGCGCGCCGAAGAGCAGCGACATGGCAGGAGACGTGCCGTTGGTCACAACAATCTGTTCCGGCGAAACCTCAACCCCGTAGCGCTTGAGATAGTCTTCCGCAATGGCTTCCCGCAGGTCAGTCGTGCCCATGGAATGCGTATAGTGTGTACGCCCGTCGTACATGGCACGGCAAACCGCATCGCGCACGGGCATGGGTACGTCAAAATCGGGCTCACCGACCTGCAGATGGATGATGTGCTTGCCTTCCCGCTCCATGGCATGCGCACGTTCCAGCACATCCATGACGTAAAAAGGCTTTATGTCCCGGGTCCGCGACGTCTCTACGCATGCCATCTTCATTACCGGCCTCCCGACCTGCACCATTGGGGTTCATTGAGAAAAAAACGATCAGGCAGAAATATACCATATCTTTCCGGCTGCATACCCTTCTTTTCCGGTACAGGCTTGACCATACTCTCATGCAAGCCATATAGTTGAATACGCGGGCAATATCATTTGAAGAGTTCGGGCCGGATCGTACAATCGGCTTTTTCAAAATTCACCAGCATACCAGACGGGACATGCAGCAAAAAACGGATACACTCGGCAACCTGCTTGCCACCCTGCAAAATACGCGCGACATGGGCGCGCTTTCTCCCGGCGAGGTGTCCGCACTGCTGGAAGAAGCCCGAAACGCCGTAACGGCATTTGAAGGGCAAAACGGCCATGCACCGGCCCACGCCGCGCCCATGGCGCTTGCCGTCAGAAACATAGCCGCGCAGGATGCATCCGGCAGCATTCTCGTGCACTGCCTGCGCTTCTGGCTCTCCATGCCCGTGGCCTGCTGGAACCACGCCATACGGCACCTTGAAACCGTCCCCCAGTTCAATCTGTGCGAACCCGGCCTGAACAGCCTGCCGCTGTACTGCAAACTGCTGCTGGTGCACGAGGTGCTGCGTAACGGCATGGGGGTGGAAACACAGCTCGGCAAATGGACCCAGACCTTCCTTGACCGGGGCGAGACATGGCCCTTTCATGAAGTTCTGCAATTCATGAACACCCTGTATACGGCCAAGCGTGTTCTGAACCTGCAGATGGCAGAGCGGCTTGCCCACCTGAAGATACCACAGCAATGCATTGCGCTGGTGGAATCTCCCGTTTCCGACGAAATGGCGGAACGTGCGGCAACAGCCCTGTGCATCATGGAGCAGCCCCCGTCCACCGCCACATTCACGGCCATTACGCCCCAGACCAAGACAAGCCACATAATCCTGCTGATGCAGGCGCTGAGGACGAACCCGCCCTCGCCCCTGCCCAATCCTCTTCTGAAGGCACTGGTCAAACTCGCCTGCCATGAAGAGCCCAAGGTGCGAAAAGACGCCCTGTTCACCATGGTTGTTCTCAACGTGCCGAACCTGATCAACATTTTTCTCCTTGTGATGCGCAAGTTCACAAGGGACCGCAACCAGTTCTATCCGGCTCTGCTGTTTCTCTCTCCTGAGCAGTTTTCCGAATTCCTCGGCCTCATGCCACCCAAACTGAAGCAGGATGCACTGGGTTATCTGCTCCACCTTTTCATGGATGGTGCTGCCGACCTTGTTTCCCACTCCATGACCAGTGCCGCCCACATTCTGCGGGAACTGCCCCCGGAAACCGCAGCGGAACTCAAGGCCTTCGTGCTGTCGTGCCACAAGAAACGTTATGTGGAGCCGCTTCCGAGCGCTGTGCGGTCCCAGCGCAAACCGGGCGGAACCGCCAATGCCCGCAGGCACGAAGAAGCCACGCTCTTCGGCAGGAAAAAGACAACCCCCGAAGAACTCTTTGCCCGGACAGTTGCCGCGCCCTCCTCCAAAGCCGCAAACCGTGATTTCAGCGGCATGCACCAACTGGGGCAGAGCATAGACGGCATGGAATTTCTGGATACGGATTTCAGCTGCACCGTGTTTGAACGCTGCATCTTCGAACAATGCACGTTCAGGCGATGCGACCTTACGCAGAGCGCCTTTACGGACTGCACGTTCCTGAACTGCCGTTTCGAGCAGTGCGCCGCTGGGCAAATCCTGCTCGACAACTGCACCGTTTCGGGCTGCTCGCTGGCTGAGACAGACGCCTCTGAAGCGGATATTTACCGCTCCACCTTCACCCGCATTTCGGCGGACAGGCTGATACTGTCTTCCGCCCACATCCACTCGTCCGCCTGCAGTGAAGCAAAACTCACGGAATCCGTGCTGTGGGAGACCTGCTTCACCCGCGCGCAGCTGTTCGCCTCGCACTTCAGCCTGTGCGACCTCACACGCGCCTCGTTCTTCGGCTCCACGCTGCGCGGCTGCACCTTCCGTGAAAGTACCTTCAACCACAATATTTTCGAGCGCACCAAGGTCGAACACGTCTCCTCGTGGGCGGGCAACTACTACGGCTGCATCTTCCGGCAAACCTTGTGCGATGAGCCCCACCTACTCATGTCCGGCGAGCACCGCCGGTTCAACGACCTCATGGAGCTGGCCGGCAGCCTGCCACCGTCCGCTGTTCCCCGCTGGTGCCGCACGGTGGAACCGTTTGCAGAGCACGTGATAAACACGATTCTGCAATTCCGCAGCGTTCTGCGCAGCCGCTACCACTTTCTCAGACGCAACGGCCAACGTATCGACCTTACCTGCAGCATTCTGGAAACACAGCGCGCCGAGTTCTTCCTCCTGCTGCCTTTGCTGCTTGAGAGCAGACTGTTCGAAAAGCTGTTCTACCCCAACCACCGCTGGCCCGTGTGCACCATACCCGGCTACGCGCCCACCCTTGAAACGTTGCACATTGCCCGCAGCCTGTTCTGCGAACAACAGACTCAACAGGCGCAGCAGTCAGGCCCGGACCCGCTCAGCCTGCTTCTGGCTGACCAGCCGGCAGCTACGGTAACGGTGGACGCCATCTATACCATCGGCAGTGTGGGCTCCATCGCCATGACCAGCGACTCGGACATAGACTACTGGGTGAGCATTGATCCGGCGACCTGCACCCCGGACGCCATCCGCATGCTCAGTGCCAAGCTGGACCACATTTCCCGCTGGGCGGAAGAAGCCTTTGGTCTTGAGACGACCTTTTTCGTCATGAACCGCGAGGCCATCATCCGCAACGACTTCGGCATTTCCGACAAGGAAAGTTCAGGCTCGGCGCAGGCCCTGCTGCTGAAAGAAGAATTCTACCGCACAGCGCTGAAGGTCTGCGGCAGAGACCTTGCGTGGTGGGCCATGCCCTCGGGTGCCGGAACAGAATTTCATGCCAGAAGGCTGCGGGAACTGACGACCCTGCCCTTCCATTCCGGTGACTGTTTCGTGGATTTCGGTCTTGTGAAGGCCATCCCCGACGAAGAGTATTTCGGTGCCGCGCTGTGGCAGATAGTGAAGGCCTTCAAGAATCCCTTCAAATCAGTGATGAAGCTGGGCATTCTCGAAGCATATCTTTCCGCGCCGGAAAAACCCTTGCTGTGCGAAGGAATCAAGCAGCATGTGGTTCAGGGCAGCCGCAGACTGCTGAAGACAGACCCTTACGTCACGCTCATGCGCGCCCTGCAGGAGCATTATCACTCCTCCGGCAACAAAGAAGCCGCCGCCCTGCTGCAGACAGCCTTCATGGCCAAACTGCACCCTGCAGGACAGGGCAAGGCAGCGGAAAACAAATTGCTGCAGACCCTCAGAACCCGCGCCGTAAACGAACTGTATGGCTCCGGTGCGCTTGTCGGGCAGCAGGACTTTGAGCAGGCCAGGGAGCTTGGGGACAAGCTGAACACCTTCTTCCTCAAGTCATATGCCTCGTTGCAGCAGAAGTTGGAGGCACGGCAGATCGCGGCCCGCATTTCCCCCGAAGACATCACCAGACTGGGCAGAAAAATATTTGCTGCCTTCGCTCCCCAGCAGGACAAGATCGGGCGTCTGCCCTTTGTGAACAGCATGGGGCGCACCATCCGCGAACTCTTCTTCAAGAAGGACAACACGCCGGGAAGAAAGAAAAAATGGATAGCCATGGGCCTGCCGCGGGGCGTTGCTTCGAAACGCGAGGCCTTTGTCGAGGTGCGGGCAGAGAATGATCCCGTCTGCCTTATGGCGTGGCTGGTGGCCAATGGTCTCTATTCACCCGACATGCACGTGGAAGTGGATATGACCCTGTCGCCCATTGCAGCGCAGGATGTGACGTCACTACTGCAGGGACTGTACGAATTCTTTCCCAAATCCGTGCTGGATACGGAAGCGGAAGAAACCCTGCAGAGCGAGAAAATATTCAAGGGCTATCTGGTGCCCAACTTCACCCTGCCCCGCGATACGAGCACCTGCAAGCAGCTAAGTGTGGTGTATGTGACAAACTGGGGCGAGATGTTCTGCTCCGCGCTGGAGATTGCAGATTCCACCCTGCTGACAAAGTCCTCCCGCGCCTACCTTGCCCGCGAGCTGCCGCGCAAGCTGACCATGGAAACAGAGCTTATCTGCTTCATTCCCTACAAGTCGCGCACGCCGAGAATTTCCACGGCCTGATTGCAGGCAATACTCGGCGTTTTGCACCATTTGCCCTCGCCAAGTATACTTCGCCACACGTTTTCATCAGAAAACAATGCAAGATTACACAAAACAACTTACATCCCCCTCTTGCCTTGCTGTTCAACAACTGGCAAGAATATAACACTTGTACCTTTACGGTACAGTCACGCTGCCACACTCGAACATGGGGGTTCTGTCCATGGCTGCAAACGGACTATCAAAAGACAGGCTTAGCCTTCTGATGAAGCTGGAAGAGATAATGTCGTGCTGCTGCAATGAGCATACGCAAAAGCATTACATCAGCAGAAATGAGGATGATGAGAGCAGCAGGCAGGGATACCCTGCAACATTCTGCAAGGCAGGGCGCCAAACGCAGAACTGGGAACTGCTTACGGATGGAGAGATTGACGAAGCCATCATCATGAACGGCGTATACAAGTTCGGCCCGGACCAGATACCTGTATACCGCAATCTTGATACCTTGCTGACCTATCTTGAACAGCACTACAACCTGCAGGTTCCGAAGTAGCCTGCCCAGTCATCACAATCAGTACACTTGCAATGCAGAAAGAAGTTTCCGCACGATAGCTATCGCCCTGCGGCCTTTTGCAGCGGCCGGAACCTCCACAACATTCCAAAGAGCATGCACACCCGGCCACGTCGCAGTCTGGTCACGGCTATGTCCATAAATCCGGGCAACTGCTAAGCCGGTAGTGTGCACCACCCAAAGTATACCGCTGCGGGCTAGTCGCGCATGAGCGCTTGGCGCACCACGTCCTTCATGGCCTCCACGTCGGGATGTTCCGGCCATGTGGCAAGCAGTGCCTCCACAAGGCCGCGCTCGCGCAGCATGCGGCTGCTCTCTGCATAGTTAAGTTCAAACACCCACGAGCCAAGCAGAAGCTTGAAGTCGTTCACGTAGCGCATATCCCTGTAGCTGGCGAGTCGGCGGTCCGGCAGTGACGCAAGAAGGCCGGGCGACCATGAGCCTTACTTCTCTTCCAGATGCTGGGTCACCACATCATGCTCTGAACCATCTCGTGTGAAGTGGGCAATCATGACGTGAAAAATATCGACCTTGTCAATGTCGCGCACCACATCGGTTACGTCGCGCAGGGCGGAAGATATGCCGGAAGGCACGCGAAAACGGTTATGCATGGCAACGCTGGCC
>JBKEAK010000092.1:0-5728 GCA_047972125.1 Halodesulfovibrio sp.
CCGCAGACGGAAGAACAGATCGTGGAACTGCTGCGCTGGGCGCACACCGAGCGTATTCCGCTGTACCCGCGCGCCCGGGCAACCAACGTGGTAGGCCTGTGTGTGCCGGAAAAACCCGGCATCGTCATTTCCACCCTGAAGATGAACCGCATCATAGATGTGGACGCGGATGATTTCGTGGCCGTGGTGGAACCGGGTATTGTTACCGGCGACCTGCAAAAGCATGTGGAAGCCATGGGCCTTTTCTACCCGCCGGACCCTGCCAGCTTCGGCATTTCTACCATAGGCGGCAATGTCGCCACCTGTGCGGGCGGCATGCGCGCCGTGAAATACGGTGTTACCCGCGAATGGGTGCTGGGCTGCCGCGTTGTGCTCCCCGGCGGCAGAGTCATTGAATGCGGAGGCCGCAACCACAAGAACGTGGTGGGGCTGGATCTTACCCGCCTCATGGTTGGCAGCGAAGGCACGCTGGGGGTCATGAGCAATATTACCCTCAAGCTCATGCCCAAGCCCGAGGCTACGGCCTCACTCATGGCCGGTTTCTCCTCGCTGGAAGATGCCATGGGCGCGGTGAGCAGCGTGTTCCGGGCGGGTATTCTGCCCACGGCGCTGGAGTTCATGGGCGCCGAGGTGCTGGACTGCCTGGCCAAGCTCACGGCTGTGCCGTGGCCGCAGGGCGAGAATGGCGCACGCGCCGTGCTGCTTTTCCGGCTGGATGGCAGCGAAGCAGCCCTGCCTGCGGACCTCAAGCGGCTGCACGCAGCCCTGCAAAACGCACCGGGCGCTCCGGTGTGGCTGCAACAGGGCATCGGCTCCGAGCAGGAAGAACCGCTCTGGGAAATCCGCCGCCTCATAAACCCCGCCTCCTTCTACGTGGCTCCCAACAAGATTTCAGACGATGTCACCGTGCCGCGGGGCCGCCTGCTCACCGCTCTGGTCGGCATACGCAAGATAGCGGACGAAAGCGGCCTCACCATCCTCACCTTCGGTCATGTGGGGGACGGCAACATCCATGTGAACGTCATGCACGATGCCTCGGACCCCGATCAGAAAGAACGTGCGCAAAAGGCCAAACTCGCCGTCATGGAGCATGTTCTGGCCTTGCGGGGCACACTTTCGGGCGAGCACGGCATAGGGCTGACCAAGGCACCCTACGTGCACAGGCAACTCGGTGAAGAAGAGCGCCGCATCATGCGGGACATAAAGACCGCCTTCGACCCCCACCACATCATGAATCCGGGCAAGGCATTCTGACGGGGCAACGCTTCCGGACACGTTTTTGCCGCCCCCGGCTCCGCTTCTTCCGCCGTATGCCATTCGCATGCGACCACACCTCAAAGAGGCGCCACACCATCCACATAAAGTACAGCAATTCCCCACTGCTGTGTCACAATTCCACAAATCGCTTCTTTTTGTTTTTCCCTACACTCACGCCCGTTGCCCAGTTCACGAAAACAGGCTACGCTTATAGGGATTACTTCATGAATGAGTCTTACCGATCTGCCGTACATTCACTCGGAACTGCCTTTGCATTTTCCGACGGAGAACATCCATGGGCCTTGCACGACCAGCACGCGGCACTGCAGCCGCTCTTGCCATCTGTCTGCTGGCCTCCCTTCTGCTGGGAGGCTGCAACGGTGCGCGTCGTGCAAACCGCACGGACGATCCGTCCGCCGCTCAGCAACAGGTGAACAGCGCCCTCACAGCCATTGAAAGGCTGAACAAGGAGCGGAGCGTTCCCCCGTTTGCATCATACCTGCGTAAAGCACGCGGCGTTGTCATCTTCCCCTCTCTCTACAAGGGCAGCTACATTGTCGGAATGGAAGGCGGAAACGGCGTCATGCTGGCCCGCAATGCCGATGGTTCTTGGACAGCCCCAGCGTTCATCACCATGGCAGATCTCAGCGTAGGCCTGCAGGCCGGTGGTCAGGTATCCACGGTCATGCTCATTCTGATGGACCAGAAGTATCTTGATGCGGCCCTCAAGGACGGCCTCACCCTGAACGCCGACATATCTGCCGCTCTCGGCCCCACGGGACACAGCGGACAGATAGATTATGCCACGCACACACGGGGCATAGTCTACGTTGCATTCACTCAGGGACTCGCCTTCAGCATGGCGCTGGAAGGCGGCACCATTGCCATAAACAACGACCGTAACCTCTCATACTACGGACTGGGGGTTACCCCCGCCGAGATCGTTTCGGGCAAGGTCGATAACAGTGGCTCGCTTGCTTTGCGTAACCGGCTTGCCGAGATGGCAACCGGAACCGAGGAAAGCGGGATAGAATAATAATGAACGACAGCACTCAGAATCCGCCCGCGCAGGAGTGCATCCTGTGCGGGCGTTGCCTTTCGGTCTGTCCCGTCATGCTTGCGACGGGACGGGAGGAACTTTCCCCCAAGGCCAAACAGCACATGCTCAAAACGCTGGCCCGTTCGCCGGAAAAGCTGAACGTGGTGGACTGCCGCGAACTTGCGGACAAATGCCTTTCGTGCGGGCGCTGCCTTGCGGCCTGTCCGCAGAAGCTTTCCGTACCGCAAAAGCTGGCCGAACTTCGTGCCATGCATCCGGGCTGGCAGCAGTGGGTGTGGAAGCAGTGGATAGAGCGTGGTGCAGCCCTGTGGCCCACCCTTGCCACCTTCGGCAAAGTGGCTCCCAAAGACATAGGCCCGCGCACGTTCTCGCGCATGATGGATTCCATCCGGGCCATGACGCCTGCACGGGACATTACCCCGTGGCTCAAGGTTGAGCACTACGACCACAGAATGGGAGAGGGAAAATCCGTTCTCCTGTTCGCTGGTTGCACGGCCAGACGCATACAGAAGGCATGGCACACCAAGGCTTTTTCCATTCTCAAAAAGCTCGGCTTTCTTGTGCTTTCGGAAAACGAAATGACCTGTTGCGGCCTCACGCTGGACCACGCAGGCATACCGGATGCCGCACACACCGCCCGGCTGCGGAACGTGGAGGCATGGCGCACGGCAGGCAGGCCGCGCATGACCACCTTCTGTGCCACCTGCCATCACGGCCTTGCCGAATATGCCCACTGCACTGAAATAAACTGGGAAGAAGGTGAAGCCGAACTCTTTGCCAGTTCGCTCGTGCCGCTTTCCACCCTGTGGGGTGAAACCACGTTCAGGGTAACCGAGGCAGCCCCCGACCGCGTGCGGTACCACCAGCCCTGTCACTGGGGCGGCAAGGACCCGGATAAGGCATGGCTCGCCAAGGCGCTCGGCGACAGGATGTCCGCCCCCACGGGGGTGCAGTGCTGCGGCATGGGAGGCATTCTGCAACTGGGCGACCAACCCCTTTCCCGCGAGGTGGCCGAGCGCTGCTGGCAGGCCCTGCAGCCGGACAAGGGCACACAGGTGCTCACGGGGTGCAGCGGCTGCACCGTGCAGCTGCGCAGCTCCCGCCCCGCGTTGGGGGGAACGGATGTACCCGTGGGGCACTGGCTCGATATTCTCATTCCATAGCAGCAAATGGTGCCGCTCTCCCCAAAGGAGTAGCGGCACCTCTTTTTTTAACGCTTTCCGACAGTCGCAAAAGCCCTTTTGCGGCCCTCCTTACAAGAAAAAAGCACGTCTGGCGCAATAATTATGCACCACGCGCCTTGCCAAGCCGCGTTGCGTTCTTAGTAGTTTTCCAGTACGAATAACCGGATTCGCCAAGGGACGGCCTTTTTGTGCTGCCACACCATCCGCCCCGATGACGACAATTCATCAACGTTCCGTCCATCCCTCCGCTCTGCCGGAGTCGCGATACGCCTTTTTCGGGAGATATAATGCTCGGCCTCATAAAAAAAGTCTTCGGTTCCAAGAACGATCGTTTCCTCAAGCAACTGCGCCCCATCCTCACCACAATCAACTCCATGGAAGCCGGACTCCGGGAAAAACCGGACGACTACTTTCCCGCACGCATTGCAGAACTGAAAGAACTGGTTGCCAACGGCACCTCCCTCGACTCCCTTCTTCCGGAAACGTTCGCCATTGTACGCGAAGCCGGTCTTCGCGTGTTCAACATGCGCCACTACGATGTTCAGCTCATCGGCGGCTGCGTGCTGCACAAGGGCATGATCTCGGAAATGAAGACCGGTGAAGGTAAAACCCTTGTGGCCACCCTGCCCGTTGTGCTCAATGCACTGACCGGCAAGGGCGTGCACGTGGTTACCGTGAACGACTACCTTGCCAAGCGTGACGCCCAGTGGATGGCGCGTCTTTACGGCTTCCTCGGCCTCACCACAGGCGTCATCGTGCACGGCCTGACCGACGAAGAACGCAAGGAAGCCTACAACGCCGACATCACCTACGGCACCAACAACGAGTTCGGCTTCGACTATCTGCGCGACAACATGAAGTTCTACAAGGAACAGCTTGTACAGCGCCCCCACCACTACGCCATTGTCGACGAAGTGGACTCCATCCTCATCGACGAAGCCAGAACCCCGCTCATCATTTCCGGTGCATCCGAAGATTCCACCACGCTGTATTCGCACATCAACAACATCATTCCTTCGCTGAAGCTGGAAGTGCACTTCACGCTGGACGAAAAGGCCAAGAGCGTGGGCCTTACCGACGAAGGCGTTGCCCGCTGCGAAAGCCTGCTCAATCTTGAAAACCTGTACGATGCACAGAACATCACCCATCAGCACCACATTCTGCAGGCGCTGAAGGCACACCACATTTTCAAGCGCGATGTTGATTACATCGTGAAGGACGGTCAGGTCGTCATTGTTGACGAATTCACCGGCCGTCTCATGCCCGGCCGCCGTTTCTCCGACGGCCTGCATCAGGCACTGGAAGCCAAGGAAGGCGTGAAGGTCGAAGCCGAAAACCAGACTCTGGCCTCCATCACCTTCCAGAACTACTTCCGCATGTATGAAAAGCTTGCGGGCATGACCGGTACCGCAGATACCGAAGCTGTCGAATTCGGCCAGATTTACGGGCTGGAGGTTATCTCCATTCCCACCAACAAGCCCATGGTCCGCATGGACCATCCCGACAGCATCTACCGCACCCGTCCCGAAAAGTTCAATGCCATCGTTCAGGAGATTGCAGACCTTCACAAGAAGGGCCAGCCTGTGCTCGTGGGCACCATCTCCATCGAGAACTCCGAACTCATTTCCGGCATGCTGAAAAAGGCGAATATTCCCCACAACGTGCTCAACGCAAAGCACCATGAGGAAGAAGCTCAGATCGTTGCAGAAGCCGGCCAGAAGGGCCACGTGACCATCGCCACCAACATGGCCGGTCGTGGTACCGACATCGTGCTCGGCGAAGGCGTGCGTGAGCTTGGCGGTCTGCATATTCTCGGCACCGAGCGCCACGAATCCCGCCGCATCGACAACCAGCTGCGTGGTCGTGCCGGTCGTCAGGGTGACCCCGGCAGCTCGCGGTTCTTCCTCTCGCTGGAAGACGACCTGATGCGCCTCTTTGGTTCCGACCGCATTTCCTCGCTCATGCAGAAGCTGGGCATGGAAGAAGGCGAACCTATCGTCCACAACATGGTGTCCAAGGCCATTGAAAACGCCCAGAAGCGTGTGGAAGGCCACAACTTCGAAATACGCAAAACCCTGCTCGACTTCGACAACGTCATGAACCAGCAGCGCGAGGTCGTTTACTCCCTGCGCCGCGCCACCATGATGAACGAGGATTCGCAGGACACGGTCATGGAATTCCTCGACGACGTTATCGGCGATATTTACGAGCCGGTGTTCGCGGCCAA
>JBKEAK010000001.1:0-3129 GCA_047972125.1 Halodesulfovibrio sp.
CTATATCCTCCCCAATCCAGTTATATCCCGGTTCACAATTCTATCCTGCACAGCACAACCTGTTCAAACACCTCGCCTGCTGCGGCAATGCCGTTGAGCGCAGCAGGAAATCCTGCATATATCGCCAGATGGACAAGCAGTTCCAGAATGGCTTCCTGCGTCATGCCCACATTCAGGGCCGCGTGCATGTGTACCTTCATCTGCGGAATCATCCCTCCCCGCGCGCAGCAGCATGCGATCATTGCCACTTCTTTGTGCGCTGGCGACAGGTTGGAGCGGGCAATGACATCGCCGTAGCTGAACCGTATGAGCAGGTTCGCCATGGCGGGCACGCTCCGGCGCATCTTTTCCAGCACGGCCTTGCCAGCTGCACCGCTTGTTGCCTGCAGGCTTGCGTATCCGCGATTTTCCCGTTCTTCATCTGTCAGCTCTTCCGGTGCCGGAGAAAAGTCAGGGGCCTTGTCTGCAAAGACCTCACGCGCAACGGCAATGCCGTTCAGGGCAGCGGGGAAACCGGCAAACACGGCCACAAGATAGAGAATGTCCACAATCTGTTGCGGTGCCAGCCCGCTGGCAAGTCCGCCGCGCATATGCACGGCCAGTTGCGGTGCGGCGTTGCCAAGGGCGGCCAGCGCCGCAATGGTTGCCACCTCGCGGCTTTGCAGATCCAGACCGGGGCGGGGCATGACCTCGCCACCCGCCACATCAATGATGAAGCGTATCATGTCCGGCGCGATCGGGCCGAGCGCTGCGGCGAGCTTGTCGGGCATGTCCGGCAGGATGGTATTGAATATGCCGAGCCCGCGTTCGTGGGCGGATGTATGGCTTTCGGGCTTTCCCGTTTGCCCAGTTTGACTGGCCTGTCCAGTCTGTCTGGTAGATGTCGCATGGTTTTGGGTATGGAGTGTCATGGTAGCCTCCTGAGATATGTGTATATGGGGTCGGTATGTGGTCTGTTTGCACTTTCCTCCTTGCTCGGTTATTTATCCAATATTGTTTTTAGTGAGCTGTAATATATTTCATATATGGTGATGGTATGGAACTGAGACTCATGGAGCAGTTTGTGGCTGTGGCGGAAACGCTGCATTTTGGCCGCGCCGCCGAGCGGCTGCACATGTCGCAGCCACCTTTGAGCATGGCTATGCAGCGACTGGAAGGTGAGCTGGAAGTTGCGCTGCTTGAGCGGAACAGGCGGGGCGTACGACTTACCGCCGCAGGCGAGGTGTTTCTTGCCGAGGCCAGACAGGTGCTGGCCGGGGCACAACGGGCCATGACACTGGCCCGCCGCACCGCCAGAGGCGAAGCCGGAATGCTGCGGCTCGGGTGCATGGGCCCTGCCGTTGCGGCGGGTCTGCCTGCTCTGGTGCACGGCTTCAGGCAACAGCATCCTCATGTGCGTATTCTGCTGGAAGAGCAGGTTTCCGTGCGTCAGCTTGCCATGCTGAGAGAAGGGGCGCTTGATTTAGCCGTTGTTCGGCTGCATGGCGAATTGCCTGCCGGTATGCAGGTTCGCCTGCTGTTCAGGGATGACTATGTGGCAGCGGTTCCGCAGGCACATCCGCTCGCAGAAAACGGCATGGTGCGCATGGAGGATTTGCGGGAAGATTCCCTTATCCTGTATCCGCGTTCCATGGGCGAGGAGCTGTATGATGCCGTCATAGCCGCCTGCCATGGTGCCGGGTTCAGCCCGCGCATAGAGCAGGAGGTGGCCACCAAATCGACAACTCTGGCCCTTGTGGCTGCCGGACTGGGCGTGGCCTTTGTGCCCGCTTCGTTGGCGCGGGCGGGATATGCCGGAGTATCGTTCGTGCCGTTGCAGTCTGCGTTGCCCGTTGTGGAAATGTATGGGGCATGGCTTGCGGGGTGCACGAATCCCGTGGTTGAGCGCTTCATGGACTACGCCTTGGGCAGTGTCGCCTGCGCAGAAGCAGGTAGGTGAGAGCTGGCAACAAAAAAGGGCACACCCTGAGGCGTGCCCTTGAATTCCTGATACGGTTTGCGGTGATCAGTCCACGCAGACCATGTTGTATTCGTTGCCTGTGATGCAGACTGAGCCTGTTTCGGTGATTTCGAAGGTGTTCTCCACCCCGACCATGCCTATGCCTTCTATGCCTATCTTGGGTTCCACGGCCATGACCATGCCGGTTTCCATGGGGGCGTCGAACTTGTTTGCCAGTACGGGGAACTCATCAATGCCAAGGCCTATGCCGTGTCCCACAAAGGGAACCTTGCTCTTGCCAAGCGCCATGAAGCCTTCTGCAAAACCGGCCTTGTCCGCCATATGCACGGCTTCGCGATAGATTTCTGAAGGGATGGCGCCGGGGCACATCCGCTCCGCCACATGCTGCTGAATGGCAATGCAGGTGTCGTGGGCGCGGCGCACGGTGTCCGGAATGGTGTCGGCCTTTCCGCCCCAGTAGAGCTGTGTCTTGTCCGTATGGTACCCTTCAAGGCAAAAGCCGATGTCCACGGCAAGGGGATAGCCTTTTTTCCAGACGGAACCGGCATAGCCCATGTACGGGGTGGCGGGATGCTCGCCCTTGACCCCGAGGGGGCCGTTGAAGTGGTTGGGGTAGTTGCCGTTTTCACCGGCGGAGACATGGCCGAGGAAAATTTCTTCTCCAAACGAATTCATGCGCAGAATGCCCGAATGGCCGCGTGCGAAAAAGGCATCCCACGCCCTGTGTGATATCTCGCGCTCGTTCATGCCCGGACGGATGAGTCTGGGCAGGTCAACATGCAGGCTTTCATGGTGGCGTTGTCCGGCAATGCGCAGCTTGGCCAGTTCCCACTGTGTTTTTACCGAGCGGGCAAGGGTGAGCACGTTGTCACAGGGCACAAAGGTCCTGTCCGCAAGCTTGGCCCGCAGCATTTCGCCAAGCTGCCATGTGAGGCCGGAATATTCCACGGCCACCGTGCTGCCGAGCGGTGATCCGGCGCTTTCCAGCGCCTTGGCAATGTCGCCGTAGGAGCGGAAGGGGAGGATGTTCTCAAGCGGGCTTTCCAGCTTGCAGCGCTCTATGCCGTGGCGCACGAGCAGCACGGGCGCGCCTTCCTTGGGCAGCCAGAACAGGCCGTTGCCGAGTGTGCCGGTGAGATGATAGATGTTCACCCTTGCGAAAACGAGCA
>JBKEAK010000093.1:0-18137 GCA_047972125.1 Halodesulfovibrio sp.
CCGCACCATGTTCGGGCGCATGGCCAGTTTCGGCAACGGCAGCGGGTGCTGCAGGCGTATCGAACAGGCCAAGCTGCATGGAGCCGTTGCCGGACTTTGCGGCGGACTTGTCGCTCGCGGGCTTGCCCGTGGCAGGCGTGCTCACCTTGGCAGTGACAGGGGCAAGGGCGGCCACATCCTTGAGCAGGGCGCGCAGTTCATATTCGCGCAGGAAGGCGGCGGTCTTGTCGCCGTCGATGGGGTCGATGCGGAAGTGGTCCAGTGTCAGGCTGTCGCACTGTGCCGTGGAGAGTGTGGTGAGCAGGCGGAAGGTGAACATGTTCTCCAGATGATCGGCGAACTTCTTCTGCAGCGTGGGCGCAAGCGCATCGTAATTGTCGCGGATGGCCTCCAGCGTGGGGTAGTCCGCAAATATCTTTTCCGCAGTCTTGGGGCCTATGCCGGGCACGCCGGGACTGTTGTCCGACGAGTCGCCGATGATTGCCTGAAAATCGGCCCACTGCGAAGGCTCAAGCCCGGTCTCTTCGCGGAACTCGGCAAGGGTGGTGAGCTTTTCCTGCTTTGAGCCGGGGTCCCACATGAACACGTTGTCGTCCAGGCACTGCTTCAGGTCCTTGTCCGCGCCGATGATGATGACGGGGCGTTCCTTCTTGTAGCGTGCGGCAAGGGAGGCGATGCAGTCGTCCGCCTCGCAGTTGTCGGAAATTTCCAGATGCAGGCCAAGCGTGCGCACTGCCTGCTTGATGGGGTCGAGCTGCTGCACCAGCGGTTCCGGCGTGGCGGAACGGTTGGCCTTGTATTCGGGATATGCCTCGTGGCGGAAGTTCTTGCCTTTGCCGTCGAGGATGAAGCCGAAATAGGTGGGCTGCTCGTCCTTGAGGAACTTGAGCAGAATGCGGGTGACAATGAACAGCGCGTTGGTGGGAAAACCGTCGGAGCGCTGCATGGACTGCATGGCGTAGAAGGCGCGGAATATGAATGCGGAGCCGTCCATGAGGTAGAGCGGTTCCGTTGTAAGGCCGAGGCGTTCTTTTACAGACATGATTATGTTCGGGGTTGGGGTTGGGGCGCGGTGCCCGATCAATCTGTTATCGTAGGTGGAAGTGGGGGGGATGTAAATGTTGATGTTGGGGAGAACAAAAAAGCCCGGGAGACACCATCTCCCGGGCTTTGAGTATCTTTCAGTCCCTCAATGACCTAGCACTTCGCCTCTGCGTTGCCGCATTCCTGCTGCTGCGATGCCTTCAGCTGGCCGCAGGCGGCTTTGATATCTGCGCCCTTGGACTTGCGGATGATGGCGGTGATGTTCTTGGACCACAGCACCTGTTCAAAGGCGAGAATGGCCTTTTCGGTGGGGGCCTTGTAGGGATCGCCTTCCGAGGGGTTGTAGACGATGAGGTTCAGCTTGCCCTTGGTGCGGGAAACCAGCTTTACCAGCTGGCGGGCATGCTCCTCAGTATCGTTCACGCCGCCGAGCAGCAGGTATTCGTAGGTGATGCGCTCGCGGGTTTTGAGCGGGTAATTTTCCAGCGCGGTGATCAGATCGTCCAGATGCCAGTTGGCGGCCTTGGGCATGATCTGCTTGCGCAGTTCCTGTGTGGGGGCGTGCAGCGACACGGCCAGATAGGCAAGGCCGGTTTCGCCGAGTTCCATCAGGCCCTTTTCTATGCCGCAGGTGGAAACGGTGATGCGGCGCGGGGAGAACTGCAGGCCGAGCACGCTGTTCAGGCTTTCGAGGCTGCGCATCAGTTCCTTCATGTTCAGGAGCGGTTCGCCCATGCCCATGAAAACGAGGTTGCGCAGAATGGGGTTGGCGGCATCGTCCTTCAGATATTCGCGGGCAACGAGCACCTGACCCAGAATTTCCGCCATGGTCATGTTGCGTTCAAAGCCCATGGTGCCGGTGGAGCAGAAGGTGCAGCCCATGGCGCAGCCCACCTGACAGGAAAGGCACTGCGTGAGCCTGCCGCTGGCACCGGGAATGAGCACGGTTTCTACCAGCGCGCCGTCTGTGAGGCGCAGCAGAAACTTGGTGGTGCCGTCCTTGCTTTTCTGCATGGTCACCACTTCGGGCCAGATGATGGCGGCATGCTCCTTGAGCATGGCCCGCGTAGCCTTGGAAACGTTTGTCATGGCGTCGAAATCGCGCGTGTACTTGTTCCACAGCCACTGCCATATCTGCTTGGCGCGGAAGGCTTTTTCGCCGCGCTCCACCAGAAAGGCTTCCAATTCGGAAAAGGTAAGATTGAGAATATCGACCATGCAATGCTCCGGAAAATTGGCGGGACGTGGAATATACTCGTTGGAGGTAGGTCCCGCTGTGCCGGATTGGTACGGGAAAAGGCGAGATTGCGCAAGTGCGCAGGATGCTCTCTTCACCGGCCTGCCACGGTGAGCGCACAAGTTCGTTGCATGTTCCGTTATGATTATCATTGTTCGTTTGCCCGGACCCGTTAGGTTATATCCTGAATACCTGTATGTAGATACCTGTTGATGAATCCTAACCTTGGAGGGGTTATGGCGAGCGCGCAGTTGGTGAGCGAAAAAAGGGAATGGACTATCCTGCATATGATCACATGGAGTGTGCTGTTTGCGATCTTCTGGCTGATGTTGTTCTGCACGCCTGTGGCAGCATCTGCGCCGAAGGAGGCTGCGGCAGGTAAGGTGGACATGGTTGCGGGAAAGCAAATGTTCACAACGCATTGCGGGATGTGCCACAGCATTGGCCCCGGGGCCATAGACATCAAACCGCTCACCGCGCACCTGACCCGTTTGGGGATGGAAGCGTACATAGAGGGGCAGGGGCGTGTGTTCGACCACATGCCGGTGTTCACCGGATCGCGTGAAGAACGGGATGCCATAGCCGCGTATGTTGTGGAAGGGGTTCACGGTAAGGTGGAAAAGCCGCATACGGCAGGCGCGTTGCCACAACTGCCGCTCACCATACCCCCGTTTGATGTGAAGAAGGACCCATATGTGCTGCTTGCCTGGTGCACGCTGGGCATGAAGTGTATAACCGACTGCGATGCCGCCTATTCCTACCTGCCGCCTGGCAGTACGCTTGGGGCGGTGCTTATCCGCCGGGGAGATAAGCCGCAGGTGGTACATGACGGCATTGATATTCAGTTCGAGGTGGAAAAGGGCTTTGAACATCCTTCGTTGCATACCCAGTATTGGAAGTATGCCGAATCCATTTCAGGCAAGTAGCTGCCTGCAGATATGTCTGCCGCCGGAGTGGGTATGACGGGCAGCATGAAGTGGGGGGATTAGAACGGCCAGTTCGAGATCGGCGGTATTCCGCTTGTTCCTTATTCCGAGGACGGCACGGTGAACCCGTATCCGATGTTCACTGTCCGCGCTGTGGAAACGGACAGTGGCAAGGTGGTGGCATCCACTTCCGTTGTTGCTCCGGTGGGAACGGAGATGAGTTGCTGGCGGTGTCACGGCGGCGGTTGGGGAAGGGAAGAGGGAACCGGCGTTTCCCTGCAGACGGCCCGCTCCATTCTGGCCGTGCATGATAAGCGCAGCGGTACAGACCTTTCCAAGCGTGCATTGGCCGGAAAGCCGGTGCTGTGTCAGAGTTGCCACCCTGATCCTCTGCTCAAGGCCAAGGGCGATCCGGAACGCCTCAACCTTCCGGCGGCCATTCACGGATTCCACGCAAACTATCTCAAGGGACGCGGCGATGAGGCCTGTTCCAACTGTCATCCCGACAGCAACGCGGGCTCGGTCCGCTGTCTGCGCGACAGCCACGGGCAGGCGGGCATGACCTGTGTGCCGTGTCACGGATATCTGGAAGATCACGCCATATCGCTGCTCAAGCGCGAGCAAGGTGCAGGCAAGGCGCGTGCGGAAAAGCTCATGGCAGCCCTGCCAGTACGCATGGTGGCTGACGCAGCCACTATCAACGCCCGCACACCGTGGGCGCAGGAACCGGATTGCAGCACCTGCCATACCGATAAGTACATTCGGCCCAAGGCAGATGCGCTTGCCTTCAATGTCTGGACCAAGGACGGTTCCGGTCTGTATCGTGCGCAGAAGGACATGACGGGCAAGGTACCCTGCATTGCTTGCCACAACAGTCCGCATGCCACGCACCCGTCGAACAATCCCATGGGCAAGGACCGCGATGCCGTGCAGGCCATGCAGTACCAGAACCTCAACGCGCCCATCGGTGCGCAGGGGAACTGCCGAGTCTGTCACGGAGCGGCTACTATGCTGACTCCGGCCATGGCAGTGCATCACCCCATGAAGTGATGATGCGAGCGGCTGATTTGCCCGCATGAAGCAAACAGGCCCCTGCGATGTGTCGCGGGGGCTTTTTTGTGGGGTGCAGGGGCTGGAGGATGTATCAGGGTTGGCCGATCTGCCTGCGCATGCGGTCGTATGCCTGCTCCGCATCAAAGGCTGCCTGCGACCAGTGTTTGTTCTGCGCGGTGACGAGCAGGTTCAGGTAGTGGGCGTTGAGTTCCTTGTCGAACATGTGGTTCAGGCGGATGTTGTGGAACTCGAGCAGGCTTCTCCATATGGGCTTGTAGTGGACGTTGCTCTGCATGGTGAGCGTGTAGCCGTCGAAGCTGTCTGGAATGAACTGCGGCGGCGTGTTGGGGGCTCTGTAGCCCATGCCGTAGAGAAGGAAATTGGTGGTGTAGAGCTTGCGGAACTGGTCCTGTGTGGTGCTTTTATCCAGTCCGAAATCGCTTTTCATGGAATCGCCGTCGTGGCCGAGGTGTTCCATGAAGGGGGTGTGGTCGAAGTAGTATTGGTCGATGTTCAGGCTTTTCAGCTTTTCGCCGTAGTCGCCGTCTTCACAGCCGTAGAGGCCGTAGTCTTCGCACCAGTACCCGGCGATGTCTGAAATGCCTTTGGGAATGAGAATGGCCCCGCCGGATACATGCGCGATGGTGCTGCCTATCAGTCCGTTAGGTCTCGGAACATACGACTTGTTCCGCATCTGATTATTCAGGTCCGCGCCCCACACGGCATCACGCGGGGCCTTTTTCATGTGCAGGAGCACGATATCCAGCCACTTGTGATTGTGGATGACCACATCGTTATCCAGCTTCATGTAGATGGGGCCTGAATGAGCCGCCAGCCCACATTGGCCGCCACTGCCACCCCGTAGTTCTTCTCCAGCCGGAACAGATAATCCAGCTGCCCGTGTTCCTTCATCTCCCGCAACAAGTCCTGCGTTTCCGGCTCGCTGCCGTTGTCCACAGCAGTAAGGGTGTGCGGGTGTTTTGTGTTTTTCCGCACCGCCTCAATGGTCCGCCGCGTCAGCTCGGGCCGGTTGAAGACAGGGATGGTTATGTTGAGGATGGGCATGGGGGCTTGAGGGGGCTAGAAGGTGAAAGCTTGATCCCTTTCATATTTCTATCAAGGAGTCGACATAGTTTATAACGATTAATTGATTCATCATCTACTAATAATGAAAGGATAATTCTAGATATTAAGTTTTTAAGCTGAAAAAGAATGTTCCTATACTCTGCTTCTCTGTTTTGGTTTGAATATCCTAGAGGTTTATTGAAATATAACCCTTCGTGAATAAGGCTATTTCTTATTGACGATATATACGTTTTCCCATTTTTGTCACACTGTGCCCATTCTGGCGTTGGGATTTTAAGTGTTTCACACATAATTCTGATTCTTTGAGCGTGTGGTATTGTCTTTTTTATTTGTGTAATATTCATTTCTTGAATTGATTTCCAGCATGCATCGATTGATTGTATCATGAGGTTGAATTTTTCAAAGTGTAAATAGTTTGGTATAGATGATAGCATTATGCAGTGGATTGCAGAAGCTATAAATAATGAAGAATTGTTGTTTTTTTGTTTTTTAAAGAATGTGTCTGCTATGGCTAATGAGTGCCGAGCGCTGTTACGTAGTATAATAAAATCATTAATTTGATGTTTTTTTATAGGTGTTGCGTCTATGTATCCATGCCCTTCAGGGGTGAATCTTATTCCTTGTAAATAGCCAAAAATCCAGAGAATAAAATCTAAATGATGAACAGATATGGCCTTGTGATGGGTAATTATGTGAGTTTTTGGGAGGTGGAATATGCGTGAAGATTTAATGGGGGGATTATCAATTGTCCCTACAATAGGTGCATAAATCCAACCACGATGGGTTGTGATGGATGACTCTACTCCTTCAATCTTTTGAGTAAGGTCATAAAGTGTTGTAATGGTAATGTTGCCATATGTTATATCGCAATGCTCTGGTAAGTAGCCAAATTGTTGTGATATGTGGCTCATTGTTGTTGTCGTTGCGCTGGATGTTTTATGATTCGCTTCACTATATGCGTAACGTGGCTAAAATAAAACCCCCCGGACGCTTTCGCATCCGGGGGGTTTTTCATTTCTTCTCTATGGCGCTAGCCGCAATCTACAACTTATACGCCTTCACATACTCCACTGCTTCCTCAACCGAGTTCACCTGACCGGCGATCTGGGCCTTGAGCAGGGCGTCGCGGATAATACCAACATGCGGTCCGGGCTTGAGGCCGGTGGCTTCCATGATGTCGTTACCGTTCAGATACGGTTCAGTCATCTGCTCGGGGGTGTCTGCGCGTTCCAGATACTTCATATTGTGGTTGAAGGAGGTAAGCGCAACGCCGCGGGCCTTGAGGTCTGCACGGGCCAGCTCGATAAGGCGGGGGTATTCATCCAGCGCCTTGAAGCGGCGGATGCCGCGTTCCGTCAGCATGGAGTGGAAACGCAGGTGCTGCCGCACAAGGTGGCAGATGAGGTCCACATCCTGCTGGGGAATGGAAAGGCGGGAAAGGAGCTTTCTGGTCACCTTCGCGCCCACGCGGTGATGCTGGTAGAAGGTCCAGCGTTCGCCGTCGTGTTCCGCAGTGTAGAGCTTGCCCACATCGTGGAACAGCACTGCAAAGGTGCCGAGCCAGTCGTAGGTGAACTCTTCCGGATACTTGTGCATCACACCGATGGTGTGCTCAAGCACGGTTTCCTGTTCGCCTTCTTCGTTCTTGATCTGAATAACGCGGGAAAGTGCTGCAATTTCGGGCAGCAGGCCGTGCAGAATCATGGATTCGAACAGAAGCTGCACGAACTTCCACATGTTTTCCGCTTCCACCTTGCGCCATTCGTCCATGATCTCGGTCACGGGCACGTAGTCCAGAATGCGGGATGCGCCCTTTACGATGGCCATCCATGTATTCTTTTCCAGAGGCAGGTCAAAGTTGGCGGCAAAACGCAGGGCACGGATGCCCAGCAGGTAGTTGCGGCGCAGGGTTTCGTCCGGAATGCCTTCCATACGAATTTCGCCCACGTTAAAGCTGACGAAGCCGTCATAGGTTTCGTAGGTGCGGGGAATGTACGGACAGGCAAGGTGCGCGGGCAGCGAGCCGGTTTCTTCCAGACGCTTGAGCAGGCGCGGGGTGATACGTGCCAGTGTCGCCTCGGGGTGCGATGCGTCTTCGGTGTCGGCCGGATAGAAGTGGAAGGTTACGCCGCCCTCCTTGAGCAGGCCAAGCGCGCCCTGAATGGGCGAAGACTGCAGGCCGGGGAAGAGGCGCGTAAGTTCTTCAACGGTGGGTTCGCAGGCGATATCGATTTCCGCTTCGCGGTCTTCGTCGTGCAGTTCCTTCTGCAGCAGGGTGTTCACCACGTAGGCGTCATACCCGTTACGCATGATGGTTTTGCAGATACCGATGGCATCCTTGAAAGGCTGACTCATTCATCCTCCTGATATGGCATGCCCGTTACTGCCGACGAGCATGAAAGTACTGTTCAATACCGCTTCTGCTTCACAGGGGAAGCGGACAATGTCAAGCGAATCATGGCTGTTTGAACAGGCAGTTACGCTTTGATTGCCCATTGTACGCTGTTTTGCTCCGGTTTGCGACACCCTGATACTGACGCATCGCCGGTAGTGCTCCAATGCATGAAAGCAGGGCGGCACCTTAGCGGTGCCGCCCGTTATATTACCTGTAATAACGCGTGTTGTGCCACGCCGTGCGGCGGTTGCTACACGATTTTCACGCCACCCATCCAGTGGGCTTTTACGCGTCCCTTGAGCATGCGGCCGAGGAAGGGCGTGTTCTTGCCCTTGGACTGCATGACCTCCGGCGTGAGCACCCAGCGTTCTTCCGGATCGAAGAGGAAGAAGTCCGCAGGGTCGCCCTTTGCAAAGCCGTTGGCAGGCAGGTTGAAGATGCGCGCAGGCTCATGGCACCAGCGCTTGATGAAATCGGCTTCGGAGATGAGCCCGTCCGTTACCAGCGTCCATGTGAGCGCCACGGCGGTGTCCATGCCGGAGATGCCGTTGGGGGCTTCATCAAGCGTGCATTCCTTTTCATGCTCGGCGTGCGGGGCGTGGTCGGTTACCAGAATGTCTATGGTGCCGTCTTTCAGCGCTGCGCGCATGGCTTCCACATCGGCAGGCGTGCGCAGGGGCGGATTCACCTTGGCCATGGGGGAGTAATTTTCCAGCTCGGAATCGTTGATGAGCAGATAGTGCGGGCAGGTTTCCGCAGTCACACGCACGCCGCGCTCCTTGGCCCAGCGGATGAGATCGACGGACTGCTTGCAGCTGATGTGCGCAAGGTGCACGGGAATGTCGAGGTATTCGGAAAGCAGAATGTCGCGTGCCGCCTGCATGGATTCCGCCACCACGCTCTGCCCTTTCACGCCGATGCGACCACTGGTGGCCCCTTCGTTCATGTGCGTGTCTTTGGCGAGGGTGGGGTCTTCGCAGTGGTCAATGACGATGAGCCCGTAGGTGTGGGCGTATTCCATGCAGCGACGGAACATTTCGGCACCGCCCACGGGCTTGCCGTCGTTGGAAATGGCGGCGCAGCCTGCTGCGGCCAGTTCCGCCATGGGGGCCAGTTCCTTGCCGTCCAGCCCTACGGTGGCAGCGCCCACAGGATACAGGCGCGGGCCGTGCGGCCACGTTGCCTTGGCCTTGGCGAGCATGGTCTTGGTAATGGCTGCGGTGTCGTTCACGGGTTTGGTGTTGGCCATGGCCATGACCGCGCCGAAACCGCCGTGCGCGGCGCAGCGCAGGCCGGAATTGATGTCTTCCTTGTATTCGAAACCGGGCTCGCGCAGGTGCACGTGGCAGTCTATGAAGCTGGGGAAGACCTTCAGACCGGCTGCATCGAACACTTCCGCACCATCAAGGATGTCTGCCTTGGGACCGACGGATTCAATCTTGCCGTCACGCACGACGATATCGACGGTTTCACCGAGATACTGCGCGTTTTGTATGATCAGGATGCTGCTCATTTGGAGCCTCCGTCTTTGCGGGTTGCGTGAAGAAAGAGAATGGCCATGCGCACGGCCACGCCGGAGGCCACCTGCGTGAGCACAAGGCTCTCTGCGCAGTCGGCGATGTCGGAGGCGATTTCCAGCCCGCGGTTCATGGGGCCGGGGTGCATCACCAGCGCGCCGGGGGCGGCCATGGCAAGGTGCCGGGCCGTGAGGCAGTAAGTGGTGGCGTATTCTGAAAGGTCGGGCAGCAGGCCTGCCTGCTGGCGTTCCAGCTGCAGGCGCAGGCACATCACGGCATCCACGCCCTGCACGGCTTCATTAAGATTGGTGTATACGGTCACCGGCCAGTCGTTCACGCCTGCGGGCAGCAGGGTGCGGGGCGCGCATACGCGTACCTTGGCGCCCAGCTTGTTCAGCAGGATGACGTTGGAGCGGGCCACACGGCTGTGCAGAATGTCGCCCAGAATGAGCAGGGTCTTGCCGCTGAAGTCGCGTCCCCAGTGCTGGCGCAGGGAAAAGGCGTCCAGCAGGGCCTGCGTGGGGTGTGCATGCCAGCCGTCGCCCGCGTTGACGATGGCGCAGTCCAGCCGCTCGGCAAGGTACTGGGCGGCACCGCTGGACCAGTGGCGGATGACGATGACATCCGGATTCATGGCCTGCAGGGTGAGGGCGGTATCCTTGAGGCTTTCGCCCTTGGTCAGGCTGGACCCGCTCTTGGTCAGGGCAAAGGTATCTGCGGAAAGGCGCTTGCCCGCCACATCGAACGAGGTCTTGGTGCGCGTGCTGGCCTCGGCAAAGAAGAGCACCACGCTCTTGCCCTTGAGGGTCGGCACCTTCTTCACGGGCCGCTGGTTGATTTCGTGGAACTGTTCGGCGGTGTCGAGCAGATGGTTGGCCTCTTCCACCGTCAGTTGGGACACGTCCAAAAGGTCCTTGTGGGGCCATGTGAAGCGTTGATTTTCTTGCATGTTGCGCACTCTGTGTCGTGGGTCAAAACGGTTTACAGAAGTAAATCCTCCGGCAGCACAGCATACCGGAAATGCCTGCCGGGTTCCAGCGTTCCCAGCGAATCGGAAAGGCCCAGTGCGTGCGCACCATTCACGGTGAGCATGCGCAGCAGGGCGTGGGTGGGAACGCCGTGGTCGTCCCGCAGTTTGCGGGCCTCGTTCCAGAGGTTGAGGTCGTGGTTGGAGGCGAGACTGTCCGTGCCGAGGCACAGGTTCAGGCCCGCATCCAGAAATTTGTGTACCGGGGCCGTGCCCACACCGATGTATTCGTTGGACCGGGGGCACAGGCAGACATGTGTGCCTGTTTCGCGCAGCAGGTCTATGTCTGCATCGTTGCAATGCACGCAGTGCACGGCAAGGGTGCCGTTGTCCAGCAGGCCAAGCTCGGCAGCGTAGGCAACGGGCCGCATGCCGGGGGCCTTGTAGTCTTTGGGCAACACCCGCTGGTTCAGCATGTCCCGCAGTCGGCCGGTGCCGCGCAGCAGCATTTCTTCTTCATCCGCCTGCTCCGCGAGGTGCACAGAAAAATGCCGCTCACGGGAGCGGCACCAATGCTTTGCAAATACCAATGCGGCGGGATGAGTGGAATACAGCGCATGCCCCGCGAGAACGGTGTTTCGCTTTCGCACGTCGTCGGGCAGGCCGGAGGCGGTGCCGGAAAGGAAGAAATCCCACAGGTCGGCGGCGGTGAAGCCTTCGGGGAAGGCGTAGCCGAACACTTCCAGCTGCAGGTCTATGCCTACACCATGGCGCTTTGCCGCCTCGTATACGGGCAGGGGGGCACGTCCGTTCACATCGGCCACATGGACGGTGCCGGTGGCGGCCATTCCGGCAAGGGCGGCATCCAGCGCCTGATCGGTGACGGCTTCACCCATGCGGGAGAGCAGCGAGCCTATCCATGCGGGAAAACCCTGCTGCTGTACGGCAATGCCGCCGAGGTGCGAGAGTTCCAGATGGCAGTGGCAGTTGATGAGCCCCGGCAGGATGGTGGCCGCGCCAAGATCCTGCGGTGCAAAGTCGTATGTGGCGGTGAAGTCTGCGTAGGGCAGCACGTCGATGATGACGCCGTTTTCGGCGACGATCACGCCGTCATGGATGCAGGAAATTTCGGAATCAGTGGTGCGTGCCGCGCCGGAAACGGGCGGCGTCTCCTCGCCGTGGCGGGAGGCTGGCCGCTGGTCGGCCATGGTCAGGACGCGCGAAGCGCGGACGGCAGTGAGCATTTTCGGGTGCTGTTTGGATACTGGATCATCGGGCACACGCCCACACAGTTAACTCACACAAACAGACCGCTTTGTAAAGGACAGATTGCGTGCCCCGCACGTAACCCGAAAAAGGACACAACCCGAAACTGCCACCAATTTTCATCAATGGCCAAGCGAGTTTCCAAAGGGGCGGTTGCCCCTTTGGTCATAGCGAAGCGCTCTTGGAATCTGCCGGAATTTCTTATTGCCTGCCGCGCAGACCGGCCACGGCAAGGATGATGCCGAGCGCCACGCTGAGCAGCGCCGCAAAGAGAATGCGAAACTCTGCGGGCAGCATGAAGGTGATGGTGTGTGCGGGAATCCAGAACAGGGGGATGGTCTTGCGCAGCACGAAGTTCCATATGACGGGCCAGTTCATCTCGGTGAGGATGGCCGGAATATCCATGCGCGAGAACAGTCCGGCAAGGGTGCCGCCGTTGCGCAGAATATGCTCATCCGTAACGCGGTGTGCCACCATCATGACGGGTGCGAAAATGCAGTTCATGGTAATGCTTACGCAGAAGGCGGCGAGCAGGCGGTCGGTGAACAGCGGGGAACGCAGGCTGACACCTTCGGCAAAGCCGAACGCGGCCACGAGGTTGGGTGCGCCGGTGGCGAAGATGACAAAGGCCAGCTTGATGATAATGCCGAATATGCCCCAGACGAGCATGCGCGGGGCAAGGCCGAAACCATCGCGCAGGTAGTGGCCCTTGGTTATGCGCAGGGCAAGGCATTCGCCGAGCGTTGCGAGGATGGCGAATTTGACGAAGCTGGCGAGGAAGCCATACTCGGCGTTCATGTGATTGTAGGCATCCATGACCGCGGGAACGAAACCGAACAGGCAGATGGTGAAGGCGCAGGCGGCAATGAGCAGATAATCGCTGGTTTTCATGTCGTGTCCCTTTCGTGCCGGGTTCGGGTGTGCGGTGATCTTGTAAGAAAAAACCCCTCCGGACGCGGGGTCCGGAGGGGTGGGTTGTGTCACAGGAAAACCTGTTTGTAAATGGGCGTTTAGCGCTTGCCGTAATCGGAACGGCCGTTCTTGCGTGCGCCGAAGGGGCGTGCAGGACGGTCGCCGCGCTCGGAGCGTTCGCCGTTGCCGCCGAAACGGTCGTCAGACTTGCGCGCGAAGCGGTCACCGGATTTCTGACCGAAACGGTCATTATCCTTGCGTTCAAAACGGCCCTGGGGCTTCTGGCCTGCGCCGTCTTCCGCCTTGCGGCCGTAAGGTGCGCCGGACTTCTGGCCGAAACGGTCGTCGGACTTGCGACCAAAGCGGTCGTCAGTCTTGCGGCCGAAGCGGTCATCAGACTTGCGACCGAAACGGTCGTCAGACTTGTTACCGAAGCGGTCATCGCCCTTCTTTTCAAAGCGGTCACGACGGTCAGACTGGCCGAATTCACGATCGGAGCGGTTGAAACGTCCGCCGCGCTGTTCGTCACGGTTCTGCCAGCCGGAACGCTCTTCGCCGTGTCCCTTGCGCTCGGAGTTCCCGAAACGGCCGGCACGTTCTGCCTGATCGCCACGGGGCTTGAAGGAGGGACGGGCATCGCGGTCGCCGCGACCGAAACGGTCGTTGCCACGTTCGCTGCGGTCATTGCGGTCATTACGATCATTGCTGCGGAAGCGGTCGCCACGGCCAGATTCTTCACGGTCGAAACGGCCCTTGCCACCGGGGCGGCGGTCGTCACCGTCAAAGCGGCGGAAGGAACCTTCGGGCTTGCCGAAGCTCTTGCCTTCAAAGCCGTCCTTGCCGAAGCTGCGTCTGCCAAAGCTTTCGCTACGTTCGCCATCGGCCTTTCTGCCGCCGAAGGGCTTGTCACCAAACGGCTTGTCGCGGAAGGGCTTGTCGTCGGACCTTGCGAAACGGTCAGTCCTTTCGGACTTGCCGCCGAAAGGCGACTTGGCAGCGCGTTCAAAGCGGGGTGCATCGCCGCCGATCTGGTCGGAATAGGGCGAACGCATGCCGCCGCGCTGGCGGTCCATGGAGCGGCCGAAGTCACGGTCCTGCGACTTGGGTGCGCGGTCTGCGCGGAAATCGCTGCGCCATTCGCCGCCGTTGCCTTCAGCAGATTCGCTGCGGGGACGTGCAGGACGGAAACCCTGACGGCTGCCGCGTTCACCTTCGGCGAAGCCGCCGGAGCGCTTGCCGAACTTGCTGCCACGGCTCATGCCGCCGCCGGAACGGTCGCCGCCACGCTTGGGGAAGCGGTCATTGGGGCGTCCGAAGTCGCCGTCTTCTTCCTGCTCGCACACAAAGCCTTCCAGCTTGGCGCGGGGAATGGGATTGCTGAGCGAACGTTCGATGGAGCGCATCAGCGAATTATCTTCACCGGAAATCAGGGTCATGGCCATGCCGGTGCGGTCTGCACGGCCGGTGCGGCCGATGCGGTGGGTATAGGTCTCTGCGGTATCCGGCACGTCATAGTTGATGACGTGGGAAATGCTGGAGCAGTCTATGCCGCGGGCCGCGATGTCGGTTGCAACCATGATTTTGTACTTGCCTGCACGGAAACCGTCCAGCGCCTCCTGGCGACGATTCTGGGACAGGTTGCCCTGCAGTGCCGTTGCCTGCCAGCCCTTTTCTCCAAGGAAGCGAGCCACGTTCTTGGCGCGATGCTTGGTACGGGTGAAAACAAGCACGCTTTCGTGCTCGGTTTCCTTCAGCAGAGCCTGCAGCAGGCCGGTTTTCTGGCGGGAAGGTACATTGTAGGCAACATGTTCGATGGATGCCTTGGGCACGGTGTGGTTTACCTGTACGGTAACCGGATCGCGCAGCAGTTCACCGGCCAGCGAACGGATTTCGCCGGGCATGGTTGCCGAGAAGAGCAGGTTCTGGCGATTTGCGGGAAGCAGGGCCAGAATGCGGCGCAGGTCGGGCAGAAAGCCCATGTCGAACATGCGGTCCGCTTCGTCGAGCACAAGAATATCTACCTCGGAGAGGTTGCATTCTCCGCGCTTGGCAAGGTCGAGCAGTCTGCCGGGGCACGCCACCGCAATGGCGGAGGAGCGCATGGCCTTGATCTGCGGAACAATGCCCACACCGCCGAAAACGGCGGCGCTGCGGTAACCGGTCTGTTTGCCGAGTGCAATAAAGGATTCCTGAATCTGCAGAGCAAGTTCGCGGGTAGGAGCAAGTACCAGCACGCGCACGGGGCCGCGACGGTCGGCGTCGGAGTTGATCAGGTGCTGCAGAATGGGCAGGGCAAACGCGGCGGTTTTGCCGGTGCCGGTCTGGGCGAGGCCAAGTACGTCCTGGCCGCGAAGGATGGCGGGGATAGCTTCCGCCTGAATGGGGGTGGGGGTTTCATACCCGCACGCGACGATGCCGGAGACTATGCGCCGGTCGAAAGAAAAGGATTCAAAACTCACGTGGATTCCTGAAAATATGTTGGAAGGAGTGGGGCAACCGTGCGTGACTGTCGGTTGCGCGTCCGGCCGCAGGGCATGCCCAAATTATGAGAAGGGGCAGTGGCCACGGGGCGGTCCGGGTGGTGACTTGTTGGGCTCTGGACGGGAGTCTTTATTGATTCGGTGGGTTGCGAAACACATCGCCCCGGCTCGTTACGTAGCGGCCTTTTCGGCTCTTGCGGCGGGCGATGGGAGGGAATGGCTCAAGTCCGGTCACGCGAGACGGATACCACTACGCGAATTTCGGACAATGTAAAGCTATTTATTCACTCAATGGAAAAATATCATGTGCAACTGCAATTGAAAGGGGCGGGGCTTTTTCCATCAGGCCAGCTTTTTTCATGTTATCATGTTCCGGCTGTGAAAGTGACGTATATATTGAAAGTCTCGGTTCATCCCCAGCCCTTTCGCGGAGGAGCACTATGCAATCGCAGAATTCCGAAAACAGGAAAAGCCGTTCGGCCGCAACGCCAGCCACCAGACCGGCGGAATCGCTGAAGCAGGATATACTTCGTCATGTTTTGTACAGCCTGGGGCGCGACACTGAACGCCCTGACAGACAGACCGTGTTCCGCGCGCTGGCCATGTCGCTGCGTGACCGGCTGGTGGAAAAATGGATAGCGAGCCAGCGCGAGATATACAGCCGCAGCTCGAAGCGGGTGTATTATCTTTCGCTCGAATTTCTGCCCGGCCCATTCCTGCGTGAAAACCTTATCGCGCTGGGGCTTGAGAACGAGGCACGCGAGGCTCTTTCCGACATGGGCTTCGGGATTGATGAAGTGGCGGACGAAGAATACGAACCCGGCCTCGGCAATGGCGGCCTTGGCAGGCTAGCCTCGTGCTATCTCGATTCCATGGCCACGCTCCGGCTGCCCGCTTATGGCTACGGCATACGCTATGCCTATGGCATATTTTACCAGCACATCAAGGATGGCAAGCAGGTGGAGCGGGCTGATAACTGGCTGCGCGGTGGCACGCACTGGGAATTTGAACGGTCCCATTACGTGCATCCCGTGCGTTTTTACGGACAGGTTCGCGAGTGGGTAGATGAGCAGGGACGGCTGCGTCATTCGCTGGAAAACGCCACCACGGTCATGGCCATGGCCTGCGACATGTTCATTCCCGGCTGCAAGAACGATTATGTGCTGAACATGCGGCTGTGGGCCGCAAAAACGAGCCGCGAGTTCGAGTTTTCGTTCTTCAATACCGGTGACTACATCGGGGCTGTGGAAGAGAAGATTCGCGACGAGAATATTTCCATGGTGCTTTATCCCAATGATGAAGCGCCGGAAGGCAAGGAACTCAGGCTGAAGCAGCAGTTCTTCCTCGTCTCCGCCACCATTCAGGATATCGTGCGCCGGTTCAGGAAGAAAGGCATTGCGTGGGATCAGCTGCCCCGCAAGAATGTCATTCATCTTAATGAAACGCATCCGGCCGTGGCCATTCCCGAGCTTATGCGTATCCTCGTGGACGAAGAACTGCTCACATGGGAAGAGGCGTGGTATATCTGCGTGCGCACCTTTGCCTACACTAACCACACGGTTCTTCCCGAAGCGCTGGAGGTGTGGCCCGAAGACCTGTTCCGCAGGCTGCTGCCCCGGCATCTGCAGATCATTCATGAAATCAACCGGCGGTTCCTGCACGATGTGCGACGCCAGTTCCCCAACGATCCGAACATCCTCGGACGTGTTTCGCTCATCTATGAAGGCGAGAGCCGCTGGGTGCGTATGAGCCATCTGGCCATCGTGGGCAGTTTCAGCGTGAACGGGGTTTCCGCGCACCATTCGGAAATTCTCAAGGAAAGCGTGTTCCACGATTTCTACAAAATCTTCCCTGAGCGGTTCAACAACAAGACCAACGGGATTACCCCGCGTCGCTGGCTGCGTCAGTGCAACCCCACACTCGCGTGGCTCATCACCGAACACATCGGGCCGGAATGGCTGACTGATCTTGCGCAGCTTAAAAAGCTTGAGCCGTATGCAAACAGCGAAGGTTTTCACCGTGCTTGGATGGAAGTGCGCCTGCGCAACAAGCACAAGCTGGCCGAATACATTCGTGAGAAGAACGGCATTACCGTCTTGCCCGAAAGTCTGTTCGATGTGCACGTGAAGCGTTTTCACGAGTATAAGCGCCAGTTGCTGAACGTGCTGCATGTCATTGCCCTGTATAACCGCATCCGCAATTCTCCGGGCAGCGTGTCCGTGCCGCGCACGTATATTTTCGGCGGCAAGGCGGCCCCCGGCTATTACATGGCAAAGCACATCATTCAGCTTATCAATTCTGTGGCGTACACGATTAACACCGACCCCAGAGTGGGCGACCTGCTCAAGGTTGTCTTCCTGCAGAACTACTGTGTCTCGCTGGCAGAACGCATCATTCCGGCCACGGACCTGTCTGAGCAGATATCCACTGCGGGCATGGAGGCTTCCGGCACGGGCAATATGAAATTTGCCCTGAACGGTGCCATCACCATAGGCACGCACGATGGGGCCAATATTGAGATCATGGAACACGTGGGGAACGAGAACCTGTTCCTGTTCGGCCTGCTCTCGCATGAGGTTAACGAGATGCGTTCGCAGGGATACAATCCCCGTATCTTCTATGAGCGTGATTCGGAACTGCGCGAGGTGCTGGACATGATCGCGGGCGGCTTCTTCTCGCCTTCGGAGCCGCATCTGTTCAGGGATATAGTGGAGAGCCTGCTGAACCATGGTGACAGATACATGGTGTTGGCAGATTTCCGCTCCTATGCCTACAGGCAGCAGGATGTCGCCAATGCCTTCATGGATCAGACCGCGTGGGCGCGCATGTCCATGATGAATACCTCCCGCATGGGCTTCTTCTCCAGTGACCGTGCGGTGGACGAATACGCCAAGGATATTTGGGGCGTATCAGGTGTGTAGGCCGTCCTTGCCAATAAACGAAAAGGCCGCCTTTACGGGCGGCCTCAGCCTGCTGACAAAGTCATTTTTGGTATTTTTTGGCTCCGCCGGGCAGGAACCTAACGTTCCTGCACCTCGTATAAGCGATGATAATCCGTTTTTGAACCTCAGCTCCGGCTTAACGGAAATGCGGTTTTACTGAACACGAGGATTTGTCATTAACTTGAGGCCGTCTTTACGGGCGGCCTTTTGTTTTGGGGCGGGCAAAGGCGGTGCGCTAGACCACGAGCAAAAGCACCAGCGGCATGGTCAGGGCGGAGAGCAGGGTCTGCGCTGTGATAATGGCCGCCATGC
>JBKEAK010000094.1:0-5622 GCA_047972125.1 Halodesulfovibrio sp.
ACCGTGGTCGCCAAACACGGTCCCGCCGACATTGTGAAGCGCTATGAAGACGCCCTGCAAAAGGCACTGAGCACCATCAGCTACAAAGCCCTCGAACAGCAGCACCTGCAGGCTCCTATCAGGTAACCCCGCACTTCGGTTCCGGCGCACTTCCTGCGTTTCACACTCATGTGAACCTCACTCCCGGTGCCCACGCACCTCCGGTCTCGCACCTCTTCGCATTTTGTCTGGTTCCCTATCATTGACGCGGGGAAACTGCGGGCGTATGTTTTTTCCTGAAAACAATTCGATAATACCGAAAGGAGATCAATATGTCGCAGCAATCCATCCAGCGGGCGACACAGGTGCTCGGCCTATTCACCTTCGAACGCCCCAGCTGGCGGGTAAGTGATGTGGCAAAAGCCCTGAATCTTGCCATAGGCACTGCCCACGGCATCATAAGCGCGCTTGAAAAAGCCGACTACATAGAACAGGACCCGTCCACCAAGGAATACCACCTCGGGTTGAAGCTGCTTGAGCTGGGCGCACTGCAGTCCGCCACGTTCTCACTCAACCGCAAGGCTGCAAGCCCCATAAGCTACCTTTCGCGCCACACATCCACCATCGGCCGCGTGGGTGTGCTGACCAACGATGTGGTGCTCACCACCATGAGCACGGACCATCAGGAATGGCATCCCTCTTCCTACATCGGCCCCACGGTGCCAGCGTTCTGTACGGGCATAGGGCGCGCCATTCTCGCCTATCTGCCGGGTGAGCAGGTCATTGCACATCTGGCCCGCGTAAAACTGCACGCCTACACCCCAAAAACGCTCACCGACCCGGTCAAGCTGCGGCAGGAACTCGCGGCCACCAAGGAACGGGGCTATTCGCTGGTATACGGCGAAACGCTCATCCATCTGGATACCATCGGCGCGCCCGTCTTCGGCCCCGAGGGCAAGATAGTGGGTGCCGTCAGTCTGAGCGGCGCCCCCAGCCAGTTCGCCGAGGGCGACATAGTCTCTCTTGCACCCAAACTGCTGGATGCCGCCATGGAAATATCAACCCACATGGGCTACCGCCCGCAACCTCACTTCGTATAGGTACATCATGTCCGCACCGCAGCTTGCCATTGATTACGAAGCCATTACCGAACTCTTCCATACCGCCCATGCAGAAGGCCGCAACTTTCTGTATGAATACGAAGTATACACCCTGCTCTCGCGCTCTGGCGCAGAAACGCCGCCGCGTGCCAACCTTATTCCGCGCGGCTCGCGCCCTTCCGATGAAGAGCTGATGGCCATTCCCGGCGACAAGGCCGTGCTGAAAATCGTTTCGCCCACCATTGTCCACAAGACCGAGGTGGGCGGCGTGCGCATTGTGGAACGCGAGCCGGACCGCATACGCTCCGCATGGCGCAGAATGCTCTACGAAGTGCCGGAAAACTACGCCGCGTGGATTGAACGCTACCCGGATGCAGCACCGGCGGAATATCGCGGGCTTTCCGGTGAGGTGCTTACCGACGCCATAAGCCGTGACCTCAAGGGCGTGCTGCAGGTGCAGTTCATGCCGCCCGATTCCAGCGCCTTCGGCAACGAGCTTATCGTGGGCCTGCGGCGCACGCGAGAATTCGGCATGGTGCTCAGTGCAGGCCTTGGCGGCACGGATACGGAACTCTATGCAGAACGCTTCCGCAAGGGGCAGGCCATTGTTGCCGCCTCCACGGAGCTGACAGACGGTGAAACCTTTTTCAGCCTGTTCCGCCAGACCATTTCCTACCGCAAGCTGGCGGGGCTTACGCGGGGTCAGCGCAGAATCGTCACCGACGAGCAACTTATCGAATGCTTCGAGTCCTTCATCCGCATGGCCAACCACTACTCACCGGCCAATCCCGATGCGCCCTTCATCATTGAAGAGCTGGAAATAAACCCCTTCGCCTTCACCGACTTTCTCATGGTGCCGCTCGACGGCATGTGCCGTTTCTCGCTGCCGGAGCAACTGGCAGTGCCGCGCCCCGTGCACCGCATAGATGCCCTGCTGCACCCGAAGACCATCGGGCTGATCGGTGTTTCCGCCACCCGCGAGAACTTCGGGCGCACCATACTGCGCAACATTCTTGCCGAAGGCTTTGCCCCGGAGAACGTGGTCATCATCCGCGAGGGTGAGGATTCCATAGACGGCGTGGCATGCGTTCCTTCGCTGCGCGATCTGCCCGCGCACATGCACGGCTCTGTCGATCTTTTCGTGGTGGCGGTTTCTGCCAAGCAGGTGCCGGACCTTGTGGAAGAGATCATAGACCTGAACGCAGCGGCCAGCGTCATGCTCATTCCCGGCGGCATGGGCGAGACGGAAGAAAGCCGCGCACGTGCTGAACAGGTGATAGCCCGCATCAACGCGGTGCACGCCACCGAGCATGGCGGCCCGGTCTTTCTGGGAGCCAACTGCATGGGCGTGGTTTCGCGACCCGGCAAATATGACACGTGGTTCATTCCCGAGGAAAAACTGCCCAAGGAACGCGGCGGCGATTACCGGCGTGCGGCGCTCGTGAGCCAGAGCGGCGCCTTCATGCTGCACCGCATAAGCCAGTGCCCTGAACTGCGCCCCGCCTACATGATATCCATGGGCAACCAGACGGACCTGACGCTGGGCGACATGCTGCGCTATTTCACGCACAGCGACGCCGTGGACGTGATTGCCGTTTACGCCGAAGGCTTCAATGATCAGGACGGGCTGGAATTCTGCCGAGCCGTGCGCGAAGCCGTGCTGGCCGGCAAGGAAGTGCTGTTCTACAAGGCAGGGCGCACCCCGGAAGGCAAGTCCGCCACCAGCGGGCACACGGCATCGCTTGCCGGAGACTTCATGGTCTGCGACAACTGCGTGCGGCAGGCCGGGGCCATAGTCGCCCGCACCTTCACACAGTTTCAGGACCTCTTCCTGCTGGCCGAAACCCTCCACGACAAGACCATACGCGGCAACAGGCTTGCTGCCGTCAGCGGCGCAGGCTTTGAAGCGGTGGGCATGGCAGACTCCATCCATTCCGACGACTACGCCATGCGGCTGGCCAGCTATGCGCCCGCAACGCGTGAAGCACTGCAGACCCTGCTGCGTGAAAAGAGGCTGGATGCACTCGTGGGCATTGCCAACCCCATGGACATTAATCCCGCAGCCGATGACGAGACCCATGCACGCGTGGCGGCCTCCATGCTGCAGGACCCCAATGTGGACGCAGTGCTGGTGGGCCTTGATCCGCTCTCGCCCGCCATGCACACGCTGGCGCAGACATCCACGCCCGCATATGCCCTTGATGACCCACAGGGCATTGCACCGCGCATGGCTGCCCTTGCCACGGAATCCGACAAACCACTCGTGTGCGTTGCCGATGGCGGCGTGCTCTATGCCCCCTTGCGCAACACGCTGCATGCGGCGGGCGTGCCCGTGTTCCCTGTCTGCGACAGAGCCGTGGACGCTCTGGCGCAGTACATTCAGGCCCGCCTGCAGATGGAAAACATCCGCAGCAGGCAGCAGGCAACCACCGGGGTGACATGCGTACGCGGTGCCTGCAGCAGCCAAAGTGTAAATACCAAGGCTGAACAATAACGCATGGGCTGGCACCCCATACAGTAACAACGCAACGACTGAATACCCGACAGCCCGCCCGAAGATTCTTCTTCCGGCGGGCTGTCTTCATGAAGGGCACGTATGTATGCCAACCATGATGCACGCGGGATAACGCTTGGCACCATGCGATATTACCGTTATGAATCCGGCGAGTTATACTCCACCGTCTTCAACTCTTCACTGCACATTCCGGATACGAACACCGGCAAGGAGTGCTCATGCTGCAAAGCATCTTCGGCCTACTCTGTTTCATGTTTCTGGCATGGCTGGTCAGCGAGAACCGCCGCAATGTAAGCATGAAGAACATCGTCATGGGTCTGCTGCTCCAGTTCGGCGTGGCGCTGCTCATGTTCAAGGTGCCGTTTTTCAGCAATGCGCTTCTGGGCCTCAACTACCTCGTGGACGCCATACAAAAGGCGACTGATGCGGGCAGCTCGTTCGTATTCGGGTTTCTGGGCGGCGCAGCGCTCCCGTTTGCGGAAACATCTCCCGGTGCCAGCTGGATTCTGGCCTTCCGGGCGCTGCCGCTCATTCTGGTTGTCAGCGCACTTTCGGCCCTGCTGTTCTACTGGCGCATCATTCCAGCTGTGGTCCGGCTATTCTCACTCTTTCTGCAAAAGACCATGGATATAGGCGGGGCGCTCGGGCTGGGTGTTGCCGCCAACATCTTCGTCGGCATGGTTGAAGCGCCCATCATCATTACGCCTTATGTTCGCGGCATGTCGCGCAGCGAACTCTTCACCCTCATGACCAGCGGCATGGCCACCATTTCCGGCACGGTGCTGGTGCTGTATGCATCCATTCTCAGCAATGCGCTGCCGGGAGCGCTGGGGCATATTCTCACGGCGTCCATTATCAGTGCGCCTGCGTCCATTCTCATTGCCCGCCTCATGGTGCCGGAAGATTCCGGTCGCACGGCCGGTGACGTGAACCCCATGTCGGATGCAACAAGCTCCATGGATGCCATCACCAAAGGCACTGCCGACGGGGTGAAGCTGCTGCTCAACGTTGTGGCCCTGCTGCTTGTTCTTGTGGCTCTGGTGTCGCTGGCGAACCAGCTGCTCGCCTTCCTTCCCGATGTATGGGGCCAGCCCCTGACGCTGGAGCGGATGCTCGGCTTCATCATGTGGCCCATCGTGTGGCTCATGGGCATTCCCGCATCAGAGGCCATGCAGGCGGCCCAGCTCATGGGCACCAAGACCATTCTCAACGAGTTCATCGCCTATCTTCAGATGGCGGGCCTGCCGCAGGGCACTCTTTCGCCCCGCTCCATCACCATCATGACCTACGCCATGTGCGGATTCGCCAATCTCGGCAGTCTGGGTATTCTCATCGGCGGCCTGAATGCGCTGGCCCCTGAACGCAAGCACGACATTGTTTCGCTGGGCATGAAATCAATCATGGCCGGCACACTTGCCACTTGCATGACCGGCGCCATTGCGGGCCTGTTGTGCTGATACCCCACACGGCCATCATTCTCTGAGCGTCTTCCCCCGATGCCGACAGTAACGACTGTAACGACTGTAACGACAGGGACAACTGGGACGACTGGAACGACCGGGAAGCCGGCGACAACGGGTACAGCTGCGATCACGACAATGGCTGTCACGGCAGCGTCGGACCATTGAAATACAAACAGGCAGGTCACTCATCCCTGCACAGGGCAATACCCGCCTCATGCACAGCGCGGCATGCGCAGGCGGGCAAGGGCCGGCCTGCCTTGGCATCACCATGCACACTCCTGCAGGGCTTCAGCTTGCCCTGCTGCGAAGCCTGCCTATTTTCCAGCTTCATTCGCAGCAACTGATCGCGGGAAAGACCGATATCCCGCAGAATATGGTCATCCAGTTCGTCCAACTCGCGCATGGTCTTGCGCTGTTCCCCTGCCTTGCGGCAGGCTTCCTTCCATCTGCGGAACAAATTCATCAGGCTGTTCACCTGTGGAATCAACATGGACATACGCACCTCCGTTCGTTTTCCTACTCAACAGGCCATAGCATGCCCTCGCCCTGTTGATTAGGGAAACGA
>JBKEAK010000095.1:0-14597 GCA_047972125.1 Halodesulfovibrio sp.
GCCTGCCATAGCGGGTGATGTTGTGCGCGGGTATCTTGGTTGCGGCGGCGGACAGGTCGATTCCGGCTGGACGCAGCTTACAACGCGCGAGCAGGAGATCTTTCAGCTTATCTCGGAAGGCTACAAGAACAGGGAGATTGCAGACATGCTGGGGGTGCGCGTGAAGACGGTGGAAAATCACCGTTCCAACATCTTGCAGAAGCTTGATATGCAGTCGGCGGCAGAGCTCCGGGCCCTTGCGCTGGAAAGGGGCATGGTGCTTCGTCGCAAGGAAGTGGGCTGAACTCTCCGTCTGCCGGAATTGAAAAAGCCGCCCGAGGGCGGCTTTCTGGTTAATGACAACGCTTCGTTTTCAGTAAAAGCACATTCCCGTTAAGCCGGGGAGGATGTCCACAAACGGATTTGCATCGCTTATACGAGGTGCAGGAACGTCAGGTTCCTGCCCGACGGAGCCAAAAAATACCAGAAATGACTTGGTCAGCAGTCTGAAAAGCCGCCCGAGGGCGGCTTTTTGATGTGCTGTTGTCTGCAAAGGTCATTCGGAAGAAGCTATGCGGTTGCGGCCGGATTGCTTGGCTTCATAGAGCCCGTCGTCTGCCCTCTTGAGCAGGCGGGTTATGCCTCCGTCGTTGTCCCGGTAGGTAGCCACGCCGATGCTCACCGTAATGCGCAGGGTGCCGGCGCTGGTTTCTATCAGGTTGATCTCGATTTTGGCGCGAAGCCTTTCTGCCATTTCCCGGGCCTTGTCATGCGGTGTTTCCGGCAGAAGCATGGCAAATTCTTCGCCGCCGAGGCGGGCAACAAAATCCTGCTTTCGGGCGCTCTGCCGCATCAGCTTTGCCAGTGCGGCGAGCACCACGTCTCCCACATCGTGCCCGTAGGTATCGTTCACGCGCTTGAAATGGTCTGCGTCTATCATCAGCATGCTTATGGGGCGCTGATAACGTTCTGCCCTGTGCAGTTCCTGTTCGGCTGTCTGCATGAAGTGGCGTCTGTTGGCAAGGCCGGTAAGCCCGTCGGTAGTTGCCATTTCACGCAGCTGGTCCTCCACCTGCTTGTGGAGCGTAACGTCGAAAAGGATGCCGTCGAGACAGCGGTTGCCGTAGGTGTCGAAACCGGGCTGGGCGCGAAACTGAATCCACCGCAGGCCGCTGACAAGAGACTGTATGCGCACCTCCGAGGCGAAGGGATCATCCTGCGCAATGCTCTGCAGTTCACGGTTCATGTGCTCGGCCACATCATCGGGGTGGAACAGCCGGTAGGCTGCGCTGGGGTCGGCAAGGACCGAGGCGACAGGCACGCCGAAGAGCACCTCGAAACCGTCCGTGAGCAGGGTGAAGCTGCGCTCGCCTTCTTCGCTGATGACAAGGCGGAAGAGTGCACCCGTGGTAAAGGTTTTGCCGATATGCTCAAGAAAATTACCGCTTTCCGCGGTGAGTGCGGAAAGGCATTCCTCATCGGGTTGCGGAGTCCCCTGTGGAGCGCGGAATATTCCGGATCGTCGGGCCTGTGCGGCCTTCTTGTCCCCGGAAGCAGCGCCGGAAGAGGGGGGCGGGGTCGTCTTTGCAGCGGTCATGAGTGCCTCCGTCGGGTGCCGCCCTGAGGGACGATTGCCCGATACGCGCTAGGGGGAGGGGGATGACGTTCAGTATATTGAGCTTCGTTCGTCAAATATAATGATTTTTTAGAAAATGAAAAGTGCCCGGCTGGAACGGGTCGCAGTACCGGGCACAATGATAGGTCAAGAAGGGTAGCTCCAAACGAGACAGCGCAGCATGCAATGAAGGCTGCGAGGGGAGGCCGGGGGCAGACCGGCCGGCACGTCTGGCTGCAAGCCCGTCTGCAAGTCGGAGACAACTCAGGCGGAAACCTGCTCTATGCCGTCCAGACGCCACATGCCGCCGTATTCCTTGCTCTTGAGGAAGTGCCAGATTTCGCGGACCTGCTCAGTCTGGGCGCCTTCGCGTTCTTCCCGCATGAGCACATCAAAGAAAACGGTGGCCAGCAGGCCGTGTTCGTCTTCCTTCACCTCAAGAATGCGGGCGTTTACGAGTAGCAACTCCGAGCGTGAGGGGGCAGGGCTTTGTGCAGCCTGCTGCTTGATCTCTTCATGCACCTCAGGGGTGGTGAACTGGGCAATGTCGTCCATGTCTCTTGCGTCCCAGCTGTGCTGCAGACGCGTGAATACCATCTTGGCACCCTTGAGGAAGTCGTCCTTGTCAAAAGAGGCGGGCAGCTCCGGCTGTGCGCCGGTCTGGTAGGCATCCCGTGCTGTGAGCAGGTCGTCTCCCCGCTTGGCGGGCTGGGAATCCGTAAAGCCTTCCGAGCGCTTGCGGCGCGGTTCGTCAGACTCCTCACCCTGAAGGTGCCCCCACATTTGGGCGGCCCGGTCATACAGGTGCGGGTTGGGTTCGTCGTCGGGAATATCCACGTGCACGCGCGGGGCTGGCTTGTCTGCGCGCTGACCGGGCTGCCGGTCAGTGTCATCATCGCGTTGCGCAAAGGCGTCTTTTCCGCGCTGTTTTCTGTAGGCATCAAGATCGACCGGGGGGCGTCCTGTGTTCTGGTCGGGCGGGCTCAGGGTTATCCTGTTTCGCACAAAGCGGAGTATGGCGAGCACAACGACCATCAGCACCAGCAGGTCGGCCACGCCGATGCCGGAGAAAGGTTCGTTGAACAGCAGAGAACCTATGAGCGAGCCGGAAAGCAGGCCGTGCAGAAGGCCCCGCTCAGCCGGCGGCAGATCAAGTTTGGTGAATGAATCGGCATTGGAAACCTGACCGCTGGTATACTGGTCGCCTGCATACTGGTCAGAAGCGGGAAGCTGGGCGAATGCCGTGGAGACGAGAATGGTGATCAGCAAAGCGGCAAAGGTGGATGCCAACAGGCATCGGGAGCCTGAACCGCTACGGTGTTCGTGGTTTGTTTGATGCTGCATGATCGAAATGTGTACGCATATTGTCTCCGGAGTCAAGCCCGTGCGGCCACCGCAAAGGCAATTTTGCCCTTGTCTTCATGGCCGCGCGTGGTCCGGAAATACCGGTCAGGCAAGCACGCCGAGGTTCTTGAGCAGCTGGATGAAAAGCTGCCTGTCCACCGGCTTGGGCACATAGGAGGTTGCCCCGCCCTTGTAGTAGGCTTCCACCACGTTTTTCGGGTCGTCCAGCGCGGTGATCATGACCACTTTCACCTCGTCGGTGGAGCGTATGCCCTTGCTTCTTTCAAGGTCGCGTATGCGGCGCAGGGCTTCCTGCCCGTCCATTTCGGGCATCATGATGTCAAGGCAGATGAGATCGTACTTCCCGCCCGCAAGCGATGCCTCAAAGGCCTCCAGTGCCTCTTTGCCGTTAACGGCTATATCACATTCTCCGTAGGGGGAGAGAATGGTCTGCATGAATTTGCGACTGGTGAAGTCGTCTTCGACAATAAGAAAGCGCATGGCGGACTCCTGCTTGAATTGAGTGAAGTAAACACTACCATAAGCCGGGCGCATTTCAAGCTTCTTTAAGGCGGAGCAGAGCAGATATATAAGGCAATATGCGGGAGCGTGTAGGTTTGTGTAATATCGTCGGGCGGAAAGGCGAAAAGAAAAATCCCCCGCCGGAGCGGGGGATATGAAGGACCGGCAGGGATGAGCGAGGTCCGTTATTTCTTGGTCCAGCCGTCCAGCTTGATCCAGAGAACTGCGCCGATTTCCACGTCCTTCATGGCACCGTCGGGGGCCTTGAGCTGGAAATCTGCGGTGCTGAGAGCGGCAAAGCCCCACCATCCGGCAAGGGGGCAGGCAAAGGTGAACACGCCGTTGGCATCTGCCTTGACCACCTGCGTTACATGGTATTCGGTGGGTGCGGCGAACTTGTTGTCCTTGTTGTAGTATTCCACTTCAACTTCGGCAAAAGGCAGGGCCTTGCCGTCGCGAAGCACCTGGCCGGTGAAGCTGTTGCCTGCGTAGTTGCCGAAGGGGCGGGTCATGGGAACGATTTCGGTCTTCAGGCCCATGGGTTCATCCCAGCCGGATTCGTCACCAAAGGCTGCGATGATGGTCTTGGTGTAATGGATGATGAAGCAGTCTTCTTCCGGCTCCCAGTAGGGGGTGGGTTCAAGGCCGAACATGTATACACCGGGGCGCGCAAATTTGTAGGTGGTTTTCCATGCCTGATGGTCCATGACCTTGGTTTCGGTCAGGGTGGGCAGCAGATCGGTTTTCTTGCCTGCCGCGGTCACGAAAAAGGCTTTGGGTTTGACCATGTCCATGCCCACCATCTCGAAGGGATGGGAAAAGGATACCTGAAGTTCGGTGGATTTTGCTTCAGCGGAAATGGCATTGTTACCGGGGATAACCATGCCGAAATGGGCGTTGGCAGAGGATGCCCACAACATGGCAACAAGGGCGAGGCAGGACAGGGCAGCACGCGGGAAGACTCGTCTCATGGTAGCTCCTTCTGAAAAGAAATCGGTAAAAATAAATACGAATAAAAAAAATGTAACACTGAGTTACACGATTCCAATTAGTGTGTCACGAGGAAAAGTGTGTTTTCAGACAAGATTATAGCGTTGCTCGTTGCACCGTCATGCCATTTACGCTAGTCTGACAGGCGGGAACCAGTATCCTGCGTGTGGTAAACCATTACACCACGCAAGGTTGCATGGCGGCATGCCGCACATGGCCGCTCTTTTCGTATTCGTCCGCGTCCCATTGCATGTTCATGATCATGTTCAGACATATTTCAGGCCGGTTGTCCGATTCAGGCTGTGTCAATGTCAGGGAGGAACCATGGGGGATAGTACGCAAGAGAAGACAAAGTCATTCAACAAGGGCCAGATGATATTCCGCGAGGGGCAGCTCAACCCCGTGGCATACATGGTCAAGAAGGGAACCGTCTCCATCTACCGCGTGGTGAACAACCGCAAGGTGATTGTGGGGCGCATGCTGCCCGGTCAGATTTTCGGCGAATCAGCCGTCATTACCGGGGCCCCCTTTCATGCCAACGCCGTGGCCGATGACTTTGTGGACCTGCTGGTCATAGACCAGACCACACTCAAAACCCTGCTGCTCAAGTGCCCCGGTCCCATGCAGCGCATAGTGCGCTACCTCATGGACCGCATCTCCATTCTGGAAAGGGCCGTGCACGAGCAGCCCGCACCCAACAGTTTTCTTTCCATCTGCCAGATTCTCGAACTCACCCACAAGGCAACGCGTCCGCCTGCCCCTGCTGCAAAGGGCGTGGATGCCGCCAATGTTCCGGTGCCGTTCAGCTATGTGGATTTCTGCCGCAACGTGCGCAACGTGCTGCTGGTGAGCCAGCTTGAGATAGACGAGGTGCTGGAACGGCTGCAGCGGCTGGGCGTGATGACTATTTCGGAGATAAAGGGTGCAACCTACCGCAAAGATGTGCTCGGCAACATGAACGTGTCGTCCGAATATGTGCAGGACAAGCACCTCACCCTCAAGGAACCTGCTTCTTTCATGACTGTGGCCCGCAACCTGAGCATGGAGCTGCCGGAAAAAACGCCGCCCTGCACCAGCGAGCTGGATTTCATAGACATGCAGGGCCTTGCCGAGATGGTGAAGAGCACCCCGGAGATTCTCTATAAGAAACTTGCCCAGCACGAGATTCCCCAGAACCTGTTCTTTTTCCCTGCGGATGCCATGCGCGAATGGGCGCAGGTGAAGGGCGAGGATTTCTTCCAGCGGGTCAAGCGCAAGCGGCTCAATATTGAAGAGCTGGAGAGCGTGGATGACCTTGTCTTCGTGGACAACAATACCCTGCGCGATGTGTTCCAGAAGATCGGCTTCCACAAGGTGCTGGTGCTCTATGCCGGTGCGCAGGAAGAAACGCGCACGAAGATGATAGGGTGCATGTCCGGCAAGATTGCGGCCATGGTGAAGGAAGAGTCCGTTGACCGCGCTGTGGATGACATGGAACTGGCGGATGTGGAAGCCGAGGCCATTGCCCTTGTCCGTGAACTGAAGGGGGATGGCAAAGGCGCGGCGAAGGAAGAAAGGAACATGGGCGCAAAGGGGGCCGATAAATGAACATAGCCACCGTTCTCGGGTTTGTTGCCGGTCTGCTCATTCTTGCCGTGGCCACCTTTTTTTCCACATCCAACATATGGGTGTTTCTCAATCCGGCCGGGCTTGCCATTGTTTTCGGCGGCACGGCGGCAGCTACCTTCATCTGTTATCCGGTCAAGGAAGTGGGGCGCACCATAAACGCCTTTCTGCTGGCGCTCAGCCGTGAGGAACTGCCCATAGGCATGTATATCGACGAGCTGGTGCGCCTTGCCAAGCAGGCGTCGGCACGCGGTGCCGTGTCGCTGGAAGCCTCTCTGCCGGGCATGGACAACTTCTTTTTGCGCCACGCAGTGCAGATGCTGGTGGACGGCTACAGCCGCGATGAAATCAACCGGATTCTGGATACCCGCATAGAACAGCATTACGAGCAGGAAATGTCCTCGGCGGGCATATTCCGCACCATGGCACGTCTGGCACCTGCCTTCGGCATTATCGGCACGCTCATCGGGCTCATCGGCATGATGCAGTCCATGGGAGGGGATATCCGCGCGCTCGGCCCTGCCATGGCAACTGCGCTGACCACCACGCTGTACGGGGTGCTGTTTGCCAACATGCTGTTCCTGCCCATAGCCATAAAGGTGGAAAAGCGCATAGAGGAGCGGGTGCTGCTCATGACGGTTATCCGCGACGGCATTCTCTACATACATGACCGCGCTCCTGCAGGAATAGTGCTCGACAAACTGCGCGCCTATCTGCCCCCGCGCCGCTGGGCGTCCATTCAGGCCCGGCCCAACTAGGCAGAAGCGGGAGGCAGCATGAAGAGTCACCTGAAACGGCTGCGCAAGCGCCATGAAGAGGGCGAGGAATGGGCCGTGTCGTTTGCGGACATGATGACCCTGCTCATGTGTTTTTTCATTCTCATGGTTTCCATCTCCGCCGTGGATATTGAGCGGTATGAGCAGGTGGCTGAATCGCTCGGTCTGGCCATGAAGAAGACGCCACTGGACCGGACACGGCCGGAAACGGGCGCATTGAGGGATACCATAACGGAGCAGAAGGGCGGCAGGACGCAGACTGCACCGGACATGCAACCGGATGCTGGTTCAAATACTGGACCCGATGTGCAAGCTGATATGCAACCCGACAAGCAACCGGAAAAACAGCCGGACGCGGCAGAGCAACCTGTCAGACTGCAGGCTCAGGTACCGGATGCCACACCCTCGGCCGGAGCGGATGAAATTCGGTCTGCCATGGTAGGGGCGCACGAGGCCGCTGCACCGGGAACCAGGCAGGAGTCAGCCAGGCAGGAGTTAGTCAGTTCGGGCAATGCGGCTCTTGATGCACTCATGAGCGGGCTGGAAGAACGCCTGCAGGGTGCCGGCTCGGCCATGCAGATTGAACGCAGGGCCAACTCCGTGGCAATACGCCTGCATGGTCCCGTTTTCTTTGCGCTGGCCAGTGCCGAACTCACGCAGGCGTCGCTGCCGTTTCTTGACCGTGTGGCCGAAGAGTTGAAGGGGAACAGGCTGCATGTATCCGTGGAAGGGCATACCGACGATCTTCCCATTGTGTCGGATCGTTTTCCGTCCAACTGGGAGCTTTCCGCAGGTCGGGCAGCATCCGTTGCACGCCACCTTATCGGGCAGGGAGTGGAAGCCACCAGACTGGATGTGCGCGGTTATGCCCATGTCCGCCCACTGGTGCCTAATCTGGATGCGCACGGCAGCCCCATTCCCGGCAACCGGGAACTCAACCGCCGCGTGATGATCGTCATTTCGACAGAGAGGGAGAATACCCTGTAGCCCCTAGTCCCCCTGCCGTCCCCCTGTCGCTTTTGCCTGTCTAGGCAATCACGTGCACGCAGTTCCTTCCGCCCTGCTTGCTGAGGTAGAGCTGGGCATCTGCTCTGGCGAGAACGGAATCATGATGCTCGCCCTTTCGTGCCATGGTGCCGCCGAACGATGCGGTAACGCCGATGTGCACGCCGTTGCGCTCTATCCAGCTGTTTTCCACAAGAACTCTCAGCCGTTCGGCAAGGCTGAGCAGCGCTTCCAGTGTCACGTTGGGAACGAGAATGAGAAATTCCTCGCCTCCGGAACGGCACACCACATCAAAAGACCGCAGGCCGCTCTGGAGTGACTGCGCCACCGTTACCAGCACGGCATCACCCGTGGGGTGCCCCCATGTGTCATTGATGGTTTTGAAGAAATCAATATCCGCCCAGAGGACACCGTAGCTGACCTGATCCCTTGTCTGCGCCGATTCGAAAGTGCCGAGGGTGATGTCTGCATAGCGTCTGTTGCCGATGCCGGTGAGGGGATCGCGCAAAACCTCGTTGCGCAGTTGCTCCAGCTCGTTGATCACATCGTTGCGTTCTTTGGTGGGGTTGAAAATCTCCACCGCGCCGATGATGGTTCCTTGTTCATCGCGCATGGGCGAAGCCCGCACGGATATGGGAATGCGATGCCCCAGCTTGTGATGCAGATACACGGAAACTTCGCTGGACTGGCCGTGGCGGACAGAGGCGCGCATGGGGCATGAGGTAATGCAGAGCTGTGTTCCCAGCTCGTCTATGTGGCGGAGCAGGTTGTCAGAGCAGCTTCTGCCGATGACCTCTGCGGCGGTATAACCGGTTATGCGCTCGGCAGCTTTGTTCCAGTAGGTAATGTGCATTGAGGTATCTATGAAATAGACCCCGTCTGAAAGGGAATCCAGAATGCCTTTGTAGAAGCTGTTCATAGACCTCCTCCGAATTGGAAAAAGGTTTTCATTATTATTAGTAATAGCGAGAATTTTAGAAATGAACAAGCTGGGAAACGCTTGCGGCGATTTGTCGCATAATGTTGCGTGTGGTCATATGCTTGGAGGAGAGGCGCTGGTGCTTCGATGGTAACTGACCGTGCGGGAGTGGCCGGGAGCGTTGCAGTACGTTGCAGTCAGGCAGGGCAGGGCAGGGACAGGATGTGGAAAAGAGGCGCGCCGCCGTACCACAATGGTACGACGGCGCATTTCGTTGTGCGGCGGAAAGAATTCCGTCGTTGTGGTCTATGCTCCGGTCTTGCCGGTAAGAACAAAGCCCTGCGGCTGCAGGCCCGTGGCGGAAGAGGTTCCGGCGATACGGGCAAGGTAGGTGTCGCCAAGGTCATTGATGTGGTTGGCAATGGCGTCAAAGTAATTGTAGTGGGCCTGTTCGTCTTCGATGATCTGTTCGAAGATCTTCATGCTCACGCTGTCGCCGCTTTCACGACAGACCAGCAGAAACTGGTTGTACTGGTCGATGGTGTCGTCTTCGAGCTCGGCGTCAAAGGGGAAGATGGACTGCACAGCCTGTCCCTTTTCGGGACGTGCGGTGGCTTCCGTGGTGGGTTCGCCGCCCAGTTCCTTGATGCGTTCGGCAAAGGCTTCTGCATGGCGCATTTCGTCAATGGCAACCAGCTTCATCTTGGCAGCCAGTTCGCCGTAGTCCTTGTCGTCCAGATTATAGTGCTGGTTCATGTACTGCGAGATGGCCTGCAGCTCCATGGCGCGTGCCTTGTTCAGTACTTCAATGACATTTTTCTTGCGTTGTTCCTTGTCTGCCATGGTGAATGCTCCTTTCGTGGAATTGCTATGGTAGTGAAAAAATAGGCTTAGTGCCGGATTTTACAAAGAGCCTTTCGGGAATGATTTCGCCATACCACAAAACGAGAGGGAATGCATCGTGATTAGTAAAAAAGTCACGTGAGGGCGATATGCATAGGCCGCAGCAACGAAAATGTCTGCCGGATATGGGAAACGGCAGGCTTGGAGCAGGTGGCGCTGATTGCGTTCAGGTCATGCTCTGGCGTGGGGCGTGCCCTGTTTGGGCATTGTCCGAGTTTCGTTCCAGCCCCCAGCTTGTCGCAAGGATGGTTTTGGCTCCTCACGTAGGCAGGGAGCAGCAAAAAGGCGGGGAGTGGCCGATCGTATGCCTTTGCAGGGAGGCGCACCGGGAGAATGGGGGGGCAGGGTGTAGATCAGTCGATAGGGTCGTGTTCCGCGTTGTCCAGCTCTTCCGCAATGGCGGAATATCTGCGGGCCAGTTCCAACTCACCCGCCAGCTCGAAAATGCGGGACATGCGGGCAGCCATGGCCGGATCGTGCCTGCCGAAGGCGGGGTTTATGCTGATGACGGCGCTGAGGGAACCGGCGGCCTCTTCAAACAGCTTGCCGTCCGTCTCTGCCAGTGCTTTGTTGAAGTGCAGGTTTTCGTCGTCGGGAACCCGCTGTATGGCCTTGGAGTATTCCGTCACCGCATCCTGCCATCTGCCCTGACGACGCAGGGAAATGCCCAGCCGGTTCCACGTTTCGGCAATGGCCTTTGCGGGCATGGTGCCGCCCATATCCACAATGGTGCGCAGGTGCTGTTCGCATGCCTCGGGAAAGTGCTCCATGCAGGTGCGGGCGAGCTTTGCGGCCACCTCTCCCAGCAGGCGAGAATCTCCCTGTCCGGCAATGCGCACGGCCTCGTTGAGATATTTGTGGGCTGCATCCGGCCTGCCGAGAACAAGGCTGGCTTTGCCCATGTCTATCTTGCGGTCATAGTTCAGCGGGCTCATGGCATCCAGCTTCTGCAGGTAGTGCAGCTCGCGCGTGGTGTCGCCCTGTTCGGCGTAGTGCTCTGCCAACCTCTGTACGGGGCCGACGAAGAGCTGAGCCGTTTCCATGGCCTGCTGGTATTGCAGAATGGCCTCGTTGGGCTGGCCCAAGGCGCGCAGGGCATCGCCACGCAGCATGAGCCCGGTGGCGCTGTCCGGCTTGATGGAGAGAATGCTGTCCGTCACGTCGAGCGCGGCCTGCACCTCTCCGTCTGCCAGCAGCTGGCGGGCCTGATCCATAAGCTTGCCGAGCTTGGCGGGCGGTTCTATGGCGTTGGCGATTTTTTCGACCAGCGTGTTCATGGAAAGGGGTTTGACGATGGTGTTATCCACCCCCAGTTCATACAGCAGGGCAAGGCCGTCGCGCGTGATCTCGTTGGTCAGCACGATTATCCGGCTCTCCGGTGCCTGTTCCTTGATTTTTTTCACGTACTGGTCGTGCAGGCGGCCCCTGAAACGCTGTTCCATGATGACGAAGGGGGTGTCGCCCTTCACCTCGCACAGCGGGAGCTGCCCCAGCAGGGTCTCTATGCTCCGTACGAAATGGACGCGCAGCTGGGGAATGCCGAGCTGCTTGTGCAGGGCGGATTGCAGCATTTTGACGAAGATGGTGTCCTCTGACATGACAAGGAACGAACCGCCTCCGGATAGGGCGAATTCCCGAATTATGCCGCGAAGATGAGCTGCGTAGTCCACTAAGTTTCCCCTGCATCGAGTGTGACTTTTGATGGTACTATCAAAAAAGGAGACGGCGCAAGGAAAAGTCCCTGCGCCGTCCGGAAAGAACAATCGCCTACATTTTTAGCTGCGGGCGTGCATGCGGGCCTCTATCCCCTCCGGAGTCTTGGGGATGGGACGGCCGAGTATGCGGCAGCCGGAGTCGGTGATGAGAATGTCGTCTTCAATGCGAATGCCGCCGAAGTCGCGGAAGTGCTCCAGCGCATCGTGGTTGATGAAGTCCTTGCAGATGCCTTCTGCCTTCCATTTGTCCATGAGCGCGGGAATGAAGTAGCAGCCCGGCTCTGCGGTAACGGTGAAGCCAGTGCGTAGGCGGCGGGCAAAACGCAGCGAGCGCAGGCCGAACTGGGCCGAGCGGGTGTAGGTTTCGTCATAGCCCACATGCTCTTCGCCAAGGTGTTCCATGTCGTGCACGTCCAGACCGATCATGTGTCCGAGGCCGTGGGGCATGAACAGGGCGTGTGCGCCTTCGCGGACAATGTCGTCCACGTTGCCGCGCAGCAGGCCCATGTCTTTCAGGCCGGAAGCAATGCAGGTCACCGCGGCAATGTGGCAGTCGTGGTAGGCAACGCCGGGACCGGCCATGCCTATGGCAGTCTGCTGCGCCTTGAGCACGAGGGAGTACACATCCTTCTGGCGGGAGGAGAAAAGGCCGCCCACGGGCAGGGTGCGGGTAATATCCGAGGCGTAGTGCAGGTCGGATTCTGCGCCGGAATCTATGAGCAGCAGGTCGCCCTGATGCATGATGTTGCTGTAGTCGTGGTTGTGGAGCACCTCGCCGCGCACCGTGCAGATGGTGGTGAAGCTGTTGCGCGAGCCCCCCAGTGCCACGGTGGAATCGATGGCGGCCGCGATGCAGCGTTCGCCGAGCCCCGCGCGGGCAAGCTCCATGGCCTTGGAATACATGGCGTAGGATATGCCCAGCGCCTTTTCCATCTCGGTTACTTCCTCGATGGTCTTTACGGCGCGCTGCGCCACCACCGCCTGAATCAGGGGTAGGGACGATGCGTGCTTCAGCGCGCTTATGTCCGTGCCGGATTTGGTGCTGAACTGCTCATCAATACAGTAGGCAACCCAGTGTGCGCTGGAAATTCGGTAGGGGGGAAGAAAATGGATGGTTCTGCCGCTCTTTTTCGCGGCATGGAGCATGGAGACAAGGGCGCTGTTGTTGCCGCCTGCAGAACAGGCGCAACGTTCTGCGCGCTCTGCAATGTCCGGTTTGGGGCCGGACCAGATGATGTCGTCCATGGAAAGATCGTCGCCCCACAGCCGCATGTCGCCGGAGTCGATATCGACAGTGCCGTTCAGTCCGGCCTGATCATGCCCGAAATAATAGAGAAAGGTGGAATCCTGCCGGAAGTGATAGGTGTTGTCTTCATAGTTGAGTGCGACTTCCACGTTTCCGGGTAGAAACACGATGCCTTTGGCTCCGCTTTCCTTCAGTCTGGCAAGCAGCGTGGCGCGGCGTTCGGCGTATGTGGCGGCGGAAAACATGCTCTCTCTCCTTTTCGGTGTGAATGCGGGCCTGCCATGTTGCATGGTCTGGCCGTTTTCTCAGGCTGTTGCCGTTGCGCCATCTGCCAGCTTTGTGAGCTGGCTGGAACAGTTGCTGCCATATGCGCCTGTGTGCCGGTAGTAATCCGGTAGTAATCCGACAGTAATCAGGCAGTCGGCTGATAGTTGGCCGGGGACCTTAACGGCCCATTGTCCGGGCATTCTTCAGCGTGAACGGATGTCGTGGCGAAGCGGCGTACTTCTTTCAAGTATCGCACGATACGCCCTTCGTTGCAATGCGCGGCATCTTGCAAAGGGGCGGAAAATTGCCTGTTTCTTCGGGTGTCCAGCCTGCTCGTTTTGCTCAGACCCCTGTTCTGTATCCTGTTCAGCGGTTTGCTTAACGCTCCGTCTGCCTGCCCGAAGCGGGCGCAACAGAAGTCCTTGGCGAAAAGCGGTCACGGTAAGCGGCAGGCGACATGCCCGTCAGAGAACGGAACAGCTTTCGGAAAGAAGCGGCATCCTGATACCCCACGGCGGCGGTAATCTCTTCCAGCCCCTGTGCTGTGGTTTCCAGCAGGCGTCTTGCCGCCTCCATGCGCAGGCGTTGCAGGTAGGCCACTGATGTTTCCCCTGTTGCCGCGCGGAACCGCCGCAGAAAGGTGCGCTCGCCCATGTTGGCGCGGCCAGCAAGGGCGCTTACGGGGCATGGCTCGGCATAGTGCTGTTCCAGCCAGTCCTGCACGGCAAGTATGGCGCTGTCACCGTGGTTTTTGCGAAAGCCTCCCATGCTGTATGGGGTCTGCCGTTCCCTGTGCGGGTCTATGAGCATGAGACGGGCAAGGGCTCCTGCTTCTTCTGCGGAGCGGAACCGCCTGATGAGGTAGAGCGCAAGGTCGAGATAGGCCGTAACCCCGCCTGCGCAGATGAAGTCGCCTCCATCCACAAGCATGCGTTCCGGTCGCAGCTTCACCTGCGGGAACCGCCTGCTGAATTCGTCCGCGAGGTTCCAGTGAGTGGTGGCCTCCCGTCCGTCAAGAATACCTGCGGCGGCCAGCAGAAATGAGCCTGCGCAGACTGATGCCGTGAGCGTGCCTCCGGCGTGGAGGCGCTGAATATCTTCAAGAAGGGGAGCGTTGGCGCACAGGGTGGCAAGATCATCAAGCACGGCGGGCAAAATGAGCACATCCTGTCGGGCAAGGTGGGGGGCTGTGAGAGCACAGTCCGGAACGAGGGGAATGTTGCCGAAGGCACGCACGGGCTGGCCGTCCTGCGTCCGAACGGTCACGGTAAAGGGATCAGTGCCGCCTGCGCCGTCCCCTCTTGCGGCAGCGACAATGAACATGTCGCGCAGACCCGTAACGCAGGAGTGCAGGCAGTTCTCAACAGCCAACAGGGCAATGTGCATGACAACCTCCGGAAATGTATTGTCGGTATTCGCCCTGTTTTTGTCAATACGGCCACTCGTGGTCATGCACCGTCAGGCATAGGATGCATTCTGTAAGCGGCTGGTTGAGTGCTGCGGCCCATATGAGAAAGGAATGTGGAGCGGCTGCTACGCTGGTGAGAAGCTGAGGGTAACCGTCTGCAAAACGGATGAAAACGTATATCCCCAAATAAAAACAGACCTATGCAACAATACGGAGAGTCCCATGAGCAGTCTTAAGAATACAGCCCTGTTGCTGATAGACATTCAGAATGACTATTTACCCGGCGGTGCCTTTGAGCTGGAA
>JBKEAK010000096.1:0-26391 GCA_047972125.1 Halodesulfovibrio sp.
TGCACTAAACCTACCACCGTCGTTTGATTTCATCATAAGCCCCCCCGGCTTTCGTAAGAAAGGACCAGTATCGGTGTCGAGCAGACCACTGCCGAAGCCGATGGGCAATATAAAAACTCTACACCTCACAAACGACAGCTCCAAAAGCAAAACACATTGCATTTATCGACATCAAATGTTTTTTCACTTGCAAACATGATGTTTCTTAAAAAAGAAAACATACGACCACGTGAGAAACATGACAAATCCACCAAAAATATAAATACTATTCCCCTCATAGAGCCCAACGACAACAGCAAAAGAACTATATATTAATATTATTGGAGATTGTTGCTTAATCAAAGCAACGCGATTAAAAACTCCACACTTTGGACAACATCCTCCCCACTTGCTCTCACTTTTCTTCATTATCACAAGAAATACGAACGTTCCCACCCAATACAACATGCTTAAATCCATACACACCTCCAATTGCTTGGCCGAAGCGAGCAATTCCCGCTTCGGCCATCATTTACCTATTCATACTCCTCATATAGATCACTCCCCCCGTTCTCCATATGAGCCTCCCAATCTTTCCGCGTCTGCGTTTGGCCATATCCATAAACACCACCAGCGATGGCTCCCACGGTCCCAAAAACTGGAATTCCCGATATCATGCCCATCCCTGCCCCGGCAGAGTATCCATCCAAGACGCCCTTTCCGACCACTCCCACATCTCCAGGCAACTTCTCAACAGCCTTTCCCATAGCGAAAGCACCCAAGGCTTTCGCCCCCCCTTTGACATCTCCAGTTGCTTTCCCCTCCAGCCCCAGCGGGTCCACCAAGTTCACCGGATCATCAAGGCAGTAGCCATAAACATCCACATCGCCGCCAGCGTAGCCGAGGGGGTCGGGCCAATCCTATTGGTCAAAGCGGCCGATGCGCGGGTCATATTCGCGGGCACCGAGATGAACCAGACCGGTGTCGGGATCAAACAGGCCACCGCCGAAACCGAAGAGATACAGAGTAGCTAAAGATCATAAAGTAAAGGCCGATGGCTCAGCCATCGGCCTGCTTTCTAGCTCTCTACGCTTGCGGGCAGCCCACAGGTCCATGCAGAGCATTATGCAGCCGCAGGCTATTTCGACATACCCTGTCCATGAGGGACTGGACGGTCCATTGTACTTCCAATGGAGATCATCCGAAGTACATGACAGGATGCCAAATAAAATAAAAAAGACAGCAAAAGCGACATTAGACATTCTTATTTGCACTAAACCTACCACCGTCGTTTGATTTCATCATAAGCTATTCCCGCCATTCCACCCAACTGCTGAGCGGGATTACCACCTATCATCGGACTCTTGATCCCATCTGCTACATCATAGGCCGTATTCAACATCTCGGCATTGCCGTAATAAGCCGTTCGAGCTTTATCAACGATTTGCGTAACCTTATCTCCCACACGTTGCGCGCCAGCCTGAGCAGCCATAATCGTTGCGGGTGAAACAGCTACCTTTGTAGCATTGGCTGCCGCATTCACGGCGGCCTTTCCAACCTGAATTGCGGGCTTAGCCGCCATAGCACCGACGCCACCAACAATATCAACAGGGTCTATCGCGGGCTTTTGAAGTCCTTTCTCGCCCACAGGCACACCTTGCTCGTTGAAATACACCCCATTCTTTACGGTCCAACCTTTGGGAAGCACTTCTTGCTGAGGTGCAGAAGGCTTAGGAGGTGCATCAGGAATCTCCTCACCCTGCTCTGTGATATCCGGAGCTTTCTTGGGTGGCGGCGATTCCTTTTTCGGCTTTGCACTCTTTGCTTGGTCAGCACCGCTAGCCGCAGGCTCCAACCCCATTGGGTCTACCAGATTGATGGGATCATCAAGGCAGTAGCCGTAGACATCCACGTCGCCGCCAGCATAGCCGATAGGATCTGGCTGGATGAAGCGCCCGATACTCGGGTCGTACTCGCGGGCACCGAGATGAACCAGACCGGTGTCGGGATCAAGCAGACCACCGCCGAAGCCGAAGGGGATACGCACATTCTGCACCAGCACGTTATCGATATTCCCAAAGGCATCATGCCTGTAAACCTGTATCAAATCGCCGTTTGCATTGGCAACCGCAAAGGGGGTGCCCACATGGTCGAAGGCAAGAGAGTAGCGTTGGCCGCCACATTCCATGCAGACCGGCATACGCGCGCCTTCTTCGTATATAAAACGGCACAGGACAGCACCGTCACCACGGGATACCGCTTCCAGCGTCACAGTGTCATGCCATGCATAGCTCTCCACTCTGGCACCATTCACGAACTTGGCGATACGCCTGCCCACAGCGTCCAGCAGATACTCCACCACCTTACCGTCCGGAAGTACAACAGAAGTGAGATTTCCGGCAGCATCATAGGCAAAACGGGTTTCCCCGCCCGAACTGAGGCGGCGAGTCAGTCTGCCGGACTGGTCATACACGAATCGCACGGCACCGGCCTGTATCAAGCGGCCAGCCTCATCGTAAGCATAACGAGTCTCCCCCCTGCCTGTGCAGGCCGAGACCAGACGCTCGCCTGCGGAACCATAGGCATAGGCCTCGCTCACGAGTTCAGTTGCACCTGAAGGCTGCCCGTACCGCTGGCGGTCAACCACAGCAGCCCCGGCAGAACAAGGCACCATCCGCCCACCTGCCGCGCCCGCCTCCCCGTCACCGCCAAGAGCCATACCGCTTGCGACCAAACGCCCGTCCGTATCGTAGGCATAGGTGCGCACGTCCGCCCCCAATGCGGTGCGCAGAGATTTACGAACGATTCGCCCCTCCTCATCCCGCTGCACGAAGAGTTCTGCAAAAACCTGACGTTGGGCGGGCAGAGCTACGCTGGAGGAACCCCCGCGTACAGTTCCTGATGCAGCCCCCGGTGCACTCACTGTGAAGCGTCGTACCTCCTCGCGGGGCACCATGTCCGGCGTCAGATCATGATTCTGGTCCGGCCCAGCCTGCGGCATGACGCCGCTACCGAAATATCTTTTCCCAGTGCCACCGGTTCCGGCAGCACGAGCCTTCGCTGCAGGCTGATCACTACCCGATACAGCGCTATCTCCCTCATCCGCCTCTCCATCATTTCCCTGCGAAAAGAGTACGCCGAACCAATCCGCCTGAGCGCCGGGGCCATTCACTCCCGCAGGAAGATACCCAGCCTGATCTGCAAACACGGGCAACCCGTTATCGTCGAGTTGTGTTTCCCACTCGCTTGCAAACATGCCGCTCACATCATACGCACCACCCCTGCCGCGCGCGCCTGCAGTGTTGGCCATGTTCCAGCCTTCAGCCTGTTCGCCGAACATGGCCCGCAGATACTCTTCCGTAGTTATCATGCGGGAACGGGCTACGCCTACATTTGCACGAGAATGCCTCGCCATTATCTGTCCTCCTGTTTCTTGCGATAAGGCGGAGCCCAGTGCCCCGCACGAGACGCAACCCGTATCATCAGCTTTATCTGGATATCGGCGAAAGCACGGTCTGAGTACGCCGCAAAGGCGGTACCGAAGGGACGTAACGGAGGGTGGACAGGGCGTTACGAAAACGGACTGCAGCCCCCCGCTTGCCATGCCCGCGCGGCAAGGCTAGAGTCGCCCGCATGACAGAGCACCACACCCCGCCCACCGTCCGCCCGCAGATGCCGCAAAGAGAAGAACAGGACGTACGCAGCTTTTTCGACAACGCCGTGGAAGGCATGTTCCGCAAATCCCGCACCGGAACATTCCTGCTGGTGAACCCTGCTCTGTCCAAAATTTTCGGCTACCCCTCGCCGGGTGCCATGCTGCGCCAGTTTCCGGAAGACCGGCATTCCATACTGCTGGATGCTCCGCGCTTTCTCGAAATGCTGGAGCAGCTCAAATCGCACGGCAACATTGCCAACTTTGAACTGCAGTTCCGCCGCAAGGACGGCAGGCTCATATGGGCGCTCATCAACGCCCGCGCCGTGTACACCACCAAGGGGTCCATCAGATATTACGAAGGCACGCTGGTAGACATAACCCAGCGCAAGGAAAGCGAATTCCAGCGCGCGTTCATTGAAGAACAGCTGCGCCAGTCGCAGAAGCTGGAGGCGGTGAGCATTCTTGCCGGTGGCATGGCAGCAGACTTCGGCACACTGCTGCAGCCCATTCTGCGCAATACGGAAGAGGCGCTGCGCAATATTCCGGACAACCACACCGTTCGCCGCAACCTGAACGAGGTGCTGGGCGCTGCCAACAGGGCCAAGGCCCTGATGCATCAGTTCCTCACCATCAGCCGCCAGCGAGAGGGCGACAAACGCCCCGTGGCCATCACGCCGTTCATTACCGAAACCCTTGATGACCTGCGCCCGCTGCTTCCCCTGGAAGTGGAGCTGCGCGAAGATCTTTCCGCCCATCCGGATACCGTGCTGGCCGACCCTGTGCAGATTCGGCAGGTGCTGGAAAACCTGATGAGCAACGCCATTCGCGCCGTGGGCGAACGCGGCACCATAAGCGTGAGCCTGCGCAACGTGGAGCTGGATGAACGCACCGCCGCCTTTCGTGCCGACCTCAGCCCGGGACATTACATCCGCCTCACCGTGCAGGACTCCGGCTGCGGCATGACCGAGCAGATCGCCACCCGCATCTTCGACCCTTTCTTCACCACGGAAAGCAGCAGCGGCGCGCAAGGATTGGGCCTTTCCGTGGCGCACGGCATTGCCCGTGCACACGACGGCGGCATTACCGTTCTTTCCGAGCCGGAGCTCGGGTCCACCTTCTGTCTGTATCTGCCATCGCACGCCCGCGAAGTGGACCAGAGCCAACCACTTGCCCCTGCCCCGCGCCTTGGCAGTGAACGCATTCTGGTGGTGGACGGCGACCCGCGCGAGCTGCGCAAATGGCGTGGCCTGCTGGCTCCGCTGGGCTACCGAATCGACACGATTTCCGGCAGCGTCGAGGCCTTGCGCGTCTTCATGGAATCGCCCGGCACCTTCGATCTCATTGTCACGGCCTTTGCCATGCCGCAGATGAACGGGCTGGAGCTTGCCCGCACCGTGCGGGGCATACATCCCGACGTAAAGGTGGCCCTGTGCAGGGAAGCAGCAGACCCCGTCACCCTGGACCTAGCACGCGAATCCGGCATATGCTGCTTCGCACGCAAGCCCATGGATTCTCAGGCCATGCTGCACCTTCTGGAAGTAGCGCTGGACACCAAGCAGGAGTAGACCCACCGACATGGCACGCATATTCATCATAGACGCCGACCCCGCCTTTTGCGAATCGCTCGGCGCCATTGTGGCCGGACTCGGACATCAGGCGGAGCATGCCCAGTCGCTGACCGTCGCCCTTGCCTCTCCTGCACTGCGTAACGCCGACATCCTTTTTCTGAATACCACCCTGCCAGACGGCAGCGGTCTTGAAACCCTGCCCAAGCTGCGCACCCTGCCCGCCAAGCCGGAAGTGATAATGACCACGGATGCCGCCACGGCAGACGGCGCAGAACGTGCCATTCGCAACGGCGCATGGGACTACGTGGCAAAGCAGGGCGCAGTGGACCGCATGGTGCTACCGCTCATTCGCGCGCTGGATTACCGGGGCCGCAAACCCGGCAAGCGCGGCGGCGAGGTGCAGCTCAAGCGCGACTCCATCATCGGCGGCAGCCCCGGTCTGGCCCGGTGTCTGGATATTGTTTCCGAAGCTGCGGCCTCTGATGCATCCACCCTGCTGTACGGCGAAACCGGCGTGGGCAAGGAAGTTTTCGCCCGCGCAATTCACGACAACAGCCAGCGCAACAGCGGCCCCTTTGTGGCCGTGGACTGCGCATCCCTGTCCAGAACACTGGCAGGCTCCACCCTTTTCGGTCACCGCAAGGGCGCGTTCACCGGCGCAGACAAAGACAGAGACGGCCTTGTGGCACAGGCCCACAGAGGCACCCTGTTTCTGGATGAAGTGGGCGAACTGCCCCTTGCCATGCAAAAGATTTTTCTGCGCGTGCTGCAGGAACACCGCTTCCGTCCCGTGGGCGGGCGTGCGGAAATCACATCAGACTTCCGGCTCATCTGCGCCACCAACCGCAACCTTGAGGAGATGGTCTCGCGCGGCACCTTCCGCAGCGACCTGCTCTTCCGCATGCGCACGGTCGTCATGCACATTCCGCCGCTGCGTGAACGCATTGACGACCTGCCCGAGCTTGCCAACCATTACATCAGACGCATGTGCGGCAAATACGGCATGCCTGCCAAGAGCATTTCCACCGACCTGCACGCCGCCCTCAGGGAATATCAGTGGCCGGGCAACGTGCGGGAACTCATCCATACGCTGGAGCGGGCCGTTCTTGCAGCGCAGGACGAACCCAAACTTTTTGCACGCCACCTGCCGGACCATGTGCGCATCAGTATTGCACGGGCAGCCGCAAACACGCTGCAGCCTGAAGATGCCCTTCCGGCTTCGGCCCCCACATTCCTCAAAGAGGCTGGCAATACTTCCGACGAAGCCCAAGGCACCGCCGCTGGTACTGCTGTTGCCCATCCTGTGGAACGCCCCGTACGCTCAGACCTGCTGCCGGATGCTGCAGACACCTTTACGCCGCCATTCCGCCCCGGCGCCTCATGCAGCATTGCGGATGCTGCCGACTCTGTTGCTACGGCTGCACTGTCAGAACCGCGTGATGAGATCACCCAGATTGGCAACACTGCACACCCCGGCATAGCTCCGATCGCGAATATGCCTCAGGCGGCATATGGTTCTCCCCTGCCGGAAAGCGGAAGCTGGATACCGGCCCCCACCACCAACCCTTATTCCGTCATTGCGGACAAACAGTCGCCCCGTCAGATTCTTCAGCCGTTCTTTACGTTCAGGGACGAAGTTTTTCTCAGCTATCTCACCGAACTCATGCAACAAAGCAATGGAGATATGGCCGCCGCCTGTGCTCTGTCCGGGTTGTCGCGCTCGTACCTGTATGATCTGCTGAAGAAATATGGCATTGCAACTCCGCAGCGCAAATGCCGTTAATCCGCTATTTCGGACATTCCCACATACAGATATTCCGCAACAACGGAATAACTATTCCATAATCACGGAATAAACGCCTATTTGTTTCATTTTGATGCGGTGAGGGATTGCTCAGAACCCCAAAAGATATCGAGAATCACTCGCAAAAAGCGGTGACCCTAGGGCAATGCGGGTTTCCGTGTTCTGGCATGCTTCTTGACTATAGAGAGTCAGGACACCGGTCTGTCCTGTCGAATCAGCCGCTCCAAGCGTTGGACAAAGTGCGGAGATGGCATTCGAAAACTGTCGGGGGGGATACCCGACAGAGTCAACGCCCTACACTATGAACAAGCGTAGGGCAGACAATACCGCGCCGCCCCGGATTCCGGAGCGGCGCGTTACGTTTTTTGGAGAGTGGAAAAGGCTGCTACAGCCCGCGGGCCTCGAGCAGGTCGAGCATGAAGTCGCTCAGGCGTTGCAAGTCGGGCTTGGCGAACTGGGCATCGGCACCGACCGATTTGCCCTTGTGCTCGAGCTTTTCGGTGATGAGTGAGGAGAAGAGCGCAACAGGCAGAATCCGCAGATCGCGATTTTCCTTGATGCGCTTGCACAGGTTGTGGCCGTCCATCTGGGGCATTTCTATGTCGGAAATGATGCCCTGCACCCGGTCGGTAATGCTACCGCCTTCTGCGTTGGCCTGCTCCAGCTGCTTTTCAAGAAATTCCCATGCGTCGCGCCCGTTGGTAAACTGGATGACCTTGAAGTTGCTTGCCTCAAGCAGCGACTTCACCAGATTGCGCACACTGCCGGAATCATCCGCATGCACGATGGTATAGGTCTTTCCTGCGGCGCGTTCTGCCGTGCAGGCTTCCATGCGTATGGCCAGCCCTTCATCAAGGTCTGCCACAATCATTTCAAGGTCGAGCAGAAAGACGACACGCCCTTCAAGGCGGACCACACCGGTTATCGAGTTTGCCGAGGTTTTTTGCAGAAACTCGCTGGGGGCTTCCACATCTTCCCAGCTCATGCGGTGGATGCGGTTCACACCCGAGACGAGAAAGGCCGTCACCACTTCATTGAATTCAGTGACAATAACCTTGGGTTCAGCAGTATCCGCCCTGTTGCGGTCAAGATACTTGGCCAGATCGATAAGCGGAACGATGGTATTATCCCGGTGCTTGAATGCCCCCATAACCGCAGGGTGCGGCATTTCCGGCATGGAAGTGACGGGCTGCTTGCGCAGTATCTCCAGCACCTTGGCAACGTTCACGCCATAGTGCGCCCTGTAGCCGTCTGCCTCGTCAATATAGAACTCGACGACTTCAAGCTCGTTTGTGCCGGATTCGAGAAGAATATTCGTATGGGACATACTACCGCCCGATAAACGTTACACCTGCCATCTCAGGCCATCACACGAACCCTTTCGTGCAAAGCCAGCGGGACTGAACAACAACCATGATCCATCCGGAGCTGAACAGCCGGAAGTTCCAAAGCATACATTGCATGCAATACACGATGGTATCCGGCGATCATTCTCTCTCTTCTACAGTATCTTCGGGGAAAACTGAAATGATAAAACACCCCTCCGCTGCAGATACGTTACCAAAACAATTCCGCCATGAACCGGCGCAGCAGACACTGCAACCGGAACACGGCGGAAAATGAAAACAGTAATGTTAGCGGGTCAGAAACAGTTGCCCGGCATGCTCCCAGTTCACCAGATGCGACAGAAAGGCATCCACATACCCGTGGCGGTCTTCGCCGTAATCCATGAAATAGGCGCATTCCCACATATCAAGAGCAAGCAGAACCGCCTTGCCCTGCAGCAGGGGCGAGCTTATTCCCGTATCCTGCATGAGCATGACACGCTCGCCATCCTTCACCAGCCATATCCATCCGGTCCACAGCCTGTTAAGGGCGCGCGAGCGAAACACCGACACAAAATTCTCCCACGATCCGAAACCAGTTACTATGGCCTTCATGAGGGCCCCGCACGGTTGCCCGCCGCCGCCCGGACGCATGCTCTGCCAATACATTTGGTGGTTGTGCAGATGGCAGGCACACTCCGTCAGCCGCTGCATTCCCAGCAGATGTGCTCCTGTCATGACCGCCTCAAGGCTTCTTCCCGCAAGCCCTGTTCCTGCGCAAAGGCGGGCGACCTCATCGCTGTAGCGCTGCATGTGCCTGCCCGCATGACGCCGGATTGCCCGCGCTGAAATGTATGGCTCCAGCGCGTTCTCCCTGTAGGGCAAAGAAATTTCACATCGCGTCGCCTTTTGGGAAGAAGCGGTGGATACGCTCTCACGCCCTTCCGTAGCGTACGCACCGGGCATACTGATAGCCCTCGCCGCACTGCCCTGCAGAATCCCCAACCCTGAAAAACCGTTTGCGACATATCCCTCTGCACCAGCATGCATACATGTACCCTCCCATGTTTCCATGGAAAAATAGCGACTGCCTGTTTCGGATACGACGCAGCATTGTTACTTTTCGATTATCGGGATATATCCTCCGACTGCCGTTGCGGGCCATGGCCCCCGGCGGCATATTCATCTTCCGCCAAAGGTTCACGACATTGACCGAGACACAACAGCCCTCCACCACAGCGGCAGCACAGCATTCCGGGCATAACGCAGACGCCTCGAACCCCAGCCACAAGGGACGCAAAGGGCGCAGGGGACGCACCGGTGCGGTGACCCGCGTCCTGCCCTTCATCCTGTGTGCAGGCGCCCTGTTTCTCATCGTCCGGCACGATCCTTCCCTGCTCGCGTGGGCAAAGGCGTGGCCCAAGCTGGTGCACCCCCTGCTGCGCATGCTGCTGTATCTGGGCATCGGCCTTCTTGTCGGCCTTGCAGTGGAAGGCATGGGCTGGGCTCCCATGCTGGCCCGCATGGTCCGCCCGCTGATGCGTTTCGGCAATCTGCGCGATGAATCCGGCGCGGCCTTCACGGCGGCGTTCTTTTCCGGCACCACGGCCAACACCATGCTCATGAACTACTGGCAGGACGGCAGAATCACCCAGCAGGAGATGCGCCTTTCCTATCTGGTAAACACAGGCCTGCCCGTCTTTCTGCTGCATCTGCCCACAACATTTTTCATCGTGGTGCCCATGACGCGCAGCGCCGGCATCATCTATCTTTCCATCAACGCCGTGGCAGCCCTTGCCCGCACCATAGCCGTGCTGGCGTGGAGCCGGGTGCGCCTTGCCGCTGCCGCAAGCCTTCCCCTTGCAACCGCCTCCATTCCCGAAAGCCGCAAGACCACACTCCAGAAGGTGCTGGACGCCTTTCGCAAGCGGTTCAAGCGCATTGTCACCATAACGGCCCCGGTCTATTTTCTGATGTATGCCCTGAATCAGACGGGCGTGTTCGAACAGCTGCGCGACGCCTTTTCCCACTGGGCCGTCACGGGATTACTGCCCGTGGAGGCAGCCGGGGTGGTGGTCTTTTCCGTAGCTGCGGAATTCACCTCAGGCATTGCCGCAGCCGGAGCTCTGCTGGATGCGGGCACGCTCACCACGCAGCAGATCGTGCTGGCACTCATCTTGGGCACCATTGTGGCCACCCCCATCCGCGCACTGCGGCATCAGTTGCCCTCGCACGCCGGTGTGTTCACACCGCGTCTGGGCCTTGTCATGCTGCTGCAGAGTCAGTTCATCCGCATTGCGAGCCTGCTCGCGGTCACGTGGGCCTATCTTGCACTGGCCTGATCATGAAAGCGGCCTGACCGCCACAGGGAATCCTTGACCGGCACTGCCCGCTCGCCTATTGTCTCTGCGTTCAGGTGCCCTTAGGGGCCTAACAGGGAATCCCGTTCAAATCGGGAGCGGACCCGCCGCCGTAAGTCTCCACAACAAACCGTTTCCCCAGCGCGCCACTGGTTCACCACCGGGAAGGCCGGAAACGGCGGGACAAGCCGGAAGACCTGCCTGATCCACTCGGTGCGGCCCTGCATTCGCGTACGCCACGTTCGGACTATCGCAGGGTCGAAGGCATCTTCCGCCTGCACGGGGCTACTGCAGAGCGGAAACAGGACGGAATAAATACGGAAATTCCCTCCATGCTTCATGCGTGGAGGGTTTCTTTTTTCTGTCCAACCTACAAAGCCCAAGGAACCCTTTGGAGTTTTTCATGTTTCTTTCGCGTCTGACCAAGATTTTTCTCTCGTTCATGCTGATTGCCGCCCTCGCGCTGCCCGCCTTTGCCGGACACGGCAAGGAAGCCGCAGAGCGCAAGGGCATTCTGCTTGTCGCCTTTGGCACCACCATTCCCGAAGCGCGCGCTGCCTTCACCAATATTGAGGAAGAAGTGCGCAAGGCCTTCCCTGATACGGAAGTGCGCTGGGCATATTCGGCCAAGCAGGTTCGCCGCACCATCAAGGAAAACGAAGGTACCGCTCTGCTCTCTCCCGCCGCTGCGCTGGCGCACATGGGCGATGAAGGCTTCACCCACGTGGCTGTGCAGTCGCTGCACACCATTCCCGGTGCCGAATTCCACGATCTTCTCCGCACCGTGGCCGCTTTTCGCAACATGCCCAAGGGCACCAGCACGGTAACGCTGGGCGAGGCGCTGCTTTCTTCCCCGGACGACATGGAAAAGGCAGCCAAGGCGCTTGTTTCCACCTTCCCCGCTGAACGCAAGAAGGCAGACGCCGTGGTGCTCATGGGCCATGGAACGCACCACCCCGCCAATATCTACTACCCCGGCCTGCAGTACTACCTTTCCAAGGTTGATCCCAACGCTTATGTGGGCACCGTTGAAGGCGTTCCCTCCCTTGAAGATGTCGTGGCCGAGCTGAAGGCCCGCAAGGCCCGCACCGTATGGCTTATGCCCCTGATGGCCGTTGCCGGTGACCATGCCCGCAACGACATGGCCGGTCCTGAATCCGACAGCTGGAAAAGCGTGCTGGAAAAGGAAGGCTTTACCGTGCACACCGTGCTGCGCGGCACCGGCGAATCGGACGCCGTGGTCAGCATATGGGTTGACCACCTGCGCAGCGCCCTGAAAGATCTGGACGATTAGTCCCTTACACAGGAGCATTCAATGACCGCCGTCACCGGGAACACCGCGCAACACCCGGCGCATGCCCAAAGCCGCAGCAGGCGTTTTCGCCTTACGGCTCTGTGTGCGCTGGCTGCCTGCGCCCTCTCGGTGGCGGCGGCCTGTCTTTTCGGCCCCGTGGATATTCCCGCAGCCAAGGTGTTTTCACTGCTCTGGCTCAAGCTCTCCGGGGCTGAGGCAGACAGGGCAGATGTTGCCGCAACGCTTGTGGTATGGGACATCCGGCTGGGCAGGGTTGTGCTTTCACTCATGGTGGGTGCAGCGCTGGGCATGGCCGGAACCGTGTTTCAGGGCATTCTGCGCAACCCGCTGGCAGATCCCTTCACACTGGGCGTTTCCAGCGGTGCGGCATTCGGCGCTTCGCTGGCCATAATGCTGGGCGTTTCTGCCACGCTGCCACTGCTGCCCTTTGTGGGCACACTGCCCGCAGCCGCCATGACCGGGGCGCTTGCCGCCCTGTTCGCCGTTATCATGCTCGGCCGCTCCGGCGGCAGGCTGCGCCGCGAATCGCTGGTGCTTGCCGGGGTGGTGGTTGCCACCTTCCTTGCCGCACTCATTTCGCTGGTCAAATCGCTGGATGAAGAATCCGTGGCCTCCATTGTCTTCTGGATCATGGGCAGCCTGCAGGGGCGCGGCTGGCGCGAATGTGCGCTTGTTCTGCCGTGGTTCGGCATCGGCTGCCTGCTCATCTGGCGCTTTTCCCGCGAGCTGGACATTCTCGCCCTTGGGGATACGCAGGCCAGACAACTGGGCATGAATGCCGACCGCGTGCGCCTGTGGCTGCTCATCGGTGCCAGCATGCTTACGGGCGCTTCCGTGGCGGTTTCCGGTGTCATCGGCTTTGTGGGACTTGTGGTGCCGCACCTCATGCGCATGGCGCAAGGCGGAGAACACAGGCCGCTGCTGGTCAGCTCCGCGCTTGCGGGCGGACTGTTGCTGCTCTGGTCCGACGTGCTTGCACGCACCATACTGCCCGAAGGAGCAGAACTGCCCGTGGGCGTTGTCACCGCCCTGCTCGGCGGCCCCTTCTTCTGCCTGCTGCTCAGGCGGCGCATGCGGGAGGACGGCATATGATCAGCCTGCGCAACGTCACCTGCGGCTATGCCGGGCAACCCGTGCTGCGCGATGTGAACCTGACGGTCCAGTCCGGCGAGATGGTTGGCCTGCTCGGTCCCAACGGCAGCGGCAAGACCACCCTGCTGCTCACCCTATCCGGCGTGCTGCCCCCCATATCCGGCGAAATGCTGCTGGACGGTGCGGACACGTCTGCCCTGTCACCAGCCAAACGGGCGCGGGGCATTGCCTCCGTTCCCCAGCGGATGGGCGAACAGCCGGATATGGAAGCCTTCTCGCTCGTGCTGATGGGGCGCTACCCCTACATATCCTTTCTCGGCGGCTACACTGCCGAGGACAGGGATATCGCCGCACATGCCATGCAGATGACCAGCACGGCGCACCTTGCGCACCGCTCCGCACAGACCCTTTCCGGCGGCGAGTTCCAGCGGGTGCTCATTGCACGCGCCCTTGCCCAGCAGACGCCCTGCCTGCTGCTGGACGAAGCCACATCCGGCCTCGACATTGCGCGCAAGGTGGAAGTGTTCCGCCTTCTGCACGCACGGCATGCACAGGGAACCACGGTCATTTCCGCCATTCACGACCTGAACACGGCGGCGCTCTATTGCGAGCGGCTCGTCTTTCTCAAACAGGGCCGCATAGTACTGGACGGCCCCGTGCAGGACGTATTTACCGAACAGCATCTTACGGACATTTATGAAACCCGAATCCATATCGTCTCCCACCCTGTCACGGGAGCACCGCAGGCATGCCTTGCTCCTCTTGCCGGCATGCCGGAGAAGCACAATGGCTGAATCCCGCACCGCTGCCTGTTGGTTGTTCGCGGGCCTGCTGGCTGCCTTTGTGCTGACCATACCGGTTTCCCTGCGGGCAGATACAAGCCGGAACCAGCCAAGCATCGTGGATGATGCAGGCCGGACCATAACCCTGAACGCACCTGCCCGACGCATCATTGCCCTGTACGGCGGATTCAACGAAATACTTGCCGCCATGGGGCTTGAAGACCGTATCATCGCACGCACCAAGGCAGATACGCAGCCTGCTTCCATCGCCGCGCTGCCCTCCATCGGCACGCATATGCGCCCAAATACGGAGATCATCACGGCGCTGGGCCCGGACTGCATCCTGCAACTCGGCGGTCGCAAACAGGCAGCGGAAACGCAGCAGATTCTCGAGAGTCTGGGGTTTCCCGTTGTCTTTTTCCAGCCATCCAGCTTTGCGGAACTTTTTGATGTGATACGGCGCATAGGCGTGCTGACCGATTCCCCGCAAGCCGCACAGGCCCTTGTTGCGGGCATGGAAAAACGCCTTGACGCAGTGGCGCGCGCAGTGGCACACGAACCGGCCCGCCCCACGGTATTTTTCGAGGTGCGCTACCCCAACCTGCTTGGGGCCGGTGCACGCTCCATCGTCAGCGACATCGTAACCCATGCAGGCGGCACCAATGTTCTGGCCAGCGACATGAAACTTGTCCGCCTGAGTGAGGAAGAGCTTATCCGCCTCGACCCGCAGGTGTATGTCATGCAGACCGGCCCCATGAACCCGACCCCCGTGCCCATGCATGAGCGGGTTCATTTTGCCACCCTGCGGGCCGTCAAGGACGGCAGACTGCTGACAGTGGACGAACATGCCTTTTCCCGCCCCGGCCCCAGAGCTGTGGATGCGGTGGAGGAACTTGCGAGATTCCTGCACCCGCAGGCATTTGCCGGAACGGCATCCGATATCAATCAGGGCGCACGCCCATAGAGAGCAGATAGTATGACAGCAAGCACTCCCGCCAAGGCGGGTACACTCTACGGCATCGGCGTCGGCCCCGGCGATCCCGACCTGCTTACCCTGAAGGCAGCCAAGATTCTCGGCACGGTGGATGTCATCTTTGCCGCATCGTCCACCAAGAACGACTATTCCACCGCATTGCAGATAGTGGCCCCCCACCTGCGCAAGGATGTGGAAACCGTCATGCTCGGTTTTCCCATGACCCGCGACAAGGCAGCCCTTTCCGCCGCGTGGGAAGCCAATGCCGAAACCGTTGCCAAGGTGCTCGATTCCGGCAGAAGCGGTGCCTTTCTCACCCTTGGCGACCCGCTCATCTATTCCACCTTCGGGTACCTGATGCGCACCCTGCAGGCTGGCAGGCCCGATACCGCCATTGAGATTGTTCCCGGCATCACCTCGTATCAGGCTTCTGCCGCACGCACCTGCACCATTCTGTGCGAATCGGACGAAAATCTGCTGCTCATGTCCGGCGTGCGCGATACCGATTCGCTGCGCAGCATGCTCACGCAGGCCGACAACAGCATCATTCTGAAAACCTACCGCAACTTTGAAGCCATCCGTCAGGTTCTGGACGAGGCAGGCAAGAACGGCGAAACCGTATTCGTCTCCCGCCTCGGCATGGAAGGCGAACAGATCGTCCGCCGCATTGCGGAAGCGCCGGAAAAGCCCCACTATTTCTCCCACCTGCTCATCCCCAAGGCAAAACGGAATTAGACGTCACCGTTTTTTCCGGGCCATGAAACAACAAAAGCCGGCTCCCTTGCGGGGTCCGGCTTTTTTTCTTTTCTCTGTCCCTGACGATCAGGCGAGGCTGCGTTCCAGCACCTTGTAGTGCCGAACAGTCAGATCCGGCTCAATGCCGTACAGCTCATCTTCAGGATACAGTTTGGCCACTTCGATATCTTCGCCCACGAAGTCGGCCACTGCCTCAAGCGATTTCCAATAGGTGATGAGAACAATCTCCACCTTATCGCCAAGGCTGCGGTCCATCAGTTGAAACCCCATGTACCCCGGTGCCGAGAGACTTTCGCGCACGCCGGTCTTGTACAGGTAATCCAGAAAGCCATCTTTGTTCTGCTGAGGACACAAACACTTCCACTCACGTGCGTACATGATACACCCTTCACTGCCCTCCCTGCGGGAGCGGCAACACCCTTGTATCCGGCAATTGGCTCACCGGACTATGTTTGATCGCGTTGCAGCGCGCCGTAGCATGCACACGGCTGCACACGGCTTGGACCCCAAACCCGAAACGAACAGATAGACCCAGGCACGTCACAGTGCGCGACACAGACTGACCGCCGACACTCCTCACCGCACAGTCCGCCTTTCATCCATCCCTGTTCTGCTCTCGAAACACACGCAGCACAATTCCGTCAAGCACTGCGACGTTCATTGGCACATTATGCCCCGATTCCGTCCCTCAGCCTGAAAAATTTTCCGGTGCTGCCTGCGGAAAATGCGGGATTGAATTATCTGCGGCTAAAAGCCAGTGCCCCACCGGCAACAAAAAGAATGCCGCCCGTGACCCGCCCCTGAAGGTGCGCCATGCGTCTGCGCACAAGCCAGTTCACAATGCGGGAGCCGCACGCGGCATAGGTGCCTGCGCTGCTCAACTGCAAAACGAAAAAGGAAACGCCCAGAATGAGAAATTGCAGTGTGTAATTTCCCTCGGGCCTGATGAACTGCGGAAAAAGTGCCGTGAAGACCAGAATGGATTTGGGATTGGACATGCCCGTGGCAAACCCGAGCGCAAACTGCTTGCGGCCGGAAACGGGACACGCCGTTTCGCGCAGGTTCATCAGCGAAGAGGCAGCCCGCCAGTTCTTCACGCCGAGCACGAACAGATAGGCCACACCGGCCCACTTGATGATCTGGAAAAACATCTGGGAACTCTGCACCGCCGCGCCCAGACCGACATACACTATACACATCTGAATGATGTAGGCGGATGAGCCACCCAGTATGCCGGGCACGGTGCGCCAGAATCCGTGCCGCACTCCGGAAGACATGCAGAACAGGGTCATGGGGCCGGGAGTGTAGGCGATGACCGTCATGAGAAGCGCATAAGCAAGCCACGTGGAAAAAGCCATTTCATATCCCTCCGGAACCGGCCCTTCTGCGGGCCGGAAACGGAAGGCATCATTCGCCTCTGCGGGCTTTCTGTCAATGATTCAGCAGTGCATCCGCCTGCCCTGAGTCCGAACGCCAAACAGCAGAGAAAATATCAACGCACCACGGCCAGTTCCTTCCAATCCGTGGTGTAATGGGGCGAGCGGAATTCCTGCCGCATCTGCCATTCCTTTTTCACCCCTCCGGCGGCAAATTCCACGGTTCCCCGCCCGAAGCGGGCGTTTATGGCATCCGTGGCCCGCATCAGGGCATCGCGAGCCTTGTCCCTGTCCGTCTCGCCGGTCATGCAGTCCAGCAGGCTGTATTGCCTGCCGTATTTGGGTTCCAGCCCTGAGAGCATGACGCCCACCTTCTTGTACCGGTATCCTTCCTTGAACATGGCATCGAGCAGGGCCTTGCCTTCCTGCAGCAGAAGCGGCGTATAATCCGTGGGCCGCGCAAGGTTACGGGTTTGAAAACTGGAATACTGCGCATCTTCCTTCTTGAACGAATTGGTCCTGACAACCACGCCCACCGTATGCGCCACCAGCGATTCCCGCCGCAGTTTTTCCGCCGCGCGGGTCATGTAATCGGCAACCGCCTCATGCGCCTCGGCATATTTTTCAACCGGCCTGCCGAATGACCGGGACGAGAGGATGGAACGCCGGGGAGCCGGTGCCGCATCAAGCTCCAGACAGGAGATGCCCCGCAGTTCCAGCACGGTGTGCAGTCCAACCACGGTCATGTGCCTGCGCACCCAATAGTCAGGCATGTCGCGGAGCTGCCGCGCGGTGTGCACCTTGTGCCCGGCCAGCATCTCGGCATGGCGCCTGCCCACGCCCCACACGTCGCCTGCAGCCACGGAATCCAGAATCCTGTCCACTGCCGCCGGGGTATCCCAGTAACGGGTAATGTCGAATACGCCATTGCACGCGGGAATCTTTTTGCCCACACGGCTGGCTATCTTGGCAAGGGTCTTGGTCGGCCCCATGCCCACGGAAACGGGAATGCCCGTCCACCGGACCACCTGTTCACGCATTTCCTGCGCACGACGGGCAAGATCGCGGATAGGAAGCCCATCCAACCGCAGAAAGGCCTCATCAATGGAATAGATCTCCATATCGGGCGAAAAACTGCCGAGCACCTGCATGACCCGCGACGACATATCGCCGTACAGGGCATAATTCGAGGAAAACACCGCCGTGCCGCTACGTTCCAATGCCTGTTTGTGCTTGTAATATGGCGCGGCCATGGGAATGCCCAACGCCTTTGCCTCGTTGGAACGGGAGATGACGCAGCCGTCGTTGTTGGAAAGCACAACCACGGGCCGGTCCACAAGGTCCGGCCGGAACACGCGTTCGCAGGAACAATAAAAATTGTTGCAGTCCACAAGGGCATATATGGGCAGAGACGAAGCGGCGACAGTCATGCAGGGCTCCTGTTCAGGCACGGGCCAGTGCCGGCGAAGGAAGGATCGGTTACAGGGAATGAATGACGGAGGTAACCACCCCCCACACCTCAAACTGCTCCACACCGGTCATATCCAGTGGCGGATAAGCCGGATTTTCCGGCCGCAGCACTGTCATGCCATCGCGCATCCACAGGCGCTTTACGGTAAGTTCTCCATGCACCGCCGCAATGACGACCTTGTTGTGCACAGGGGGTATGGACCGGTCCACCACCAGAATATCCCCGTCATGAATGCCTGCACCGAGCATGGAATCTCCCTGCGCCCGCACGAAAAACGTGGCCGGGGGATTGCGCACAAGATGCTCGTTCAGATCGAGCCTGCGTTCTATGTAGTCATCCGCCGGAGAGGGAAATCCGGCTGCGACGGGGTTGAGAAACAGGGGGCAGCAGTTGCGCTGCGCCCCGGCACCCTGAGCGGATGTCTCTTCCGGCCTGCCCCATGCGGAGGCATCTTCCTGAGCAGAAAAGCCCTCTTCTTCGCAGGCGGACTCAACCGGCAGCCACATATGCGACCGGAACGAAAAAGTTCGCCCCAAGTCACGGCTTGCAGAAAGTGCTTGTTTCATCAAAAATCTCCCTGTACGGACGTTGACGCGGCCTGAACCCGGCCACCCCGACCTGATACCGTAGCACTGCGGACCCGACACGCGAAGCCATCGCAGCCAAGGTCCCCCTGAAACAAGCGGAGCTGATCATGCCATCCATACGCCACACATCGCGCGGGCACCTTGCCGCGCTCGACCCCCGCCTGAAAATCATGCTGGCGGGCTGTTTCGGTGTGGCCACATGGCAGGTGGATAACACCACACTGGGCATTTACGCCTTTGTTCTCTGGCTGATATGCGCACGGGCAGAATTCTTTACCCGCGACCGCTGGCCCATGTTCCGCGCCTACCTTGTTTTTGTGCTGCTCTGGGTACTGCTTAAGTTCACTCTTGATACCCTGCCCTTTGTCACCGCTCCGTTCATCAGCTCCCCCATCGGCCCCCTTGCAGCCCTGCCGCCCGGACCACTGGCGGTGCCGGCGGTAACACCGGCTGCGGGCGGAACAGCGGCAATGCTGCCGGACTTCATCCCCGGCCTCATGCCCGATCTGGTTTTTCCGCCCCTCGCCCTGCTGCAGCAGATAGCCATGGAAGCTGCCCTTCTGGGGCTGCGGCTGTGCGTACTCATCGGCCTTGGTCTGCTGCTGGCACTGACAACCTCGCCCCGCCAACTTGGCCTTGCCCTTTCGTGGTTTCTGCGCCCCGTACTGGGAAAAAATGCATGGAAAACCGCTTTGTCGCTGGCGCTGATGATCCACTTTCTGCCCCTCGTGCAGACCACCTTTGCGCAGGTGAAGCAGACCATAAAACTGCGGCAGCCCAAGCGTTCGCGCTGGGAACGGTTTCTGCTGGTGCCGCAGGCCACTCTGCGCCTTCTTGCCCAGAAGACATGGAGCCAGACGGTTGCCGTGGCAGCCAGAGGGCTGGATTCCCCCGAAGCATGGGTTCCCCACTTTCCTCCCCAGCCGCTCAACTGGATACTCGGTTTTCTCGTGGCGGCTGCGGGCCTTCTGCCGCTGGCCATGTAGCCGACCGGGGCCTGCCCAGCGTTCAGCTTTCCGGTTTTCGTCCGGTCATCCTTCCATCTCTCTGTTCACATATTTTGCAGCCCTCCGACCTGCCATCTGTCCAATCATACGTGGCCTTCCGTAGCCTGCTATGACCATCTACGACCATCCGTGGCTATCAGTAGCTATCAGTGACTATCCGCCTGACCAGCCGTGGTCCCCTGCGGCCATCCGCCCCAGCTTTCGACTTCCCCCTACTTTCAACCATTCCGGCAGCACCTCTTTTCATATACATCCCTCTGCGACATGCTCCGGTATGTCCCTCGACTCTTGCGACATTTTTGCAGGTACCGTGACGATATTTTAGTTTGACACACATTTATCTTGACGCTCAAACTAAATTTCCGATAGAGCCGATGCATCCCAAGTAATCACCGAGGTTCACATGGAATTCGATCATGTCTTTATCGTCGCCCTGCAAAGCAGCCTGTTTCTCGGCCTCATTCACGGCATAAACCCCTGCGGCCACTCATGGCTGGTTCTTGCCCCCTTTGTGTATGGAGAACGGAACGGCAAGCGGGTATTTTCCCTGACATCGGCCTTCATCATCGGCACGTCGCTGGCCTGCCTTGCCATCGGCCTGACTCTGGGCGCGGTTTCCATGAGCCTGCCCCCCGAGATCAAACACATAACCGATCTGGTAACCGCCGGAGTGCTGGTGCTGCTTGGCACCATTTTGATCATCCGGCCCGAGTTGCTGCATCATCACGATCATGACCATGGGCATGACCATGACCACGGACACGATCACCATGCGCACCATGGGCACCATGCACATGACCATGAACACGACCACCAGTGCTGCTGCCACCACACGGACGATGTGCACCCCCATGCCGATCATGATCATGAAGAGCACAAGCATACGGGCAACTGCGGATGCGGGCACCACGACCATGCACCGGCCGGTGCCGAAAATAACGATCACGCTTCCAAGCACGATCATGACCATGAGCACACGCATGGCCACGCACACGGCCACGCGCACGGAAATTGCGGCTGCTCGCACAGCCCCAAGCTGCGCTCCGTCACCTTCTGGGGGCTGCTCGCCTTCGGGTTCATGAACATGATCGTTCCCTGCCCCACCGTGGCAATCATGTACTCCTACGCTCTTGATTCGGGCGATGCATTCAAGAGCACCGCCGTCTTCGCAAGTTATGCGCTGGGCACCGCCATAGCGCTTGCAGGTGTCATCTATGCCATCTATAAGGTGGCGAACGCCATGCGCGCCCTGGACCGCCCGTGGCTTGAACCCCTGATCATGCGGGTTGCGGGCGTACTTACCGCAGCCTTCGGCGTATACAGCTACATGGCGGACGCCGGTTATTTTTAAGGAGCTAACGTGAACAATTCGGAAACCCCGGATGCCGATGTAACCCACGCCCTGAACCACGCCATTGTCGAGTTTTATGAAAAGCTCTCGTCGTGGGAGCATGACGTGGTGCGGGAAAAAGGGCTGACCCTGCCGCAGGTGCACACCCTTGAAATTCTGGGCATTCACCGGGCCATGCAGATGAAGGAGCTTGCTTCACGCATGGGTATAACCACGGGCACGCTGACCGTTCTCGTGGACCGGCTGGAAAGCAAACGGTGCGTGCGCCGCAGACCGCACGACAGCGACCGGCGCTCCATTATCGTGGAGCTGACCGACGAGGGCATGACACTTTTTGAAGAACACGACAGACTGCACATGCAACTGACCGAAAGCCTTACCGCCGGTCTTGACGCTGAATCGCGCACGACGCTTCTGCGTTGCCTGCAGACCATGAACAGGACTTTCTGACATGAATGGAATGGAACTTCTTGCCCTTGCCGTGGCCCTGGCCATGGATGCCTTTGCCGTTGCCATAGCCACGGGCGTGCAGCTCAAATGCGTTGATTCACGTCAGACCTTCCGCCTTGCATGGCACTTTGGCATGTTTCAGGCGCTCATGCCCATTATCGGCTGGTTTCTCGGCCTGACCGTGCGCAGCTTCATAGAATCGTACGCACACTGGATAGCCTTTGCCCTGCTCGCATGGATAGGCATCCGCATGCTGAAGGAAGCCTTTGAAACGGATACGGAAGAGGCGGAACGCTGCGACCCCACCAAGGGCATGTCGCTGATCATGCTTTCTGTTGCCACAAGCATTGATGCGCTGGCCGTGGGCCTTTCCATGTCCGTGCTCGGTGTTTCCATATGGTACCCGGCAAGCGTCATAGGGGTTGTGGCACTGGTGTTCACGGCTGCGGGCATGCACATCGGCAGGCTTATCGGCGGGGCAAGCCGCTTCGGCCAATATGCCGAGGTGCTGGGCGGCACAGTGCTGCTGCTCATCGGCCTGCGCATCCTTGCGGAGCACGGAGTATTCGCGTTTTTGCAGGGCTAGCCCTGCCTGCCTCCAACAACCTGACGCGATTGCATAAAATCCCGCAGCAAGGTATCATCTCTTTCATCAAGGGAGTCTTTTCGATCATCTTGCTGAAGGGGGTTTACATGCGATCGCGTTTTCTGTTGCCCTTTGCCGCCACCGTGCTGCTCTTTCTCTGCCTTCCTATGTTCGTTTTTGCGGGCAGCGCCAAACCGGTAGTCGGCTTTGTCACCGGTGCCGGCGGCCTTGGAGACATGTCGTTCAACGACAATGCCTATGGCGGCCTTCGTCAGGCCCAGCAGGAATACGGGTTCGCCCTCAAGGTTCTGGAGGCCGATGCCACCGGCACAGCCCCGGCCGCCAAGGTGAAAGACCTTGTGGAGCAGTGCGACATTCTTGTGTTGCTCGGCGCGCAGCATACCCGCCACGCCCGCGAATATGCCCCCCAGTATCCTGACAAGAAATTCATATTCTATGAAGAAAAGGTGGCAGGCATACCCAACCTTGCCTCCATCATGTTCCGCCAGCATGAAGGCTCTTACCTTGCCGGTGCACTCGCGGGCAAGGTCAGCAAGACAAGGCGCATCGCCTTTCTCGGCGGTACCTACGTTCCGCCCGTTGTCGCCTTTGCTCAGGGGTTTCTTGAAGGGGTGAAGGAAGTAGCCCCCGATGTGGTCGTGGATATCCATTACATCAGCGGCCCCGGCGATTTTTCCGGCTTCAGCAATCCGGACAAGGCATTTGACATGGCGCAGAAGATGTACGCAGACGGTGTGGACATCATCTTTGCCGTGGCAGGTCTCAGCGGAAACGGCGTGATCGAGGCCGCCCGCCGGACTGAAGGATGCTACGCCATAGGGGTGGATTCCGATCAGGACGACATGGCTCCCGGCAAGGTGCTCACCAGCATGGTCAAACGTCTGGATGTGGCAACCTATCTGCAGGTTTCCCGCGCCGTTTCAGGCAAGTTCAAACCCGGCGTCTCCGACTTCGGCCTTGCCGACAATGCGGTTACTCTCACAGACATGCGGCATACCAGAGACATCATCACCCAGCCGGTCATTGACGAGATAAACGAACTGCGCCGCAAGATCATTTCCGGCGAAATAGTGGTTACCGACCTGCGCCCCTAAAACACGGCAGTATCCAATATACCAATAAAAAGAGTCCGGAGCGTGTGCCCCGGACTCTTTTTTCATCTATTTGCCACAACCAAGAAATGTTCTGAGCGCATCCGGTCTGGCTTTTTCTTCCGCCTCATTGCCCACCCCGTACAGGGGGGGAGCAACGCAGCCGCGCCGTTCAAAGCAGGCCAGCAATTCATCAATCCATATACCGCGCCCGCCACGTTTTGCCGTGGCCACATCCGGTTCACAGGGCCTGCCGCCCCATTCCGGGTGATCATAGACCTGCCGCACCCCGCAGCAGGGGCTGCCTTCCACCCCGAGCACACCGGCAATCTCCACCCCTGCGGCTGCATACATGAGAGCCTGATCAACCACAGTTTCGGCAAGTGTGGCGCAGACTCTGCGGTATGCAGGCGTGTCATATTGCCCTCTGGACTGCCACCAGCGCTTGGGGCCCATGTGCAGAAACTCGGGACATGGCAACTGTACCAAACCACAGCCGGATTCGGCCAGCGCCTGCAGCACGGGCGCATGGCATGCGGCATAGCGCGCCAAACCGTCCACCTTGGCATTTGCATTCAGCAGGCAGTGGCTCACAAATACTACCCGGTTGCTGCGGGAATCTGAAAAAGGCATCCCGAATTCTCCTTTGTCACACAATCGTAGTTGAACCTTCAGCGCATCTTACAAAGAATCGGCAAAAAAGTGCGCAAGCCTGCCTGTACATTATTGGCAAATGGACAGGAGAGATATAGAATACCAACACACCTTACGCAACTTATGCCAAATACAATACACAATCGCCTACGCGCCCGGCTGAACATGGGCCTTACCTGCATTCTGGGCAGTTGCCTGCTCATTTTCGGCACATTTGTGCTTTCTGAGCAGCATGCACAACTTGTACGTGCGCTGCGGGAACAAGGCACCCATATGGCACAGGTTGTTGCCCGTAGCAGCGTCAACTACATACGAAAATACAGCTACTATCTTCTGGAGGAACTGGCACACTCGGCTGCCCACTCTCCAAATGTCGCCTACTGTGAAATCAGGGATGCTCAGGGCCGAACACTTGTCAGAGCCGAGAACAGCCACCCTTCTTCCACCGATCCGGGCAAGGACAAACACGACGCCCCTCCCCTGCTCATAGTCAGCGCCCCCATCATCCCCGACACAGCCAACGCCCACGGCCTCTCTCCCCTGCCGGAAGCGGCAGCCCGCTCAGAAGAAACCCAGCCCGGGGCCGCCACAACGTTTCCCTCGCCTGCAGCCAAGCTGTCCTCATCACGCACCGCCGTCTTTGCACCGCCTGCCAACACCTCACTCGGCACCGTTGAAATGGGCATGTATCTCTCGCCGCTCAACAGTGCGCTCATTAAACGGGCCTCGCAGATGGGCATAATGCTTGTGGTATTTCTCGTTTTTGCCTGCATTGTGCTCAATTTGTTTCTCAATACGCTTGTCGTGAGCCCCGTGCGCAATCTGGCCCAACTTGCCAGAGACATAGCAAGCCGAAAATTCCGCACCCTGCCGCCGCCGGAGCGCGAAGACGAACTGGGTCAGCTGACCAACGACTTCAACACCATGAGCACATCGCTCAAGGAACTCTACGACGATCTTGAACGCAAGGTGCAGGAACGTACCGAGCGCCTTTCACTGGCCAACCGCCAACTGCGCATAGCCTTTGCGCGTGAGCGGGAACTTGCCGAGGAAGCTGCGCAGGCGAACAAGGCCAAGAGCCGGTTTCTCGCTTCCATGAGCCATGAAATTCGCACCCCGCTCAACTCCATTCTGGGCATGGCCGACCTTCTCTGGGAAACACGGCTCACACAGGACCAGCGCCAATATGTGGATATTTTCCGCAACGCCGGTGAAAATCTTGTGGGCATCATCAACGACATTCTCGATCTTTCGCGCATCGAGGTGGAAGAAATGCCCTTCGAGTGCATTTCCTTCAACCTGCGCCAGACCATAGACGACGCAGTTCGCATATCCGCCCATCCCATTTTCCGTAAAGGGCTGGACTTCGGCGCGCACATTCCGGCTGACCTGCCGGAAACTGTTGTGGGCGACCCCAAGCGCGTACGCCAGATTCTGCTTAACCTTCTGGGCAATGCCACCAAATTTACCAACCGGGGAGAGATAGAACTCCGGGTCGATTCTGTGCTCGAACACAGGGAAGCCGGTCTGCCGGTAGCCTTTCTGCACTTCGCGGTGCGCGACACCGGCATAGGCATCCACAAGGAACACCACGAAACCATATTCGACAGGTTTACGCAGGCTGATTCCTCCACCTGCCGCCAATACGGCGGAACCGGCCTTGGGCTGACCATAAGCCGCCTGTTGTGCGAGCGCATGGGCGGGAACATCTGGCTGGAATCAGAACCCGGCAAGGGCAGTACCTTCCATGTCCAGCTACGTCTGGAGTGCGGGGCAGAGAATACACCACAAGACCTGCCCCTTGCAGGCAAGGTTGCCCTAACCCTCTACCCCAGACACCTGACGGCTGTTTCACTCTGCAACCTGCTCGGCGGGCTGGGAGCAACCTGTCACATTGCGCACTCGTTCGAGGAAGCCCGCAGCTGCCTGCGACTGCATGCCATAGACATGCTGTTCATCGACGAGCAACTCCCCATTGACCAGACCTGTGACCTTTCCGGCACTGTTGGCAGACAGACAAACAGGGCCCCCACCTTCCGGCTCGGCAGCAGACTGATGAACGATAGCGAAGTGCACGCATGCGGATGCGCCATGCTGCAGCTTCCGGTACTGCGCGGCAGCCTGCTCAATGCCTTCAGTCAGGAAGGAGCCATCCGCCCCGTGGCTTTTGTGCTGCCCCCGCAGGACA
>JBKEAK010000004.1:0-12966 GCA_047972125.1 Halodesulfovibrio sp.
AGGAAAATATCCTCTGTCATTCTTTGACGCTTTACTCAGGTCAGCCAAGGTCATTTTATAGACAGTTGAAAAAACCTTGATCTTGTGAATACGATCATCCTGCAACGCTACACCAAGAACATTTTCCACCTGCTTCGGCTCAAAATTAACAACGGCGTCAAGCAATTCTCTTTCGAGATAATGTAATAAATTATCTTGAAAACTATCAATCTCAGATTCTATTCGAATCCTGTCGTCGCTTAACTCATAAAGAACACCTACAGACAATGGGATAAAAAAACTAAAAAAAATGACTACTACCAAAAAAGTTACAATACTATTAATATATTTTTTCACAGTAGCACCATTATTCACTGTGAACACTTGTTATCCAAAACAAAGTCATGAACCTTTATTTCTCCAAGCACAATCTTGCTTCTCAATTCTTCAAGACGCTCTCGCGTAGCATTGGTTACCAGAGATGAATTGTGTTCGTCGAATGATAAGCCTACAGCATCCTGCGCCACGCCAAAATATTTTATATTATCACGCCAAATTCCTTTTTTAGCATGCACCAACGCCGCGTAAATAACTCTGTCTATTCTTTTATACATTGAAGAAAGTACAAACCCAGGAAACAGCCCATTCTGATTATGGTCAACTCCAATGCCCAATTTTCCGCGCTTAGCCACAGCCTCAAGGACGGCAACCCCAGCCCCGCCTGCGGCCTGATACACTACATCCGCCCCCTCATCCATCATCCTATCCGCGACCTTTGATGCAGCAGGCCCATCAAACCATGCTCCTGGATACCTGCCTACAAAACCGTACAACACCTTGATATCGGGATTGATGTACTTTGCCCCTTGCTCATACCCACACCCAAAACGACGCATCAACGGTATATCTGAGATAGAAAGAAACGCTATAACCTGAGATTTTGAAGTCATTGCAGCGAGAGCTCCCGCCAAGAAAGACCCTTCATGCTCCGCAAGGTCTAGCGAGAAAATATTGGGCTCATCAAGGATCGTTCCAAAAGCGAGAAAACGAATACCCGAGTACTTTTGAACAAACCCCCGCAAATTTTTAAGATGGTCTGCGTAGATTAAGACAACAGGAGAATAACCGTTCCTACAAACATCATCCAATACTTCTATGTAATTCTTCATTTCCATATCAACGACAATTTCTTTAACAGAAACACCTGTTAATGCAGAAAAATTCTTTACCCCTGAATGAATTGTAAAATTATACGAACTCTTATCAATATCACCTTGATATATTACAACAGGCTTAAATATATCGCCACATACAGCAGGTGAAGCAAATAGTAAAACAATAAACATAGCGCGAGCAATCATCTTATAGCAAAATATATTACATCCTTCTTATAAACTAAAAGGAATATTTCCATCAGACTATGCTTGACCGCCATGAGCACCATGCATCTGCCGCACCATAGCCATGTAAGGTTGCCAGTCAAGCAAACAATTATGGAACAACTCGTGAAGAAACCTGAGATATCAAGGATGAAAACATCAGCCTCATCACCACGTGGGTCGATGAAAGTTCTTAGAAAGCGTACACACCTACACAGAGAGTATCCCCCCCAAGCCGACTCTACTTTGGGCTGACGACAACAGAGGGGGGCACCTTACAGCCGGATTGCATCCAAAAATCCCAAGTGAATCCTATACATACGGTAAGAACAGGCAACAATGATAAACCATGAAAATTATGTATTTGCAACAACTTGCAATATCTTGTGTAAAAAATTTCACCAATCCCCCTTGCCCCTCGGAAAAACGAACTTAGTTTTTCCCCGACGCTGACACGACGCCGCGCCGGCTGGCAGCGGCTCATATATCAGGCAGAATTTACACACATATTTCGTGACTATCTCGTTAGGAGGAATCGCTCATGGGTAAGATCATCGGTATTGACCTTGGAACTACCAACTCCTGTGTCTACATCATGGAAGGCAAGGACCCCAAATGTATCACCAACCCCGAAGGCGGACGTACCACCCCTTCCATCGTCGGCTTTACCGACAAGGAACGTCTCGTCGGTGATATCGCCAAGCGTCAGGCCGTTACCAACCCCGAACGCACCGTTTTCGCCATCAAGCGTCTTATGGGTCGCCAGTTCAGCACTCCCGAAGTTGGCCGCTGGGCAGACCACTCTCCCTACAAGATCGTTTCCGGCAACGGCGGCGACGCACACGTAGAAATTGAAGACCGCAGCTACTCCCCTGCCGAAGTTTCCGCAATGATCCTCGGCAAGCTGAAGGCAGACGCAGAAGCCTATCTGGGTGAAGAAGTTACCGAAGCGGTCATCACCGTTCCCGCATACTTCAACGACTCCCAGCGTCAGGCCACCAAGGACGCAGGCCGTATCGCCGGTCTGGAAGTGAAGCGTATCATCAACGAACCCACTGCAGCCTCTCTCGCATACGGCTTCGACAAGAAGGCCAACGAGAAGATCGCCGTATTCGACCTCGGCGGCGGCACCTTCGATATCTCCATTCTCGAAGTGGGCGACAACGTTGTTGAAGTACGCGCCACCAACGGCGACACCTTCCTCGGCGGCGAAGACTTCGACCTTGCCATCATCAATTACCTGGTGGACGAGTTCAAGCGCGAGAACCACGGCATCGACCTTTCCAAGGACCGCATGGCCCTGCAGCGCCTGAAGGAAGCAGCAGAAAAGGCAAAGAAGGACCTTTCCACCTCCATGGAAGCGGAAGTGAACCTGCCCTTCATCACTGCTGACCAGACCGGCCCCAAGCACCTTATGCTCAAGCTTTCCCGCGCCAAGCTGGAAAAGCTGGTGGAAGCGCTTGTCGACCGCACCATTGCTCCCTGCAAGAAGGCACTGGCAGACGCCGGTCTCTCCGCTGCAGAAATCGACGAAGTGGTGCTCGTTGGCGGTATGACCCGTATGCCTCTGGTGCAGAAGAAGGTTGCAGAATTCTTCGGCAAGGAACCCAACCGTTCCGTGAACCCCGATGAAGTGGTTGCCATGGGCGCCGCAATTCAGGGCGGCATTCTCGCCGGTGACGTGAAGGACGTGCTGCTGCTCGACGTGACCCCCCTGTCTCTGGGTATCGAAACCCTGGGCGGCGTGTTCACAAAGCTGATCGACCGCAACACCCCCATCCCGACCAAGAAGTCGCAGACCTTCACCACCGCTGCGGACAACCAGCCCTCCGTGTCCATTCACGTCATGCAGGGCGAGCGTCCCATGGCCGGTGACAACATGACTCTCGGCCGCTTTGAACTGACCGGCATTCCCCCGGCACCCCGTGGCATGCCCCAGGTCGAAGTGAGCTTCGACATCGACGCAAACGGCATCGTGCACGTGTCCGCCAAGGATCTGGGCACCGGCAAGGAACAGTCCATCCGCATCACCGCTTCCTCCGGTCTTTCCGAAGACGAGATTCAGCGCCTTATCAAGGAAGCCGAATCCCATGCCGACGAAGACAAGAAGAAGCAGCAGGTTATCGAAGCCCGCAACCAGGCCGATACCCTGATCTACTCCGCCGAAAAGTCCATCCACGACCTCGGCGACAAGCTTGATGCCGGTCTCAAGAGCGAAATCGACGGCAAGATCGAAGTGCTCAGAAAGGCCATGGAAGGCGAAGATATCGACGCCATCAAGAAGGCAACCGACGAACTGTCTCAGGCTTCCCACAAGCTGGCCGAACAGCTCTACGCCCAGCAGGCGCAGGGTGCTCAGGGCGGCGAAGCTGGTGCCGATGCCGGTGCCGCAGGCGGCGCCCGCAAGGAAGATGATGACGTGGTCGACGCCGACTACACCGAAGTGAAGAAGTAAACTTCAGCGCCCTGCCTGCCGGAGCGGACACCCGCTCTTGCAATTGCAACGGTATATGATTAGCTTGGCCTGATTCGTCGTTTGGCGGATCAGGCCTTTATCATTATGGTACCCAATATGCGAAACTATCCCGAATCGAATACCACGCGGCGTTCACGGATGCCGCTCCTTGCGGTCTTTAGTCTGCTGTTCGCCTTCGCCCTGCTCGCAGGTTGCCAGAAAGCCATTGTGGCTCCTCCTATGCACTCCGGCGCAGAGCAGCAGTACATGACGCTGCCCGAGCAGGCGTTTGCCGCCTACTCCAACGGCGACTTCAAACGTGCGGAAGCACTATATGACAGAACCCTGCAGCTGCCCCAGCTCTCGCAGGAAGAAACGCTGGAAGCATGGAAGTATTTCTCGCTGAGCACCGTTGCCAACGAAAAATACAACCTCGGCATTGAGGCGCTTGAAAAGTGGCGCTCCCTTGATGCGGATGCGGAAAACACCTCGGAATGGCTCAACGCCTTCAGCAAGTGCATGCTCAACCTGCCCCGCCAGAAGGCCGTGGACACGCTGCAGGCCCTTTCTGCCGACTCCGTCCGCTCCAGAGCCGTGCGTACGGAAGCCACCCTGCTGCTCGCCAGCCGGGAATGGACCGACGGTGAAGACCCGCACGCTGCCATGCAGACCCTTTCCGACCTGTATGAGCAGGCATCCAAGAGCTCTGACGCCAAGGCATACAAGGGCACGCTGTAAAACCGCCTGTTCGCCCAGTTGCAGTCCGCCGAGCCGGAAGCGCTTGCCATGCTCGCAGGCCTGCTGACTCCTGAAAACGAACTGGATTTCCCTTAGTCCATCATCCTGCTCGAAAAGGCCCGCCGTTCTGCCACGGATAACGAAAGCTGGCCGCTGGCTCATCAGGCCCTTCAGCGCCTGCGCCTTGCCGGACATTTGTCCGACAAGCTGCTTGTCGAACGCATTCTGAGCCCCCTTGAGCAGGAATATGGTCAGCCCGCGCAGGGTATCGCCCTTGCGCTGCCCCTGACCGGTCCCTTCGGCAACATCGGCTGGAAGATCGTGCGCGGTGCGGGCGTGGCCCAGTGGGACCTTGCCAAGTCCGGCAACGACCTTTCCGTCACCGTCATCAACACCGCTGCCGCAGGCTGGGAAAAGAAACTCGCCGCACTGCCCAAGGGCATCAGCGTTGTCGGCGGCCCCCTGCGCACGGAATCCATGGAACTGCTCAGAAAGCAGGGCCAGCTTGACGACCGTAATTTCTTCACCTTCCTTTCCACCCTTGAGCAGGGTGAAGAGGGCAAGGTGGCATGGCGCTTCTTCTCCAGCCCCCGCGACCAGGTGCGTACCGTGCTTGAATTCGCCAAGAACGATCTGGGCATTGAGAACTACGGCATCCTGTATCCTGACGAGGCGTTCGGCATGCGCATGAGCAACCTGTTCAAAGACGCAGGCTCCGAACTCGGCATAAACACCACTGCCACGGCCGCATACGCCCCCAAGGATTCTCCTTCATGGGGCAAGACCATGCGCAGCTTCCTCAGAGTCCCCGGCCGTCGTCCGGGTGAAGAAGACCCCATGCCGCCCAAGCCCTCCTTCCAGGCAGCGTTCCTGCCTGACGGCTGGCAGCAGATGCAGAGCCTCATCCCCCATTTCTTCTTCTATCAGGAAACCCGCATGGTCTTCCTTGGCTCCGCGCTGTGGGAGCAGGGTCTGTCTTCCAGCAAGGACGTGGAAACGCGCTACTTCAATCTGGCCGTCTTCCCCGGTTCATGGAACCCCTTCACCCCCACCACGGCCTCGGCAAACCTTGCCAAGACGCTTGATGAATCCGGCCTTGGCAAGCCCGACCTCTGGGTTGGCCTCGGCTACGACTTCGTGCGTTTTGCTTCGCTGCTCGGCTCGCCCGAAGAAGCGGTTTCCGCCGACGACATGAACAAGCGCATCCAGACCGCGCAGGCCATGGACTGGAGCATTGCTCCCATCCACTGGACGCCGGAAGGACGCGCCTCGCAGAAGATGTTCCTGTTCACGCCTGCAAGTGCCGGATTCGAGCCGCTTGATCCTGCCAGCTTCCGCGAGAAGCTGGAGCAGATCCGTCAGCGTCATGAAGAACGCGTGAAGATGCTCGAAGAGGAATATCAGACGAAAATCAAGGGCTGATATCGCCCGAATACGGCCAGCCCATGCGGACAACCGGATGCCCGGCATTCCGGCAGCCCGTAGAGAACTTTGGATACGAGGAGATCATTCCATGAAAATATCGCCTGAGCGCGTTGCGGAAATTGCCAAGCTGGCGCGCCTTGAACTGGACGAGGACAAGCTCTCGCTGTTTGCGGGGCAGTTCGAATCCATTCTCAACTACATGGAAACGCTCAACGAGCTGGACACCAGCGATGTTGAGCCGCTCTACAGCCCTGTGATGCACAGCACTGTCCTGCGTGACGACGTTGCGGCCAAGACAGCCGAACGGGATGCCGTTCTTTCCAACGCACCCCAGACCGACGGGCAGTTCTTTGTCGTGCCCAAGATCGTCTAATACGCCGGAGACGCAGTAGAATGTCTGACCTGTATACCAAATCGCTTTCCGAAATCCGCACGCAGCTTCTTTCCCGCGATGTTTCCGCAGAAGAAGCCGTGACCTCGTGCCTTGCACGCATTGACGCGACCGAGCCCAAGATTCAGGCCCTGCTCAACCTGCAGCGCGAAGAAGCCCTTGCCACGGCAAAGGCCATGGACGCAGCCGGCCCCGATGCAGACAAGCCTCTCTGGGGTGTCCCCGTAACCGTGAAGGACGTGCTGTGCACCAAAGACGTGACCACGACCTGCGGCTCGAAAATTCTGGGCAACTTCAAGCCCTTTTATGACGCATATGCCGTGCGCAAGCTCAAGGAAGCAGGCGCTGTCATCATCGGCAAGACCAACATGGACGAATTCGCCATGGGGTCTTCCACCGAAAATTCCGCCTTCCACCCCACCCGCAACCCGTGGGACCTTTCCCGCGTGCCGGGCGGTTCCTCCGGCGGTTCCGCAGCCTCTGTTGCGGCTTCGCAGGCTTTCGGCTCGCTGGGTACGGATACCGGCGGTTCCATCCGCCAGCCCGCTTCCCTGTGCGGCTGCGTGGGCATGAAGCCCACCTATGGCCGCGTCTCGCGCTACGGCATGGTCGCTTACGGTTCCTCGCTGGACCAGATAGGCCCCATGACCCGCACGGTGGAAGACAACGCCCGCATGCTGCAGGTGATTGCTGGGCACGACCCCAAGGATTCCACCTGTTCCGACCTTGCCGTGCCGGATTATCTGGCAGCGCTTGGCCGCGACGACCTGAAGGGCGTACGCATCGGCCTGCCCGCAGAATTCTGGGGCAAGGGGCTTGATCCGGAAGTGGAAGCCGCATGCGCCGCTGCCCTGAACCAGCTCAAGAACCTTGGGGCTGAACCGGTGGAAGTTTCCCTGCCGCATTCGCCCTACGCCATCGCGGTGTACTACATCGTGGCCATGGCTGAAGCCAGCTCCAACCTCGCCCGTTTCGACGGCGTACGCTACGGCTACCGCGACGCAGATGCCGATGCCCTGCTCGACATCTACGTAAAATCCCGCAGCAAGGGCTTTGGCGATGAAGTGCAGCGCCGCATCATGCTCGGCACCTACGTGCTTTCTTCCGGGTATTACGATGCTTACTACCGCAAGGCCGCTCAGGTGCGCCGCCGCATCCGGGAAGACTACGAAAAGGCACTCAGCCAGTGCGACGTGCTTTGCGGCCCCGCATCGCCTGTTTCCGCATGGAAGGTGGGTGAACTGACGGACGATCCGCTGAAGATGTACCTCATGGACATCTACACCATCTCGCTGAACCTTGCAGGGCTGCCCGGTCTGTCGCTGCCCGTGGGTCTCGGCAAGGACAGCGGAATGCCCGTTGGTCTGCAGCTTCTGGGCAAGGCGTTTGACGAGGCGACCATCTACTCCATTGCGCACGCGCTGGAAAAGGTCACTCCGTCCATCGGCACCCCCGCAGGGCTGTAGCAGACGAACCTACATACATACTGCAGGCGGGAAAGCACCATTGCTTCCCCGCCTGTTTCCGTTAGAATAGCCGGACCGGACAAACATTCACAGGACTCGCACCATGACCATTGCGGTAGCCATAAGCGGCGGCACGGACTCCATGTTCGCCCTGCTTTCCCTGAAGGAACAGGGACACGACGTCATTGCCCTGCATGCCCACTTTCTGCCCCGCAGCGAAGAACGTGAACAGGCACTTGCCGCCATGTGCGAAGAACTGGATGTTCCCTTCCACGCCGTTGACCTGCACGACGAGTTTGAACAGTGCGTGGTGCAACCTTTTCTGGATGAATATGCCAAGGCACGCACCCCTAATCCGTGTGCGCTCTGCAATGCCCGCATGAAATTCGGCGCGCTGTGGCGTGAGGCAGAAAAGCTGGGTGCCACGCAGATCGCCACTGGGCATTATGCCGTGCTGCATGACCATCCCGTATACGGGCGCATTCTCTCCCGGGGGCATGATGCCACAAAGGACCAGAGCTACTTCCTGTCGCTGGTTTCGCCTGCCGCACTGGCGCGCGCCGTGTTCCCGCTGGGAACATGGACCAAGGAAGCCGTAAAGGCGAATCTTGCAGGCAGGGGCCTCACACCGCCCTATCCCAGTGAAAGTCAGGAAATCTGCTTTGTGCCCGATGATGACTACCGTGCCTTTCTGCGCAGCAGACCTGTTGCCCTGCACGGCAAAGGGCCCATTATCACGACGGATGGCGAACGGGTGGGTACCCACGAAGGGCTGTGGCAATATACGGAAGGACAACGCAAAGGGCTGGGCATTGCATGGAAAGCCCCGCTCTACGTGGTGGGCAAGGACGCCCGGACAAACACGCTGGTTGTCGGAGAAAAGGAAACACTGGCATCAGCCGGATGTGTGGTCACAGACCTCAACCTGCTGGTGCCATACGAAAAGTGGCCCACAGAACTGCTCGTACGCATCCGCTACCGGCAACAGCCGCTCCCGGCAGCCGTGGCCATGCAGACCGGTCCCGGCACTACGCTTACCATGACCGTGCATTTTGACACGCCGCGCACGCCCCCGGCCGCGGGACAGATATGCTGCATCTATGATGCGGAACAGAATGTCCTCGCAGGCGGCATCATCGAGCGCGCGCTGTAGCGGGCCCTGCAATCACGCCGTTCTTGGCGTGCCCAGCAGGTTCTCCATCATATCCAGCAGCATGGCCTGATTCAGGGGCTTTTCAAGAAAGCCGTCTGCGCCCAGCAGCGTTGCTGTTTCGCGGGCATTGTTCAGGCTCAGATAGGCAGCGCCGGAAGTCATGGCCACAATGCGGACAGCAGGGAATTCCTTGCGCAACTGCATGATGGTCTGCAAACCGTCCTGTTCCGGCATGAACAGATCGGTGATAACCAAGTCAGCACCGTGATTGCGCATGGCCTGCATACCTTCCACACCGTTTCCGGCGAGAACCACCTGATACCCGCCTTTCTTCAGAACGATCTGCAGCAGCTCGCGGACGAGTGCGTCGTCTTCCATGACAACCACACGATTGGGTGCCAGAGCAATGTTGATTGTGCCCCCCATAACCTCACCTTCAGGCCCCTACGGCAGCCTGTTCCTGCGGAGTGGTCTCCAGATTGTCGCGCCTGCGGCACACGGCACCGCCGGGAGCCGGAACCAGATCAAAGCCGAACTGCCTAGCCATGTAGATAAGCGGGTCGACATTACCGGTCTGCCTCATGATTTCCATAAGTGTTTCCACGCCAAGCTTGGCCCCTGTGTCGTAGGGGTTCACTTCCCTCAGCAGCGTGGAATACGATTTACCTACTTCCTTGGCCAACGCCTTGGCAGGAACATGGCTATTCAGCACAACCTGATGAACAATGCGAGATAAATCAGTAAGCATGTGATCCCTCCTCTATGCCATCCTGCAAGATACAAAATGCATACCATAAGAGGGTACCCGCAAAGCTTACAATATTCGCGGCTTTCCGGACACTGTTGTACCAATTCCGGAGAATTTACTAACCAAACAATTTACCATGTAAACTTAAAGTTTACATATGTAACATCACAGAATCTCGGAGACGGCACGCCACGCCCTGCTTATGCCATGCTTACGCAACATGGTATAGAGCCGCTGCCGCGAAACCCCGGCTATTTTGCTGGCACGGGAGACGTCTCCGCCTGTCTGTTCCAGCAGCTTAAGAAGATACGTCTGCTCCGCCTCATCCAACACTCTGTCGCGAAAGGTTTTCCACTCGCCCAGCGTACCATTCCCCACCTGCTCACCGTGGAGAATTTCAGCATTTCCGGGCTGACAGCCTTTTCCTGTCCACGTCTTACCCGTGCCTTCATGAACTGCCAGTCCTGCCGATTCATCCTGCCCGTCCTGTGCATCCGGGCCGGACGCAACGCGTGAACGCGCCACGGCCACCCGCACACTGCTGGGGAGATGCTCCGGCAGTAGTTCCGGCGAAAAACGCCCACGGATCACGCTCTGATCGGTAACATGCAGCAATTCGCGGACATTGCCCGGCCACGGATACAGAAGCAGTTCGCCAAGAAAGGCGTTGTTGAGCTGCTTGCGGGGAAAACCGTACCGCTGACAGGCCTTATCTGCAAAATGCCGGACCAGTTCGGAGAGGTCGTCCATCCGCTCCCGCAGCGGGGGCAGATGAATATGCATGGCCTGCAGGCGGAACAGCAGATCCTCCCTGAAGGTGCCCTTGTGCACCATGGCAGGGAGCGCCCGGTTTGTCGCTGCCACCAGCCGGAAGTTACTGTGCACCTCGCGCCCACCCCCCACCGGCCTGAACCGTTGTTCTTCCAGTACACGCAGAAAGGTGCGCTGCTGGGGCATGGCAAGTTCACCCACTTCGTCAAGAAAAAGCGTGCCGCCGTGCGCCTGCATGACCAGACCGTCGCGGGGGCGGTCTGCACCAGTAAAAGCGCCGCGGGCATGGCCGAACAGTTCGCTCTCGGTAAGGGATTTGGCAATGGCGCCGCAGTCCACGGCAATGAAGGGGCCACCTGCGCGATGGCTGTTGCGATGCACCGCACGGGCAAAGAGTTCCTTACCTGTGCCGGTTTCCCCCGTAATAAGGACAGGTGCTTCACTGGAAGCTGCTTCGGAAAGCAACCTGAAGCAACGCTGCATGGAAACACTGTTACCCACAATGCCGAACCGCTCCGGCTCGGTGAGTTGGCAGGCTCCCTTGCGGTAGGCAAGAGCACGCTGCACAGCCTCACGCACTGATGCGAGAGAGGCCGGTTTGCTGATATAATCAAGCGCGCCGCTGGTTATGGCCAGCTCGGCACCGTCCGCGTGCCCGTCGCCGGTAATAATGATGACTTCCGGCGTACCCACGGCAGCAGAAATTTCGGGAATGAATCCAAGGCCGTTGCCATCCGGCAAGCCCACATCCAGCAAGACCAGATCAAACCGCTGCATGGCGAGAGCTTCCCGCCCTTGTGCCATGGAGCCCACCCCTTGCGCATCAAGGCCGTCCATCTGCATGGCGGAGAGGAGCATTTCCCTGAAAAGAGCATCGTCCTCTATAATAAGAATACGGGCCATGTTACGTTATCCCTGACTCTGTCCTGTTGCTAGACCTGTTACCAGAGCTGTTGCCAGACCTGTTACGGCCGCCCTGTCGATCCGGGCAGCAACAGACGTACTGTTGTTCCCTTGCCGGATGTCGACTCCACAAAAAATTTTCCTCTGTGCAGCCAAACAACGCCCCTCGCAAGCGAAAGCCCTCGCCCTTTGGCGCCTGCGGATTCACGGGTGGTGAAATACGGCTCCGCACAGACTGCAAGCACTTCGGGAGTCATACCCGGTCCATTATCATGCACGTCCAGTGCTATCGCAGCATCAGCATCACGACGTGACAGCCGTACCACAATCTCGCCTGCATCACCCAGCGCCTGCAAGGCGTTATCCCACAGAGCGTCAAAGGCCAGTTCCAGCAGGCGGCTGTCGCCCTGCACTTTGTAGGCTTCTGATATCGCTTCATGCCGAACGGCGACGGGACAGCCTTCTTCTGTCACATCACCCACGAAGAGGGATGTCTTGATGCCCTCGGGCAGCGAAACCCTACGCCCATCAATCAAATCTTGCACCGTCTGGACAAGGTCAAGCGGGACCAGCTTGCAATCGGCTCTGCCAGCCATTATCCGCCCCATGCGGATAGCCGCCTCGGCGTGTTCACACCCGCGGAGGATATTCTGCAAAGCGCGCACCTGCATGGGAGATTCTTCCGTGGCAAAGGAAGCTGCAATCTCGGCAAAGCCCTGAATGGACGCAAGGGTATTGTTGAATTCGTGTGTCACACCGCGCGCAAAGCGAAGCATATCCGCCTGCAATTGCTGGGGCGGTTCGTCCAGCTCCAGCATGACCATCCCACCCGTTCCGTTACCGGCCGGAAGAAACGGAAGAAACGGGAGAGGAAAATACGCTGCACGCACCGCACTACCACCCACGGTCCCGGCCATGCCGCTCCATGCCTCGCCGCGCTCCACGGCCTGATGGAGGGGCATAACTTCCGCGAGATTCATAGGTCGTTCCTGAACAGAACCAATTGCTCCATATGCGTCATGCTGCAAGGCCGTCAGTATTTCACAGAACCTTGCGTCGGCACGCAATATGGAGCCGGTGCCATCCACTTGGGCCACCCCCTTGCGGCAGGCGGAATCGTCGTCACATGTATTCAACGAACATGCCCTCCATATCAACAAGCATCACTGCATACCGGAACGTAACTCCAAAACCCAGAACGCGCAGCGGCTGGTTATGCCCCACGCCCTTCTCCGCCACAGCTGTATCTACAACTGCACACCCGCAGCGTATACGCCGGACACGACAGATAATGGGGCACTCCGTTTTCTGGGGCTCACCACTTTCTGGCGTGCATCATTTTCTGGCACGCATCATTTTCTGGTCCGCATAGCGGCAAGCCCCGACCTGATACGTTTGGCCTTGGCCAAGCCAATTCCGGGCAAGGTCGCAAGCTCTGCTTCCGTGGCATCGGCCATTTCACGAATCGAAGAAAAATGCTCCCACAGAACCTTGGCAAGAGAAGGACCAATACCCTCTATGCGTTGCAGTTCTCCGGCCAGAGCCGTCCCTGCACGTG
>JBKEAK010000097.1:0-47996 GCA_047972125.1 Halodesulfovibrio sp.
AAGGTGGCCGGGTGGGCCTGCATATTCTGAATGCATGGGAAGAGAACTCGGGATCGAGAATAGCCATATATGTATGGTACCCGACTATCCGTCCCGAGCGTTCGGTATTTCTTGAGCCCTACACCATCTCTGCCGCACGCGAAGGGATGCCGGAAGAGGGCAAGTTTCCGGTAATCCTCCTTTCCCATGCCTCGGCGGAATCCGGCCTGTCACACCATGACACGGCGGAGTTTCTGGCACGCAAGGGCTTCGTAGTTGTTGCTCCCACGCACCCCGGTGACAACTACCTCGATACTTCACGCATCTACACGGAGCATCAGGTAACTGACAGGCCCCACCATCTGGAACAGGCCCTTGAAGCCGTGGCGGCGCACCCCGAGCTTGGCCCCATAGCGGACATGAACAACATAGGCGTTATAGGCTATGGGGCGGGCGCTGCCGGTGCCATGCTGCTTGCCGGTGCCGTGCCGGACCCTGCCGGGCTGCGAACCTATTGCGCACGGGCGGGTGAGGATGATCCGTATTGTTCCGACTGGGCCCACGCCCGGCTTGCCAAGTTCATGGAGAAGACCGCACAGGAGTTGTTGCCCCCGGACGGCCATGGCTGGCAGGACCCCAGAGTGAAGAGCCTTGCGCTGCTTGCGCCTGCTTACGGCATGCTCTTCACCGGACAGGGCATTGCCTCCATGCAGGTGCCCGTGGTGATGATAGAGGCGGAACAGGACGCCATGAACGTGCCGGACCTGCATGCACGGTACCTGCGCACGCTGCTGCCGGAAAATACCAGTTATTTCATATTGTCCGATGCAACGAGTTTTACCCTGCACTCGGTCTGCTCTGACCGCATGCGGGCCAATTATCCGGCCATATGCCGTGATTCCGGCAAAGCCGACAGAGAGGCCGTGCACAAGGCTGTGAACGATATCCTCTTGCGCTTCTTCGGAAACCAGCTGCAGGGCAAGGCGTTATAACAGCAGTTTTCGAGTTTTTTGTTGCCTTTGTTTTCCTGCGAGGTATACTGTAAAGTATTCCAGATAACCTTCTGATAACAAATGAGGAAACAATGGCATTGTTATCATCCGGTAAATTCGGGTCCACAACCACATCGGCGGGTGCCCGTACGACAGCATCCTCGGGACTGCCAGGCGGCAGAACCGGCGGACTTATGACCGATTTCGGCAAGCAGGAGCGTTCCTTTTCCGGTGGACTTTCCCTGCGTAAAACGCCCAAAATATCAGACGAAGAGTTCGCCCAGCTGAGCGGCTTCATTTACGAGAAGACAGGCATCAGCATTCCCGACAAGCGCAAGTATCTGCTTGAGAATCGTTTGGGTTCTCGGCTGCAGGAGCTTGGACTCAATACCTTCAAGGAATATTACGACTACCTGCGTCTTGACCGGAACAAGACCCTTGAGATGGACAAGCTCTGCGAGAAGGTCACCACCAACGAAACCAGCTTCTACAGGGATGTCCGGCAGCTCGGCATATTCCAGAACGACATTCTCAAGGACATTATCAAGGAACAGGAAGCCGCAGGACGCAAGGAACTGTTTATTTGGTCCGCGGGCTGTTCTTCGGGTGAGGAGCCGTATACCCTCGCCATAATGATAAGCGAAGTTCTGGGCATGTCAGTCATTGGCTGGAACATACGCATCACGGCAAACGACCTTTCTCCCGCCATGCTCGCCAAGGCAAAGGAAGGGCTGTATACGGAATACTCCCTGCGGACCACCCCGAAAGGCATCATCGCCAAGTACTTCGATCAGGAAGGGGACAACTTCAGGGTCAAGCCACGCATCAAGAAGCTCATCAACTTCGGGCCCATCAACCTCAGCGACAGTATGGCCCTCAAGCGTGTACCCAAGTCGCACATCGTGTTTTGCCGCAACGTGATCATCTACTTTGATGATCCGATGAAGCAGAGCGTCATCACTGCCTACTACGACAACCTGCTCTCCGGGGGCTATCTGTTCCTCGGTCATTCAGAGAGCATCCACAAGCTTTCCACCGCGTTCAAACCGGTGCTCAAACCCGGTGGCATGTGCTACCGGAAGGAAGGCTAGCAAGTTGCGTATAAAGGCAACGGATCGGACAACCACATGTGTCCCTAGGCGTAATCAGCCAAACGGAGGAATGGCATGAAACCCGACTCGCCCGCAGCCCAGATGGCGCTCAGCGAAGAATATGTGCGCAACTTTTTCATGTATACCGACCATGACAACGATGCCATTGCGGAGTTGTACCGGTTGAGTGTGTTCCGTACCAGCGCAGCGCTGGGATTGGGATGGGAACTTCCGGATGAGGATGCACGCCTTACCCGGAATACGGAATATCTCAAGGATACGTTCACACCGGGAATGGTTGATCCCAAATCACTTGCAGACAGCGAAGCACAGCTTGCCTCGTTTCCCGATGTGTATTTCCGCATCAAGGAAGTGCTGGATTCTCCGACCAGTTCGGCAGAAGACGTGGCACGCATCGTCAGCAACGACATGGAACTCACCGCCAAGCTGCTCAAGCTGGTAAACAGCCCCTTCTACGGGTTGCTTGAAACGGTGGAAGACGTGGCTCACGCCATTGCCCTTGTGGGGGTGACGGAAGTCTCCAACCTTGCTCTCGGCATTTCAGCCATCAAGGTGTTCAAGGACATTCCCCCGGAACTGATGGACGTGAAGACCTTCTGGAAGCATTCGGTAAGCTGTGGCGTGTTCGCCAAGCTTATTGCCTCCAAGATAGACGGGCTGAAGGCGGACAAGTTCTTCACCGCAGGTTTGCTGCACGACGTGGGCCGCCTCATCATCTTCAAGAAGCTTCCTTACGCTTCTGTGCAGACGTTGCTGTATGCCCGTGAAAACATGCTGCCGCTGGTGGACGCAGAGCGCGACGTGCTCGGCTTTGACCACACCGATGTGGGCAACATGCTGCTGACGGAATGGCGCTTCCCGGCTTCGCTGGTGGACGCCATGACCTGGCATCACAAGCCTTCCGGTGCGCAGGACCCTCTGGCTGCCTCCATTATCCAGCTGGCGGACAACATGACCAACGCCATGGAAATTTCCACGGGGGCCATGTATGTGCTGCCGGGTATGGAAGAGGGAGCATGGGAGCGTCTGCCGCTCAAACCCAGTGATCTGGTATCCGTCGTCGGCCTGTTCGACAATCACATAGACGAGCTCTTCGCCTCTTTCCTGTAGTAAACAATGAGGCCGGAATACCGCTATTCCGGCCTCTTGAACCTCATCTTCTGCTCGCTTCCCCTTGACAACTCGACCGCTCACTGGAAGAACAACTCACATGAGTGCGCAATATAACGTAAGTTTCATGAACCCCTTTCTTGCTGCCGTAATAGACGTGCTTGGCACCATGGCCATGGTGGAAGCCCGCCCCGGCAAGCCCTACATAAACACCCGCCGTACGGCGGTTGGGGATGTTACAGGTCTTATCGGTGTGACCGGCTATGCTGAGGGGGTGATTTCCCTTACGCTGGACGAAAAATGCATTCTGCGCATCGTGTCCAACATGCTGGGTGAGGATTACACCAAGATAAACGAGGAAATTGCGGACGCAGTTGGTGAACTCACCAACATGATCGCGGGTCAGGCTCGCGCGCACCTTGCCAACGAAGGCATGAAGTTTCAGGCTTCAACGCCGTCGGTCATCATCGGCAAGAATCACACTCTGGGCCACATCAACAAGCAGCCCATACTCTCCATTCCCTTCACCACGCCGGACGGCAATCTGGTTGTGGAAATCTCGCTGAACAAAGCAGAAGAATAGACCGGGCGTCGCGCAAGGAATCCTCGCGCGAACGCCGATCCATCTATCATTTCTAAGGTATTGCGCAGTCCAGATGGCAGATGCCTGCCACTCCCTTGACCGGCAGGATGAATGCAATTCCTGCTCCGGGCTGTTCCAGATTGCCTGCTTCCACAATGGATTCAAGCACCTTTCTGCTGATGTCGCCCTTTACCAGAGTGAGCACTATTTCCTTTTCCGGCTCAATGACAATGCCCATGATGCTCTTGACCTCACGCAGTCCCGTGCCGCGGCCCAGAATAATGGTGCCCCCTTCGGCACCGGCCTTGCGGGATGCCTCAACCACGGGGCCGCTGTGGCCTTTGTTCACAATGGTGACGATGCAGTCGAAATCGTCATGAATGTTCATCAGGTATCACTCCTTCTCCGCGAATAGATCATGCCGAGGATCATTATCGACAGTATGGGCGCAAGGGCCACCATGGCGATAAGACCGAATCCGTCGGCAACAGGGTCTCTTCCTTCCAGTGCCTCTGCCGCGCCAAGTACGACCGCCATGACGAAGGTAACCGTCATGGGGCCGGTAGCCACACCGCCTGCGTCAAACGCGGCAGCCACATAGTCCGGTTTGGAAAATCGGGCCATGGCCAGCACCAGCAGATAGCCCGGTACCACAACCCACAATATGGGAAAACCCGCCAGCAGCTTGGCCATGCCCAGGGCAACAAACGCCCCCACGCCAAGTGACAGGGTTATCAGCACAGGGCGCTGTTTCACGGCACCGGATGATGCCTTTTCCATTTCAGTGGCCAGCACGCGCACAGCCGGTTCGGCGGCCGTGGCGGCAAAGCCGAACAGAAATCCGAGCGGCACAAGTGCCCAGCGCCATTCCGCACCGCCGATGATGCGTCCTATTTCTGTGCCTGCGGGCAGAAAGCCCTGTGTTACGCCCTGCAGAAACAGCACCAGCCCTACATAGGAAAGCGCAACGCCTTTGAACATGCGCATTACATAGGTGGTGGGCAGGTGCAACGAGCGGTACTGCATATACAGAAAAAAGACGACCAGCGGGGCAAATGCCATAGCCAGTTCAGCGGCTACATGCCGCATATCGAGAAAGTCGAGTATCAGGTTCATCCGTAAAGCATTCCTATGAGCATTACGCCGATGACAGGTCCGATGGAGGCCAGCCCCACAAGGCCGAAGCCTTCACTGAAGGAGTTCTTGCCGCGCAAAACGCCCACGGTACCGATGCCGAGCGCCAGAATGAACGGAACGGTAACGGGACCGGTAGTTACGCCCCCTGCATCAAAGGCAATGGGCAGAAAGCTGGCAGGGGTGAAAAAGGCCAGCACGAGTACGGCCAGATAGCCTGCCGTGAGCACCCGGACGATGGGCACCCCGAGCAGGATGCGCAAAATGGCGCCGCATAGGCATATGCCTACGCTTATGGCCACGACAATGACCAGCAGGTTGCGGGAAACAAGCCCCGCTGAAACATAGTCGACCTGATGCGCCAGTACGCGCACGTCAGGTTCTGCCAGAGTCACTACCGTGCCGAGCAGAAAGGACATGATAAGCAGATAGGCAACCGAGCCCGATTTGGGCAGCTCGCCGCCAATGGTTTCTCCCATGGGGAGCAGGCCCGCCCGTACGCCGAGCAGGAAGAGGAACAGGCCGCCGCCCACAAACAGGCTGCCGAGCATGAAGCGTGCAAATATGTCCCACGGCATGTGGAGCAGCGAGACTTGCAGCACGCAGACAATGGCACTGATGGGCAAAACGGCAAACAGTACTTCTTTGGTAAGTTCCGTGAGGTGAGAATGGTCTCTGGTCATGAGGCCTCGCACAGGGATAAGAGGAAAAAGTAGGGGGTACCGGATTCTTTGCATGCCGCCCGCGGTGGTTGGCAGTGAAGTGCCTTCCAGAAAGAGTGCGCGTCAGGGCATGTCATAAAAAGATGCCACATTCCGGCATGGGCTGCAACGGAATGTGGCACTTCTTATGCAAAGCAGTTTTTTTCCGCAGAATCAGCTATGGATCGAGGCAAATTCCCCTGCATGGGCTTCTTCATCGTGCACGGCGGCAACCTCGCCTCTGGCCCTTTCGGTGAAGGCCTCCATGGCTTCGGTTGTACCCATTATGCCTGCAATGTCGCCAGCCTGCAGCACAAACTCAGCGTCCGGGTTGGGCACGAGCGAGCCATTGCGCAGTATGCCCACAACGGAAACACCGAGAGTGGTGCGCAATTGCAGCCCGGCCAGACTGCGGCCGGTGAGCTTGCTTCCTTCTTCCAGTGCGATCCATGAAAGCTGCATGCTCGAAGCTGCGTCACCTATCTGGGTGAGCGTGCGGTATTCGGGATGGGCCTCGAATATGGCGGCGTAGCGTTCACGCCGTACGGTATCGGAGAAACGTTGAATTTCACCCACAGGCAGGCCGAGGTGCAGCAGGGCCTGACGAGTGAGTTCCAGCCCGGCTTCAAATTCTGGTTGAATGGTCTGGCGCACGCCGAGATCGGCAAGGGCCTCCATCTGTTCCGCACCCGCCACGCGGGCAACTACGGAAAGAGAGGGCTTCATTCTGCGGGCATGGGCAACCACAGCCTTGGCATCTGCCAGATAGGGGATGGTGACCAGCAGCAGGCAGGCCTTTTCGGTTCCCGCAGCCTCCAGCACGTTATGCTGGCCTGCATCACCGTATATGACCGGGTATCCCGCAATGCGGCATTGCTCAAAACGGCGCGAGTTGGATTCAACAACAACAAAGGGCTGTGCAAGGCGGGAAAGAATGCCCGCAACATAGCGCCCCACGCGTCCGCCGCCTGCGATGACCACGTGGCCGCACAGGCCGTCTTGCGGCAGGTTGACGCTTTCCATGACCGGCGCGGGCATGTAGCGCCTGCGCAGTGCGTACAGCGGTGCAGTAAGGGAAGACATGGGGGGAGTGGCCACCATGCCCAGTATGCCGACTGCAAGGAACATGGTGTACTGCTGGTGCGGTAGGCTGCCGCTTTCAACGCCCACGCGGGCCAGCAGGAACGAGAGTTCCCCGGCCTGGAACATGCTCAGGCCAAGCGCCATGGGCACGACGTTGCCGTAGCCGAAGACACGCCCGAGAACGGAGAAGAGCACGCCCTTCACTGCAAAGGCGGCAATGGCGATGCCGGTTATGGTGCCGATGTTGGCCCAGATGAAATGCGGGTCAACCAGCATGCCCATGGAGGCGAAGAAGAGCAGGCCGAAAAGGTCGCGCAGGGGAATGATGTCGCTCAGCGCCTGATGGCCGTAATCCGATTCACTGAGCACCATGCCTGCGACAAAGGCGCCGAAAGCGAAGGAAAGGCCCAGCAGATACGTGCCGTAGCCGATGCCGAGGCCGATGGCGCTGCATGCGAGCATGAACATCTCGCGCGAGTTCCATTCTGCCACGCGGCGAAGAATGCGGGGCATGATGCGCGTGCCGAGCATCATCATGCCGGCAAGGAAAAGGCCTGCCTTGACGGCGGCCCATGCCAGATCAAGGTATCCTGCATCGGCCATGCCCAGCTTGGGCATGATGATCAGCATGGGTACCACGGCAAGATCCTGCACGATGAGCATGCCGATCATGATGCGGCTGGAGAGCGTGCCGAGCCAGCCCTGTCCTTCAAGCGTTTTCAGAATGACCATGGTGCTCGACAGGGATATGAATGCGCCGAACCAGAGGGCGGGAATGGGGTCCCATCCCGCCACGCGGCCTGTCACATATCCCACGGCCATGCACAACACAATCTGGATGGGCGTGCCTATGAGGGCTATGAGCCGTACCGGTTTAAGGTCTTTGAGCGAAAATTCCAGCCCGAGGGCGAAAAGCAGCAGGGCAACACCGATTTCAGCAAGCAGTTCAATGTCGTGAATCTCGGATACCGTGATCCCGCCCGTATAGGGGCCGACCAGAATACCAGCCAGAATGTAGCCCAGAATCAGGGGCTGCCGGAAAAAGTGGGCAACGAGTCCGCCGAGAAGTCCGGCAACTATGATGATGACAATATCAGCTGCGATTCCCATAAAAGCTCCACGGTAAACCGTGCGTTGTTATCATGTCAGGCCGCGGGGGCGTACCGGCTGACATAACTGTACATGACCATGAAATGGCAGAAACTGCCCCCCATGACGAAGACGTGAAAGAGTTCGTGAAAACCGAAATGCCGGGGATGCGGGTTGGGGCGTTTTCGGGCGTAAATGATTGCGCCGATGCTGTAGAGCGCGCCGCCCCCCGCCAGCCAGAGCAGGGCGCCGGTTTCCAGTGACTGCACCAGCGGATAAATGCCTGCAATGGCCATCCAGCCCATGCCGAGATAGAGCCCCGTGGAGAACCAGCGGGGTGCTCCCATCCAGAATATCTTGATGAGAATGCCCACTGTGGCAATGGCCCATGCGCAGCCGAACAGGCTCCATCCCCACGGGCCGCGCAGGGGAATGAGGCATATTGGGGTGTATGTGGCGGCAATATAGACGAAAATCATGGAATGGTCGATACGCCGCAGCAGCCGGATGCCTTTTTCCGACAGGGGCAGCCAGTGATACAGGGTGCTGGCTGTATAGAGCAGCACCATGCCTGTTCCGAAAACGGCAAAGGTGACAATGTGCCACGGCAGCGCGGGGGAGGCCACCCGCACGATGAGCAGGACGGTGCCCACCACGGCGAGGAGCGCACCTATGCAATGGGTAAGCCCGTTAACGGGCTCCCGCAGATACCGGGATATGGCGATGGGCATGGTCCCTCCTGTCGGTCGAAAGTGATTGGTCGCTTCACGCCGAGCATAGCCGGAGGATTTGCGAGAGACAAGGAATAACAGGTTGCGGCGGGCAGTGAAGTGGCATTGGGCCAGTGGTATTGGGCCGGTAACAGTGGCTCGGTAGCATCGGGGTCGTAGTATGCTGTCAATCAGGCTGCGGCCTGTATAATTTGCACGGCGTGCGCGTGAACCCCCTTGCCTGCGTCGGATGTTCTGGTATTCTGGTGTCATGAAACACCAGCCTCACGATATGCCCGTATTTTCTCCTTCTATGCGCAGGCAGGCGCAGGAGGGGGGCTACACATTGATGGATGCTTTGTCCCTGCAGGACCGGCTGCAGGGGGGCAGCGTGTTTCTTGTGGATGTCCGTGACCCTGCAGACTATGAGGCTGGGCATATTCCGGGGGCCATCTGCTACCCGCTACCCATGACGATTCAGGCACGGTTGTTCAAGCGCTGGTGGCTTAGAAAGCTGCTGTGCAGCGATGTGTGTTCGGGGGTAGTCTTCTATTCAGGCGGGCCGCGTTGCCTGCGCAGTGATTCTGCCGCCCGTGCCGCCGTGATCAGCGGTTTTCCTGATGTTTACAACTATCCCGGCGGGCTGGACGACTGGATGTCCAGAGGCATGGGGGTTGAGACCGGGCCCTGCTGCGAGCCCGAAGCGATTGCCTGACCCGTTTGCCTAAACCGGGGCGCGTTACTTCACGATGAATGAGGCTGTGGCCGTGGCTACCAGCCGTCCGTCCGGCGTGTTGGCCTGCGCACGGACAAAGGCTATCCTTCCTCCGTTTTTCACCACTTCGGCATCACATACGAGCACGGAACCGGGGCGGGCACCTGAAATAAATTGTACGTGCAGGTCCACTGTGGCGATGGGGCGCAGCTCCTTCTGACCGGAGAGCACCGCATGGGCCATGGCCTCGTCCAGAAGGGTGGAGATGACGCCGCCGGAAACCATGCCTGCACCCTGTGCCGTGTCCTTTCCAGCTTCAAGCCGCAGCGTGGCGGCACCGTCCTGCGCGTGTTCCACGCGGATGCCGAGATGGCGCAATATGGGGTTTACGGTCTGGGGCTCATTCAGGACGGCAGCAAGATACTCTGACATGTTGATATTCCGTTGCTGTGCGCCCGCAGCACGTCGCGGGCGGAGAAAGGTGTGGCGGAGCGTGAAGGGGAGTCTGTGGTACGGGGAATGATCATTGGGCCGTTCCCGGCATTCAGGGCTGTGGTCCGGTACGATTAAACGGAGCCGTAGTGCGGGGGCGGGCCGTCGTCCATACCGCCTTCGTCAAGCAGGGGCACCAGTGTGCGCAACTTGGTCTGCATGGCCACGAACATCTTTTCCATTTCATCCATCTGGAACTGCTGTGCAGTCAGCGCTTCGTTAAGCTGCCGTATGGTCTGTTCCTGAAAATAGACCGTCTCTTCCAGTTGGGCTATGCGTTCTTCTGGTGTTTTCATGGGTGTGATCCCTCTTTGTGTTCTGCTGTCTTCCCTTGGTGGGCAGCCCGTCTTGGTTATGCTTTCGCAAGGTCGCAGACAATGGCGAATTCCTGCTCGGTCACGGGCATGACTGAAAGGCGCGAGCCCTTTCTGAGCAGTTCCATGTCTTCCAGACCCGGAGTGTTTTTGAGCACACGCAGGGGAACGGGGTGCTCGAACTTGGTGACGAAGCGTACATCCACCATGAACCAGCGGGGAGATTCCGGCGTTGATTTCGGGTCGAAATGGTTGTTTTCCGGGTCCCATGAGGTGTGATCGGGGTAACTTTCCCGAACCACCTCGGCCACGCCCGCAACGGAAGGGTCTGTCACGCTGTGGTAGAAGAGCACCTTGTCACCCTTGCGCATTTCATCGCGCATGAAGTTGCGGGCCTGATAGTTGCGCACGCCGTCCCACGGGCTGGTGCTGTCCGGCAGGGCTTTCAGATCATCTATGGAGAAGCAGCCCGGTTCTGTTTTCATGAGCCAGTATTTCGGCATGGCAGACTCTGTATTGCCGTACGGCATGTACGGGTTTGAAGCGGGTAACCGCAAACCTGACGCCGGGGCTACATCCTGAGCCATTCTTCCAGCGTGGGAGGTTCCGGTGCGCGGCCTGGTAATGGGGTCCACGAGCAACGGGCCGTGAGTTCAATGCCGCGCTGGATGATGGAAACCGGCCTGTCTGACGATACGACGATAACAATAATATCGTCGTTTGCGGCTGTAAAGCGCACGGCGGAATTGTATCGCGCACCACGGGCGCGGTTTTCGCCCGCAACGGCCTTGCCGTCCAGCAGGCAGGCGAAGCCGTAAAGATTCGAATCATGGCCTATGTGCAGGGCACCGTCCACCTTGGCAAGGGAACAGGCGAGTTCAATGCCGTCCTTGCTTGTCAGGTCCAGCGGCGAGTGCAGGGTTTGCCCTGCAAGACTGCGTGAAATGGTCCGCAGGTCCAGAACCAGTGTGCAGCCGTGCTTGCGCTCCTGAGCACAGGCAACGATATCCGTCACTATGCGGAACAGTGAGTGCTGGGTGTCGTAGCTGAGCGGCGATTCCAGCAGGGCTTCTTCCAACTGTACAAGGTTGGCGCGCCGGTTTGTGGACTGAAAGGCACCGTCCGCAAAAGAGCAGACGATCTCGTCATCAAGAAAAAGGAAGCCATGCCGTCCCTGAAATTCAGCTATGATGCTGCCGGGGGGCAGGTGGTCCTGCGTTATGCCCACAATGGTCTTGCCGTCGGAAACAAGCACCCGGTGGGAGTCTTCCACCGCCTGCAGCAGCTTGCGACAGTGGCGCAGGTTGGCGAGCGATGGTTGTTCCATGCGGGGGAAGCTGGCAAGAAAGTGCAGGTGTTTCAGAAAAACGGGCTCCACAAAGGCAATCGCCCCCCTTGGCCACGCACCTTCCTCGCGGGTGTGCGAAATGCCGAGAATGGCGTCCAGCGTGGGGTATACCCTGAGGTGCGTATCTATGCCCACAGAATCGTTGCGGCGGTCTACTATGTAGTCGCGCACGGCGTGGGTTGCATAGCTTTGCAGCACGAATCCGGAAGCGCTGTCCCGCATGTCATTATTGGCGGCAAGGTCCAGTACAAGTTGTGCTGCCGCATGCTCAAGCCAGCAGCGGGTGGGGCCGGTGGAGCAGAGGTCCGGGTGTTCTTCGGTGAACCACATGAGAAAGGGAACATCCCGGTTGCTGCCGCCAAAGGCCAGCAGGCCGGTGAGCTGCGGGTCGGGAAAAGGATGCAGCTCATAGGGGCGCAACGATTCCGGTGCCGGATGCGCCGTCTTCCATTCCGTGCTGTCCACGAACAGTTCGCGCAGCTTGGGTTGGTGGCCGTCCAGCAGGTATTGAGGGTCCAGCACGTGGATGGGATCATCAGGGTGCAGGGAAAGCAGCAGCGCCGCACGGCTGGGGCCGGAAAAGTGCGACAGCCCTTCGCGCAGGCCATCAAGCGTGTGATATATGCACAACTTACGGTATCGGCTGCTCATGCGCTTCCCCCATTGATCCGAATTTCGGAATTATCTTCCACAGGGTTCATATTTGTGCGATGTAGGAAGACAGTATCCGGCGCGGGACTTCCACAATCGGGCGGCAAACCGTTTTTTCCGCCCGTGCGGGAAGCATACATGAGAAAAACGGTATGTTCCAACCCTATTTGATTGCTGAAAAAAATTGCCGGGAACGTAGTTTTGTCCGCTGCTCCCGACTCGGAGTGCGGGTGGTACGGGTGGTTGTCAGGTCATGAAGCAGAAGAAAGTGAAGAGAAAGGTTCTGCATCTGTTTGGCAGGAACAACGATGCTGCCCCCGCATCCGGTACCACCGGATCGGAAGGTGACACACGCGGTGCGTCTGCCGCTTCCGCAAAGGGGGCTTCTCACGCAGCGCCTGCCGGTTCTGGCGATAATAGGGAAACCCTGGAAGATCCTTTCCCTTATGGATTCGGTTCCGACGTTCTGGAACGTCTTGTGGACGGAGAACCCGTTGGGGAGATTCCTGATGACGGGCCGGACATTGGGCTCGGTCCCAATGCGGGCAGCGGCCCGGACGTGGATACCGGGCTGCATGATCCGGGCGAAGCGTGGGAATCAGCTCTTTCCGGTGCAGGGGACGACGGCACGAACCCATTGCGGGGGGATGACGCGGGACTTTTCGGAGGCCATGTCGTGCCCGGTGCTTTTGGCGCAGGAATGCGGGGCGGTCAGGGGCTCTTCGGCGCGAATCCCGAAGATGACCTCAGAGAAGATTCGGGCGGTGTTGTCCTGCCCCTGTTTGGCTCCCGCAGGTCGCCGCTTTCCGGTTCCCGGTCCAATCAATCTTCTGCCCGTGGGCAATGGCACGGCGGGGCGGATACTTATCTTCCCGCAGACCTCGGCGAGTTGCTTGAACTGCTTTCCATGCCGGAGTTCGGCCCTTCGGCGCTGACGGATGAAGGACAATCCGAGAGCGAACCGCCTTTGCGTTTTCCCACGCTGGATAGGGTCATGGGCAGGCTGGGCACGGCGATATCCCGCAGGTTGTATGCACTTTCCACCCGTCGCTGGGTGGTGGTGCCCAGTGCTGCAAGGCGTGTACGTTTTGCCGCGTGGACCAGATTCTCCCAGCCCGTTGCTGCCACGTTATCCCTGCTGCCGCTGGAAGGGCAGGCGCTTCTGGGGGCAGACAGCGACCTTGTGCAGCTCATCACTTCACGGCTTCTGGACAGGGGCCCGGAACGCAGTTTTCCCGAGCTGCACCCGCAGACCAAAGAGGCACAGCTTTCACAGGCATCTCAGGCTGTTGCGGCTCACTGCCTGCATGTATTCCAGCTTGATCTTGAATGGGCTCTGGCGCCGTTTTTCGAGGTGGAAACCAGCCGTTGCCGTGTGCTTGCACCTGAGGAACCCATCATCGAGTTCGGTGAGCAGGAAGAATGCATCCTTGTTACTTTTTCTGTGTCGGACGGCGAGTTTTCCGGCCGTCTGATGCTGCTGTTCCCCGCCGATATGCTGCGCCCGCTGGAAATGTTGCTGGCGAGCAATGCACGGGTACTCATGCCTGCCTCCACAGAGACGGATGATGAGGCTTTTCTCAGGCTGCGCATTCTGTCCGACGAGCAGCTCGGCACCGTGCTGAGCGAATCGCACCCCTTGCTGGCATCCGTCGTGCTGTACCAGATGTCGGAGGACAGGCGCGTGCGCATATTGCAGCGCCTGAACAGGGAACTGCAGGAAGAGCTTGTGCGCCGCATGGGCCGGCGGGCTTCCGTGCTGCGGACCCTTTCCATAGAGCAGCGGGTGGCAGTGCGCTCTCTGCTCATGGGGGAGGCGTATACCTCGCACATTCTGCGCATGTGCACGCCGGAAAAGGCTGCCCGTTTTCTGGGAACCATTGCCACCTTGCCCTCGCTTTTCCCCTCACAGGCCACGGAGATATGCGCCGAGGACAACCCCGGCCTTTCCTGCGGCAGCCCGCTGGTGGTGGATAAGGGCATAGTCGGGCGGCTGCTCATGCGCAGCTTCACGTCAGATACTTTTGTGCAGGTGAGCAAGCTGTTGTCTGAGGGGGCGCATGCCTTGCCCTTTGACAATCTGTCCATGTGCAGCGCCGAGGCGGTGGCCTCTCTGCTGGGGCACGAAACCTATGGCGTGTGCGGGCTTGTGCTCAGGCATCTGCTGCGCAAATCACCTGAGCTTGCCGCTTCCGTCTTCGTGCGGTTGCGTGAAGAGGCGCAGGCACCTGTTCTTGAAAGGGTGCTCATGCCCCGGTCGGTGGATGTGGATATCGTACACACGGTGGAACATGCCCTGTGCGCATACATTCCCCTTGCCTGCAATGCACGTGACGGCGCACGGCCTATTCCCGGTGAGGTGCGTGAGGACAGGCGGGCATCAAACCTGCTCTGTTCGTCAGATGCCTTTGTACTGCTGAGCGCCATGCCTGCGGATGCGAGAAAGCGTCTGGTGGACACCATGGAGCAAAGCGGCATCCCCATGCCTGCGGACTGCAAACCGGCCTGATGGCCGGAGCACTACCTGTTGCCCCTGCGTCCCTGCGGCTTGCCTGAGCCGTAATGCTTGCCGGATTCTTTCCGGGAGCCGGAATCCTGAGTACGGCCTTTTGAGCTTCCCCGTTCGTCCCGTGAGCGGTTGTGTTCTGCTTTTTGGGGATGGCCTGTCCTGTCTGTGCGACCTGGCCTATCTGCCAGATCAGCTCGGTCTGGCCAACCAGCCTTGTCCTGTCGTCCCCCGTCCTGCCTGCGTCCCTTGTTCTTTCCGTGGCTCTGATCGCCCCCCTTGCGTCCCATCTCAGGCATGAGAATGTGGTGCTGGCGCAGGCGTTCCGCGTCTGTGCGTGCCACGACAATGGCTCTGCCATCCGGAGCAATGCCGGCATAGAACATGGCTGTGGCAACCGTGCCCGGGGTGGGGATGAAACACTGAACCTGCTGGGGTTTCCACCCCCGGCGGTTCAGCCAGTCGCCAAGGCGGCGCATATCTTCATCGGAACAGCCGGGAAAGCCGCTCATGAGGTAGGGAATGACGTACTGTTCCTTGCCGGCCTTGTCGGAATAGCGTTCAAACGCTTCCAGAAATGCCTCGAACACGGGCAGGCCGGGTTTGCGCATCAGGTCGAGCACGTTGTCGCAGATGTGTTCGGGCGCAACCTTGAGCTGGCCGCCCGTAAATTCCATGGTGTAGGCCCGCAGGGCTGTGTCGTCCTGCTGGGCAAGGTCAAAGCGTACGCCGCTGGCCACGCGCACGTGCTTTATTCCTTTCTCGTCCCGTATGCGGCGCAGCATGTTTACGGTTTCGGTCTGGTCCACCCTGAACTGGGGGCAGATCTTGGGGTGCATGCAGCTTGCACGGGTGCACTTTGCCGGGTCCGCGGCACATTCCGCCTGCCACATGTTGGCCGAAGGGCCGCCTACGTCGCTGATGGAACCGTTGAAGCGCTTGGCTTCGGCCATGGTGCGCACTTCATCCATGACGGAACTGCGGCTGCGGGAGGCAATGCGCCTTCCCTGATGCAATGCCAGTGAGCAGAAGGAGCAGCCACCGCCGCATCCTCTGTGGGTGGTTATGCTCGTGCAGATCATGCTGTCTGCGGGAATGGCTTCCATGTAGGAAGGGTGTGCCTTGCGGGCAAAGGGCAGGGCGTAGAGCCTGTCCATGTCCTCTTCCGGCAGGGGGGTGGCCGGGGGGGCAATCAGCACGGCTCTGCCCGCGACGGGTTGCACGGCCCATGAGTGGGCCTGATGCACATGCCGTTCGAGGGTGAGCGTGGCGCTCATGAGCAGTTCCGGCTGCGTCTCCATGCTTTCGTGCGAGGGGAGCAGGTAGGCGGGAGCGTCTTCAGGCATATCGGAAGAAAGCCCCGTGACCGGCTTGGGAATGCCAGCTTCGGGCGCAATGCTCTCTGCGGGGCCGCGTCCCATGACTGCAGTACCGGGTATGCCGATGACCAGCTCGCGCAGGGGAATGCCGGAATGCCCGCCGTGGGCGTCCATGGCCTTGGCTATTTCCAGCAGCGCGCTTTCGCCCATGCCGTAGACGAGGCAGTCTGCCTTGCTGTCCAGCAGGATGGGGCGGCGCAGCTTGTCGGTCCAGAAATCATAGTGGGTGATGCGCCGCAGCGATGCTTCAATGCCGCCGATGACCACACCCATGCCGGGAAATGCCTGTCGTACGAGACTGGTGTAGGCAATGGCGGCCCTGTTCGGGCGCGCGCCTGCTTTGCCACCGGGGGTGTATGCATCGTCGTGCCGCTTTTTGCGGAAGGCGGTGTAGTGCGCCAGCATGGAATCAATGGCACCTGCCGATACTGCCGTGAACAGGGCGGGGCGGCCCATGCGGGCAACGTCTTCTGTCGTATCCCAGCGGGGCTGCGCAACGATGCCGGTGCGGTAGCCGTGGTCAACGAGCCAGCGGCCGAGCAGGGCTGCGGCAAAACTGGGGTGGTCGACGTATCCGTCGCCGGAAACGATGAGAACATCCAGCTCGTCCCATCCGAGGGCGTCCATCTCCTTGCGGGACATGGGCAGGAAGGGCGGCTGCGGAAGCGGGGTGCGTCCGGCTGACTGGTCAATATGGGCAGGTGTTTTCTTCATGCGCGGAATATAGGGATGGCGGGGCTTCGTGGCAAGCGGAAGCTTGGAATGCAGGCCGGGGGGAGAACATGTATTTTGCTGTGATCACAACAGGTTTGGGTGGGGTGCACTTGCCTTTGTTGTTGCGCTGTATTACGTGGTCAGTACCACTGGTATGGCTGGGGACAGGACCGCAATACGGTTTTGCCCCTTTTGCGAATGCAGAAATGGAACAGGGGCAGCATGCACATGCGGCTGTTATTTTCCGTACACTGTTCTGTAAAGAGGTAGTCAATGGGCCTTGTCGCTTCAGATAAAACCTCGAATGGTGCAGTGTCATCGTCTGTTCGGCACGATGGCGGAGTATCGGTCGTGCATGAGGATGCATTTCTGCGTTTTTCGGGAACACAGGACCGCATGAAGGTTGGTGTTGCCCGCTATGTTCCGCCGCAGGGTAATGGCAAGCCCCTGACCATGGAACGCATAGGCCAGCTCTTGCGCGAGGCTGGCGTAAAAGTGCCCGTCAGTGTGAAAGGTGCCGAAAAACTGCTTGAGTGCATTGCAACCGGTGCCCCGTTGGACAGGATAGTCATTGCACGTGGCGTGCAGCCAGAGAATGGCAGTGACGCCTGCATTGTTCCCTATGGCAATGTGAATTACCCCGTGTTTCCGGGACAGCCCATAGGCACGCTCATCCCCGCAACGCCACCCCGCGCGGGCATGCGGGTGGACGGCTCGGAGCTGCCGCCCCCTTCAGCACTGAAGCCCAGAGACATTGTGATTCCGGATGACTGCAACTGTTATCTGGACGATGGATCGCGCGAGATTTCTTCCACCCAGTACGGGCTTGTCATTCTCTCCGATATTTCCATGACCATCAGGCCGTTGGTGCGTGTTTCCGAGGATCGGCAGACCCTGACGGCCACGTTGTATTATCGCGATATGCAGGCCAAGCCGGTGACTGTGGAGCGGGTACGGCTGATGTTGCAGGCCATGAATGTGCCTGACGGGCTGATTGACTTGTCGGCGATCAAGGATGCCCTTGCGCGGAGCGAACGCACCGGGACTCCTGAAACGGATGTGGTGGTGGCCCGCGGCAAGCTGCCTGTGCATGGTTCGGACGGATTTGTTGAGATGTTGCAGTGTGGAGATTGTGCTGCCTCCGTAGGCAAAACCTCGTCCGACGGCAGCATTGATTATCGTAATCGTGGCATCATGCCGTCCGTGCAGTTGGGTGAGGCGGTGGCCATTATCCACCAGCCCACGGCAGGCACTCCCGGAGTGGAAGTGCTCGGCGAAGTGCTTATGGCACAGGCAGGGAAATCTGCCGCCGTTACGCTGGACAAGAGTGTTACTCTGGCAGCGGACGGAGAGCGTGTTATCGCCCAGACGGCTGGCCTTGCCCAGTTTGCCGGTGGCGTGCTTTCCGTTCAGGAAGTGATGGAAGTGAAGGGTGATGTGGATTTTGGCACCGGCAACGTGCAGGTAGGCACGGGGTCCGTTAAGGTGCGCGGGTCCGTCCTTTCCGGTTTTTCCGTCAAGGCACCGGGGGCCGTGGTTGTGGGAGAGGCCATAGAATCTGCCCGCATCGTTGCCGCAGGCAATATTGAAGTGGGCGGCGGCATTGTCATGCAGGGCAAGGGCTTTGTCCGCTGCGGCGGGAACGTGTCTGCCAAGTTCATTTCCGAGGCTGTGATAGAAGCGCGGGAAGATGTGGTGGTGCAGGATTCCATATTGCACTCCACCATCATGTGCGGCGGCATGGTGGTTGCCGTATCAGGTCGCGGCAGGATTCAGGGTGGTTCCATAACCTGCCGCAAGGGGGTGCGGGCCACGGAAGTGGGAACGGCCCTCGGCACGCCCACGAATATTACGCTGGCCATAAGCTCGAAGGCGACCCGCGATATCGAAAAAGAACGCGACAGCGTGAAGGACGCTCTTGCCAAGCTGAAGTCGAAATTCGGCGAAGCACCTGCAGAAGAAGTGCTCATGACTGCAAGGCCCGATCAGTACAAGGTGATAGAGGCAGCCATGGGGCTTCGCGACAAGCTGACGGAGCGGCTGGAAACGCTGCGGGAGATTCTTGCGGAAGCGCGGCAGAAGGCTGCGGAGCGTATGCGTGATGCCTCGGTCAAGGTTACGGGCACGGTGCATCCCGGTACTGTCATTACCATTGGGGAAGCCGTGTTCACGGTGTCCAGCCCACTGCAGGCCGTCGTGTTCCGCTATGTGCCAGAATCACGGGTCATAGAGGCCGCGTCAGTCTGATTTGAGATCTAATTTTTGGGGCTCATTCTTTTGGCCCAAATGGTATCCCTGATTGTTTTGACTGATGGGCTTTGCCTGATATCCATATTACAGACATGAAAAAAAGCCGGTTTGCACCGGCTTTCTGTTTATTCCGCAGTCTTGGGGGGCTCGATGAGCATCTTCCCGTTGGAACCCGTCGGGGGGTGTCCGGGAGGCATTCCCATGCCGCCCTTGGGGGGCATCTGCATGCCGGGACCCTTTCCACCCATGGTCTTGCCGTCGGCACCATGCGAACCCATGAAAGCGTGCCATTCGTCATGCGAAATGCCACCATCGGAGTTCGTATCTATGGTTTCAAAGGCTGCCTTGCGCATGTTGGGGTGCTGGGCTTCGAATTCTTCCCAGCTGATGGAATCGTTGGCATCCTTATCCATAATGCCGAACTTATCGTCAGCCATGCTCTGGGTGGTCCACAGGCAGGTGATGAGAGCCGCCAGTACAAGTCGTTTCATCATGTCTCCTTCTGCCGGAGGGCAGTCGTGGTTGGCGTCTGCGCGCTGAATATTGTCCGGCACAAATAGCGTTTCCCGATGGGCGTGTCCAGCGTGGACCAGCACATTTCCGCTCTCTTCAGCATAAAGGAAAAGCCCTCTTCTTTTCAGAAGAGGGCTTTGCATTCTGGCTCCCCGGACAGGACTTGAACCTGTAACCTAGTGATTAACAGTCACCCGCTCTGCCGATTGAGCCACCGGGGATTATGCTTGCTGTTCCGCAAGTTGCGTTCAGCGCGGAACAGTCTCTAAGCGAAAGCCTCCGGTTCCGTCAAGCAGCTTTTTCATTTTTTTCATTTTTTGGGACAGGAATCATTTTGGAGTATTGAAAGGGTGCGGTTTCTTGACGGCAGTGGACAATTGGCATAACCCATCCCAATTCAGATGGATCGAATTTACTACATGGAGTTATTGCCTTGAGCGATCAGGAAAAATCAAAGCGGCCTTCTATCAAATTGCCCACCAAATCTCAGCATGCGGAATATTTCATGCCCATGCTGGAGAGTTTCGCCAACCGCGACGATCTGAACGAAGTGGTTAAAAACAGAGTGGCGAAATCCTGTGACCTGCTTGAGGCGGGATACGCCTTGTTCCCCAACGGATTCCGCAAGGAGGACGATTTCTCCGAAATCCGCGCTGAATTCGAGGGGCTGGAGACTGAGGAGCTCGAAGCGCTCGACCGGGTCTTCTGTTGCGCCGGACGTATTGTCGCCAACCGCTCCTTCGGCAAGGTGACCTTTTTTCACCTGCTTGACCGCAGCGGCAAGATGCAGTGTTACGCTGCCCGCGAAGATCTGGGCGAAGAAGAATATGCCGTTTTCAAGAAGTTCGACATCGGCGATATAGTCGGTGTTTGTGGTACGCTTTTCCGTACCAAGACCGGCGAACTTACGCTTTCCTGCAAGTCCGTCAAACTGCTTACCAAATCCATCCGTCCTCTGCCGGAGAAGTATCACGGCCTGAAGGACGTTGAAATCCGCTATCGCCAGCGTTATGTCGACCTTATCGTAACGCCGCGTACCCGCGAAATATTCCGCAAACGTACGCAGATAGTGCGCGAATTCCGCCGTTTCATGGAAGGCCACGGCTTCATGGAAGTGGAAACGCCCATGATGCAGCCCATTCCCGGCGGCGCCACTGCCCGTCCGTTTGTCACGCATCATAATACACTGGATATGCAGCTCTACATGCGCATCGCACCCGAGCTGTATCTCAAGCGTCTTCTTGTGGGCGGTTTCGAAAAGGTGTTTGAAATCAACCGCAACTTCCGTAACGAAGGTATTTCCACCCAGCATAACCCCGAATTCACCATGTGCGAATTCTACTGGGCGTATGCCACCTTCGAAGATCTGATGGATCTTACCGAACAGCTGTTTGCGCATATTGCGCAGGCTGTGTGCGGTTCTACCGTCATCACCTACCAGGAACAGGAAATTGACCTGACTCCCGGCAAGTGGACCCGCATGGGCTTTGCAGAATCCCTTGAGAAGATCGGCGGACACTCTGCCGAACTGTATGAAGACTATGACAAGCTTGCCGCATACATCAAAGAACGCGGCGAAAAGGTCATAAAGGGGGAGAAGCTGGCAAAGCTGCAGGCCAAGCTGTTCGATCTGGACGTTGAGCCGCGTCTCATTCAGCCGCACTTCATCTATCATTACCCCACGGATATCTCGCCTCTTTCCCGAAAGAACGAGAAAAATCCTAACATTACCGACCGTTTCGAGCTGTTCATGACCGGTCGCGAACTTGCCAACGCCTTCTCGGAACTCAACGATCCCGTGGACCAGCGTCTGCGGTTCCTTGATCAGGTTGCCGAAAAGGAAGCCGGCGATGATGAAGCGCACTTTATGGATGAAGACTATCTCCGCGCTCTGGAATACGGCATGCCCCCGGCGGCAGGGCAGGGTATCGGCATTGACCGTCTGGTCATGCTGCTGACCGACTCTGCGTCCATCCGCGAGGTTATCCTCTTCCCGCTGCTCAAACCGGAGAGTTAGGCCTTAACCACCTATGAGTTTTGAATCATTCATTGCGCTGCGCTACCTTATGGCGCGCAGCAAACAGACGTTCATATCCGTCATATCCGTCACTTCCATTCTTGGTGTGGCACTTGGCGTAGCCTCCCTTATCGTGGTGCTTGGTGTCATGAACGGTTTTACCAAGGACTTGCGCGACAAGATTCTTGGTGTGAACGCACATGCCATCACCATGTCCATTGGTGGAGGTATAGCAAACTACGAATCCGTCATGGAAAAAGTGGAAGGGGTTCCCGGTGTAACCGGGGTAACCCCTTTCGTTTATTCCGAAGTCATGATCTCCACGGCCAGTGGGGTGAAGGGGCTTGTGCTGCGCGGGGTTGATCCGGCCACGGCCGAGAAGGTTCTGTCCATTCGCGAGCACATGGAAGACGGATCGTTTGCCAGCCTTGAACAGGACGGCATGCCCGGCATCATCATCGGCAAGGAACTCGCACAGCGGCTTGGTGTGGGCATAGGCGGCAGGGTAAACCTGCTTTCGCCCACGGGTACCAAGACAGCTACCGGGTTTACCCCGCGGGTTCGCATGTGCCGTGTGGTAGGTCTGTTCAAGACGGGGATGTGGGAATACGATTCCTCCCTCGGTTTTGTCTCCCTCGGCTTTGCCCGCGATCTGCTGGGCTGGAAGGGCGAAACCGTCACCGGCCTTGAAATGACCGTCCGCGACGTATACCGGGCGGACAAGGTGGCCGAGGATGTAACGGCCGCTCTGGGCGGATATCCCTACTATTCCCGTAACTGGATGGAGATGAATGCCAACCTCTTTGCCGCGCTCAAGCTGGAAAAGACGGCCATGGGCATCATCCTTACCCTGATCGTGCTGGTGGGATCTTTCTCCATCGTCACCACGCTGGTCATGCTGGTTATGGAAAAGACCCGCGATATTGCCATTCTCATGTCCATGGGAGCCACCCGTGCCCAGATTCGCCGCATTTTTATGCTGCAAGGCACCATTATAGGTGCCATTGGAACAATACTTGGTTTCGCTCTGGGGCTTTCTGTGGCATACCTGCTCAAGAAGTATCAGTTTATTGAGCTGCCCAAGGGCGTTTATTCACTCGATACCCTGCCGGTGCTGATAGAATGGTCCGATTTGTTGATAATCGGCGTATCTGCCATGGTGCTTTGTTTTGTGGCAACCATCTATCCCGCACGTCAGGCTGCACGCCTTGAGCCGGTTGAAGCGCTGAGGTACGAATAATGACGATGGGCGCATTATATCAGCTTATCGGGGTGGGCAGAGAGTATGAAGGACCTGCTGAAAAAGTAACCGTCATTCAGTCTCTGGACCTTTCCATAGGGCAGGGAGAATCGGTCGCCATAGTGGGATCATCCGGTTCAGGTAAAAGTACCCTCTTGCATCTCTTGGGAACCCTTGATAATCCTTCGTGGGGAACTATTACTTTTCGCGGACAGGATCTCGGTAAGTTTACCCCGGAGGCCAAGGCTTCCCTGAGGAATAAAGAGATCGGTTTCGTTTTTCAGTTTCATCACCTGCTGCCGGAATTTACCACCATTGAGAACGTTGCCATGCAGGCGCTCATTGGCGGGGTGAGCAGGTCGGAAGCTTTTGACAGGGCACGCGATGCCCTTGGACTGGTGGGGCTCCATGGGCGGATAATGCACAGGGTGACAACCCTGTCCGGCGGCGAAAGACAACGTGCCGCCATTGCCCGCGCCATTTTGATGCGTCCTTCGGTGCTTCTTGCGGACGAACCCACCGGCAACCTTGATGAGCGTACCGGCAATGCTGTTGCCGAGCAGCTCATGCATCTGAATGAAGAACTGGGGATGACTCTTGTGGTCGTGACCCACAACGCTGAATTGGCGGCCTTGATGCAACGCCGTCTTGAACTGAGAGCTGGAGAACTGTATGATCAAACTGTTTAGACCTTGCCTTGCAATGGTCTTTTGCGCACTCTTCCTGCTTACCTCTGCGGGGGCCCATGCCGCTCCTGTTCAGGACACGAAAATCATAGTGCTACCTTTCGAGGTGAATGCCGGTGGTGACCTGAAGTACCTTGAAGAAAGCCTGCCGCAGCTGATTTCCGAGCGGCTGGTTGCAAAGGGCTTCACCGTTATCCCGCAGAATCAGGTCATGGCCCTGATACAGCAGCAGGGCATTACCGAACTTTCCATTGCCGCAGTCCGCGACATTTCCCTGCTTTCCGGTGCTTCCTATGCCGTGTACGGCAGTTTCAACCAGATAGGCGAAGATGTTTCCATTGATGCACGCCTTGTGGAAGCATACGGCCTGCAGCCTGCAAAGCCGGTTTTCATTGCCAAGAACGGTCTCATCAACATCATTCCCGCAGTGGATGAGCTTGTTGAGGTTGCTTCCAATGAAATGCAGAGCAAGAACACCATTGCCAAGATTTCGGTCAAGGGAGCCAAGATTCTGGACCCCGACGTGGTGCTCATGCGTATCCGTACCCGCAAGGGTGACGGTATGGACGGCAAGCAGATCAACGAAGATATCAAGCGCATATTTGATCTCGGCTACTTCAGTGACGTGAAGGCCTCAGTGGACCAGACTCGTGAGGGAATGGAACTGGTGTTCACCGTTGCTGAAAAATCGCGCATTGAGAAAATCGTCATCGAAGGCTCAGATGCCGTAGATGAAGAAGACATTCTTGCTGCCATGAGTTCCAAGACCGGGGCGGTACTGAACGAAAAGCTGCTTGCACAGGATATAGAGAAGGTTCTCGAACTCTACCGCAAGGAAGGCTACTACCTCGCCAAGCTGTCTCACAAGGTTGAGGAGCACGCTAACCATTCGGCAAGCCTCGTGTTTACCGTTGAAGAAGGCAAGAAACTCTACATCAGCGAAGTGAAGTTGCAGGGCGCTGAACAGCTTGATGCTGACGATGTGCTGGGTGAACTGGCGCTTTCTCCCCACAACATGCTTTCGTGGTACACCGGTTCCGGCGTGCTGCGTGAAGACTATCTGGAACGCGACACCGCCGCCATCGGTGCGTATTACCTGAACCGCGGCTTCATGGACGTGGTGGTGGGCGAGCCCCAGGTTGAATATCTTGAAGAAGGCATTGTCATCACCTTCCGTGTGAAGGAAGGCAAGCGCTACAAAGTTGGTAACGTTGCCTTCAAGGGTGACCTTATCGAACCTGATGATGTTTTGCTGGGCATTGTCGGTCTGGACGAATGGAAGGCTGATGAGACCTACCTCAGCTATACTCAGCTTCAGAATGATACAAACAAGCTCACCGATTACTACACCCAGCATGGCTATGCCTTTGCCGAGGTGGACTACGATACGCACAAGGTGGATGACGACGCCATCGACGTTACCTACAAGGTGACCAAGAAGAATAAGGTGTATGTGCGCAACGTCTCCATTACTGGAAACACGCAGACCCGCGATAACGTCATTCGTCGCGATGTACTTCTTGCCGACGGCGAAGTGTTTGATGGCGAAAAACTGCGCAAGAGCAACAAGAAGCTGAACAGCCTTGGTTTCTTCTCTGCAGCCGAAGTGGAGATGGTGCCTACTGAAAATCCTGACGAAGTTGACCTCAAGGTCAAGGTCAAGGAACAGAATACCGGCGCACTTATGGCCGGTGTGGGCTGGAATACATGGGGTGGCGTTGGTGTCAGCGGCTCCATCACAGAGAAGAATCTCTGGGGCAAGGGCTACACAGCTTCCGCAAAGGCAGCTTTTGGTGGCAAATATAACCGCTATGACCTCTATTTCTATAATCCCAGACTCAACGACTCCAAATACTCGTTGTCACTGAACTCGTATCTCTCCAAGTATGAGTACGACGATTATTCCACCAGCGTCCTTGGTACCACTGCGGAAGTGGGCCGTCCGATCACGGACAAGACCAAGATTTTTGCCGGCTATCGTCTGGACTTCTACAATATCTATGAAGTGGATGAAGAAGCATCCAGGCATATTAAGATGCGTGCAGGTAACCGTATTGCGAGCGTCGTCTCGACCTCGGTTGTGCGTAACACCATTGACGACCCCATGCGTCCCACCTCCGGTACCCGGATATCGGGTATTGCTGAGTATGGTGGTGGTATCCTTCAGGGCGATGACGACTTCATCAAACTTGTCGGTGATGCCCGTGCATACTATGCTCTGAACAAGGACCATGTGCTCATGGGCCGTATCAAGGGTGGTACCCTGCAGGAAGGAAGCTCGGGTGAAGAAGTGCCCCTGATTGAACGCTTCTGGATTGGTGGCATCAACTCCGTGCGTGGGTATGAAAGCTCCGACTTTGCCGTGCTGAACGAAGACGGCGACAAGATCGGTGGCACCCGCATGGCATTCGTCAACTTTGAATACCAGTGGTACTTCAATAACGATTTTGGTATGCAGCTGGTGCCGTTCTTCGACGCCGGTATGAACCACGACGACACCTATGACCGCGAAGGATCGGATGAAATCCTGATGAGCTACGGTCTTGAGTGGCGTTGGAAATCTCCTCTCGGCGACCTGCGGTTTGCTTACGGCATACCGATCAGCAAGGTTGATGGCGATGAACAGGATCCCCGGTTCGAGTTCGCCATGGGACAGGCATTCTAAGACAAACGGAAGCGCGGCCACGAGCCGCGCTTCTTCTTTTTATGCCCCTTCATGATTGTATCGGGTTGCAACTCTTTTGCTGTTTCATTAGGTTGTAGCTGTTTTCTAGACGTGGTTCTCATTTAGGGGCCATGTTGTCAGATATGTTGAAGCAACCTATTCAGGAATATTATGTCTCAAATGCGATTGGGCAGACTGACGGCCATAGTCATATATTCGTTGTGCCTGCTTATCTGCTTTTCTTCTCTGGTTCATGCCGCTTCGGTAAGTGCTGACTACAAGCGGGGGTATGAGTCGTTCTCGGCTCTTACGAAAAACGCCAAGCGCGCCAAGTATCGCTCCAACTGGAAACAGTTGGAAGAATCGTTCATGGCCATATACAAGCGCGACCCCAAGGGGGCGTATGCGCCCAAGGCGTTGTACTTTGCCGCCAGAGTGAATGAGGAGCTGGGTAAGCGCTCTTTTCTTCCTTCCGATTATCAGACGGCTGCAGAATACTACCAGCGGACGGTCAAGCTCTTCCCCAAGCATAGCTGGGCAGACGACTGTCTGTACCGCAGGGCGGAGCTTCTTCATGAGAAGCTGAACGATACTGATGGCGCCATAGGGGATCTTAATGTCATTCTGCGCGACTATACGCGTGGAGATATGTACAACAAGGCTCTGGCGTTGCATCGTGAATTGCGAAAGGGAGGGGCTTCGACAGTTGAAGCGTCCTCTGCTGCATCACCCTCTGTTACGCCGCGTTCTGTAGAGCAGACATCAAGGCCAGCCGCATCTTCCTCATCATCTTCTGCTTCTGTCTCCTCATCTTCGGCATCTGTGAGCGAGCTGAGCAGCATCCGGTTCCAGAGCAGCAACGAGTATACCCGTATAGTACTGACCGTGAGCGAAGAGCCTACCTATCATTATCAGATTCTTCCTGCGGACAAGTCTCGTGGCCTTCCTTTCAGGCTGTATGTTGACCTCAAGAATGTCGTGCGTGGCAATGATGTGCCATCGGAAATTGAGGTGAAGGACGGCATCCTGCGTCAGGTGCGTACTGGTACTCCTTCCAATGGCGCAACACGCGTGGTTCTCGATTTTCAGTCGGTTCAGAAGTACAACGTCTTTGTGCTGGATAATCCCTACAGGGTGGTGATTGATGTTACGTCCCCTGCCGGCGGAACGTCCTTGGTGACGGCACCCGAATCAGGATCAAAGACTGCTTCTGCACCGAAAAAGGAAAAGCCAAAGGAATCAGCCAAGAGTTCCGCTGTGGCGAACTACAAGGCTCCGCCCGGAAGTAAGAAGCAGGTGGGAGAACTTATCGAACAGTTGGGGCTGACGGTAAAGACCATCATGATTGACGCGGGGCACGGCGGAAAGGACCCCGGTGCCAATGCCAATCAGATTCGCGAAAAGGACTATGTGCTGAAGGTTGCGACAATGGTCGGGGAAATGCTCAAGCAGCGCGGATTCACCGTTCTGTATACCCGCAGGGATGACACTTTTGTGCCTCTTGAGGAACGTACAGCCATGGCAAACGTGCGCAAGGCAGACATGTTCCTTTCGTTCCATATTAACGCGCATCGCAGCACCAGTATTTCCGGCCTTGAAACCTACTACCTCAACCTTGCCAGCTCCAAGAGCGCCGTGCGGGTTGCGGCGCGGGAAAACGCCGTCAGTGAAAAGCGCATCAGCGATCTGCAGTTCATTCTTACAGACCTGATGTTGAATTCAAAGATGCAGGAATCGAAGGACCTTGCCTCACTTATCCAGAAGAATATGGTTGGCACGGTCAAGTCCGGCGGGTACTCGGTTCGGGATAATGGGGTGCGAAGCGCGCCTTTCTACGTGCTCATGGGGGCCAAAATGCCTTCGGTTCTGGTGGAGCTCGGCTATTGCACCAACAAGGATGAGGCAAGGCGCATCAGGTCGGACAAGTATTTGAAAAAACTTGCTTCCGGTGTGGTGAAAGGCGTAGAAAGTTACACCAAGCAGTTAGGGCGGTATGCCTCCATGTAACATTTCTTGACGTAAAAGCTTATTGGGGGATATTCCTTCTAACGCATTCTGATGACGTTCAGTAATCAGAGGTGCGGAATTAGGAATAGTTTATCAACTGAATGGCAGTAATGTTTTTATAGAATACAAGGAGCAATAATCCATGCGTAAGGCTATTTTTCTTTCTTTGCTGATGGTTCTGTTAGCCGCTGTGCCTGCTTTTGCCGGCAAGGTAGGGTATGTCGATTCCATCAAGCTGGTGACTGAATCCGAACCTGCAAAGGCTGCTTCCGAAAAGATGGAAAAGGACTTTGGTCCTGAAAACAAGGAAGTTGTTGCGCTGATCAAGCAGTACCAGAAGAAGATGGAAGAAATGAAGGTGCAGGCTGCAGCGCTTTCCGAAGCTGCCCGTGAAGACAAGAAGGTTGAATTGCTCCGTCTCAAGCGTGACGTGGAAGACAGACAGCGCGCTCTTGCCCGCAAGGTGCAGGCCGCTAACGAAAGTGTCCGCCACACCCTCGCAGCCATGATCGTGAAGGCTACTCAGGACTTCGCCAAGAAGAACCAGTACGACATGATCTTCGACAAGGCATATCCCTCTATGGTGTACGCTACTCCCGGTCTGGATGTGACCAAGGAAGTCATGGTTGAGCTGAATCGCGTATATCGCGAAAACAAGAAGTAGTAAGCATGACGCGTAGGCTTTCCGATATAGCAAGCGAGCTGGGGCTTGAACTGCGTGGTGACGACATGGATGTTTCCAGCGTCAACACCCTCGAGAGCGCAGGGCCCGACGAGGTCAGCTTTCTTGCGAATCCCAAATATGTTCCGCAGTTGGCAACCACCGCTGCCGGAGCAGTAATCTGCAGCGCCGAATTCGCCGGTGAGGTGAAGAGGGCGCTTGTCAGCGAGAATCCTTATCTGGATTTCGGTCGGTGCGTTTCGCTGTTTGCCAAGCCGCAGGGCGGCATGAAGGGGATTCATGCCATGGCATACATTGATCCTGAAGCAAGCGTTGCTGAAGGCTGCACCGTGTATCCGTTTGCCTTTGTCGGTCCGCGGGCCGAAGTGGGCGCAGATACGGTGATTTTCCCCGGCTGTTATATCGGGGAAGACTGCCGTGTGGGCTCGGGATGCATTCTGTATCCCAATGCCGTGCTCATGGCTGGTACTGTTATGGGAGATGACTGCATCGTGCACGCCGGAGTGGTGCTCGGAGCCGACGGCTTCGGGTTTGCACCGACGCCGTACGGCATTCAGAAGATCCCCCAGATCGGTACTGTGACCATTGGCAGCGATGTGGAAATCGGCGCGAATACCGCCATTGACCGTGCGGTGCTGGGCACCACCTTGGTCGGTGATTCCACCAAGATCGACAATCTGGTGCAGATAGGCCACAATGTGCAGGTGGGCGACCAGTGTCTCATCGTTTCTCAGGTTGGCATATCCGGTTCCACCAAGGTCGGTAACAATGTTACCATGGCCGGACAGGTGGGCGTTGCCGGGCATCTGACCATAGGAGATGGTGTCACCATCGGTCCCAAGTCCGGTGTGGCCCAGGATATTGCCCCCGGCCTGACCGTGGGCGGCCAGCCCGTTGTGGACAAAGGCACGTACATCCGTACTTTGACGATCATGCCAAAGTTGCCGGATATGTATAAGCGCCTGATGCGCCTTGAGAAGGAACTCGCTGAACTCAAGAATGAAGCGGAGAAGTAACAATGACCCAAGAGAATCCCAATTCTTTTGATATCCGAAAAATTCTGGGCCTGCTGCCGCACCGTTACCCGTTTTTGCTGGTTGACCGTGTGGTGGATTATGTTCCCGGTCAAAGCATCGTTGCCTACAAGAACGTCTCTTTCAACGAGCCGTTCTTTCAGGGGCATTTTCCCGGCATTCCCGTAATGCCCGGTGTGCTCATCATGGAAGCGCTGGCGCAGGCCGGCGGCATTCTGGTGATCAAGAGCACCGATACCACCATTGAAGACAAGCTCTTCCTGTTTACCGGCATGGAAAAGGTTCGCTTCCGCAAGCCTGTTTACCCCGGTGACAAGCTTGAGCTGCATTGCTCCCTCATCCGCCAGAAGCTCAAGCTCTGGAAGATGGAGGGCAAGGCGTACGTTGACGGCAAGCTGGCCGCAGAGGCGGAAATGACCGCTGCGATCATGAACAAAGAGGACATGTAGCATGGCCAGCCAGATTCACCCGAACGCCTTTGTTTCTCCCAAGGCCCAGATCGGCGAAGACGTTGTCATCGGCCCTTGCGCCGTTATCGAGGACGATGTCATCATCGGTGACCGTTGCCGTATTGATGCCTTTGCCTCGGTAAAGCGCTTTACCCGTATGGGCTCCGGCAACCGCATCCACTCCTACGCCCTTGTGGGCGGAGAGCCGCAGGACCTCAAATTCGCCGGCGAAGAAAGCTGGCTGGAGATGGGCGACGATAACAACGTGCGCGAATTCGCCACGCTGCATCGCGGTACGGAAGGGGGGGGCGGTCTGACCAAGATTGGCGACGGCAACCTCTTCATGGCCTACACCCATGTGGCGCACGACTGCCAGCTGGGGAACGAGATCGTCATGTCCAACGGTGCAACCCTTGCGGGCCACGTTTCCGTGCAGGACAGGGCCATTCTCGCCGGACTTTCGGCTGTGCACCAGTTTGTCCGCATCGGCGCTTACGCCTTTGTGGGCGGCATGAGCGGCATCAGCCAGGATCTGCCCCCCTATATGCTCGCCGTGGGCAACCGCGCGGGTGTGCATGGGCCCAACCTTGTGGGACTGCGTCGTCTGCAGGCTTCCCGTGAATTGATTGCGGCTTTGAAGGGCGCTTTCCGCCTCATCTGGCACTCGGATACTCCCCGCAAGGAAGCTCTGGAACAGCTCGAATACGAATTCGGCACATTCCCCGAGATTCTTGGCTTTGTGGAATTCATCCGTACCAGCGAGCGAGGCATTCTACCCGCCGACTAGTTCTAAGGCCGCATTGTACCTTGTGTTTGACGGGGAGGGAGCGCGGCTTCCTCCCCGTTTTTCAATCTTAAGCCCTTTCTGTGTTTCGGAGCAGGCAGCATGACAAGAGAATCCATTGGCATAGTGGCCGGAAAAGGACAGTTCCCCGCATTGGTGGCGCGTGGAGCCCGCGAGGCCGGGCTTGGCGTGGTCATGTGCGGCTTTCACGGCCATACTGACCCTTCTCTTGAGCATGAGGCCGATACGTTTGCCATGCTGCACCTTGGCGCCCTGAACAAGCTTATCGAATTTTTCCGCGAGCGCGGAGTGAGCCGTCTCTGTTTTGCCGGAGCCATCAGTAAGCCCAAGGCGCTTGATCTGCGTCCGGATTTTCGTGCGGCCAAAGTGCTTTTCAAGCTCCGCTCCAAGGGCGACGACGTGCTGCTTCGCGCCGTGATGGATGAACTGGAATCAGAAGGCCTGCGCATTGTGCAGGCGGCAGAGCTTGTTCCCGGTCTGCGGGGCCCTTCCGGAGTGCTTACCCGGCGCCAGCCCACGGCAGAGGAGTGGGAAGACCTGCGGTACGGCTGGCCCATAGCCAAGGCCATTGGCGGCATGGACATCGGACAGTGCATCGTGGTGAAGCGCGGCATGGTGGTAGCCGTTGAAGGTCTGGAAGGCACTGATGCCCTGCTGCGACGCGGGGCCGAGCTGGGTGGCGAGGGCTGTGTGGCCGTAAAGATCGTCAAGCCGGGGCAGGATGAGCGCATAGACCTGCCTGCCCTTGGAACCGCCACCGTGCGCACGCTGATAGATGGCAAATATGCCTGCCTTGCCTTTCATGCAGAAAAAACATTGTTCTTTGACAGGGATGAGGCGCTGAAGCTTGCTGACGCCCATTCCCTGAGCATTGTCGGACTTGATGAAGCCTTCGGCAACGAATAGGCTTTTTTTTGTCCGCGATCGGTGTGAGTGCTCATTGTCTTTGTGTGGTGTTGAACCTTCTATTTTGATGCGAGAGCATAAGGAGTCGTTATGAAGACCGCAGATCGGATGCAGGGCGTCCATAGATCGTATATCCGGGAAATTCTCAAGGTCACCGCGCGACCTGAGATTATTTCCTTTGCGGGCGGTCTACCACATCCGGACTCCTTTCCGGCTGACAGGGTGGCTGCAGCAGCGGCAAAGGTATTTGCGGAGGAAGGGCCTTCCGCCCTGCAATACTCCACGACAGAGGGCTATGCGCCTTTGCGCAAGTGGATTGCCGACCGTTATGCCCGACAAGGTCTGACCGTTTCGCCCGACGACATTCTCATTACCACCGGCTCCCAGCAGGCGCTGGATATGGCCGGGCGGGCAATGCTCAATCGCGGAGACGCCGTGGTCATAGAGCGTCCGGGCTACCTTGGTGCCATTCAGTGTTTTTCCATGTACGGGGCGGATTTCAAGCCGGTAAACCTGCTGGCAAGTGGTGTGGATACGGATATGCTTGATGAGGTGCTGGAACGCACAGGGGCAAAGGTCTTCTATGCTGTGCCCAGTTTTCAGAATCCTTCCGGCATTTCCTATGATGCGCCCACCCGCCGCAAGGTTGCCGAACTGATGGCCCGCCATGAATGCGTGCTGATCGAAGATAACCCTTATGGGGAACTGCGTTTCATCGGTGAGGATGTTCCCCCTGTGCGGTGCCATATGCAGACCCCGTCCATTCTGTTGGGATCGTTCTCCAAGATGGTTGCTCCGGGGATGCGCCTTGGCTGGATTTATGCGCCGGACGGCCTGATGGACAGCCTTGTCAGGGCAAAGCAGGCCAGCGACCTGCATACCGCCACGCTGACGCAGTCCATCCTGTACCGGTATCTGGCGGACAACGATGTTGATGCACATATTGCTTCCATCCGTGACCGGTACAAGCGGCACCGTGACATCATGGTTGCTTCCATCCGCGAGCATTTCCCCGAGGAAGTTGCCACCACGGACCCGGAAGGGGGCATGTTCCTGTGGTGCACGCTGCCTGCCAAGGTTTCTGCTGAGGAAGTATTCAAGGAAGCCATAAAAAACAACGTGGCTTTTGTGCCCGGCAAGCCATTCTACGTGGATGGTACGGACAATACCTTCCGGCTCAACTTCTCGAATGCCAGCCCCGAGAAGATAGAAGAGGGCATTGCCCGTCTGGGCAAGTGCCTGCGCCATTGCCTCTCGTAACAGGGGGCCAGGGGATTTGATGCAACTGCAGGCTCCGGCATGACAACATGCCGGAGCTTTTTTTCTTCCACTCGGGCTGGCGGCAGCCGGGAACTTGCAGTTGCCCGTCAAGCGGCATAGAATATGGGTTCCGATGCCGGATTCAACCCGCTATTCAAGGTGAAATATGGACTTCAATACGATATGGCAGCACGTCTGCACGGTCAGAAAACAGGGACCGCTTGTACACAACATCACCAACTACGTGGTAATGAACAACACCGCCAACGCCCTGCTTAGTGCAGGTGCCTCGCCCATCATGGCGCATGCGCCGGAAGAGATGGAAGAGCTGGTGGGCATAGTCAACGCGCTGGTGCTGAATATCGGCACGTTGAGCACGCCGTGGATCAAAAGCATGCTCATGGCGGGAGACTGCGCCCGCAAGCGCGGCATTCCCGTGATTCTAGATCCTGTGGGGGCCGGGGCTTCCACCCTGCGCACCAACACGGCCATGCGCATCATGCAGACGGCCTCTCCTGCCGTGGTTCGCGGTAACGGATCGGAGATCATGGCGCTTTGCGGCGCTGGTGGCGGCACGAAGGGTGTTGATTCCACCATGCAGGCAGCGGATGCCAGCGGTGCCGCGGCCCACCTTGCCCGCCAGTATGGCTGCGTTGTGGCTGTGACCGGCGAGGAAGATATCGTGATGACAGATTCCTGTTCCGTCCGCATAAAGGGCGGCAGCCCTCTGATGGGCCGCGTAACAGGCATGGGCTGCACAGCCACCGCTTTGATCGGCGCATATGCTGCGGTTGCCGAATCTGCGCTTGCCGGAACCGTGAGCGCTCTTGCCGTCATGGCAACGGCCGGTGGCATGGCGGCAGAGAAGGCTGCGGGCCCCGGCAGTTTCCAGATGCATTTTTATGACGCGCTGTATGTCATGACCAGGGAAGACATTGAAGCGCAGGTGGAAATTGCCGTATCCGGCTGCCCGGAAAGCGGGAATGGCGGAGCTGGCCAATGAGACAGCTTATAGATTATTCGCTGTATCTGGTGACGGACAGGGACCTGTGCGGCGACGCGGGGGTAGTGGAGACAGTTCTACAGGCTGTTGCCGGGGGCGTGCGTGTTGTCCAGCTGCGTGAAAAGGCGCTGGATACCAGACGGTTCATAGAAACCGCCACACAGCTCAGAAAGGAGCTTGCCCCCCTTGGCGTTCCCCTGCTCATCAACGACAGGGTGGACGTGGCACTGGCATCCGGCGCGGATGGCGTGCATATAGGACAGTCCGACATGCCCTACGAGCAGGCCCGTGCCATTCTCGGTCCCAAGGCTATCATCGGCCTTTCCGTTGAAACGCAGGAGCAGGTAACTGAAGCCAAGCGCCTTGCTGTAGACTATCTCGGCATAAGCCCTGTTTTTGCCACCACCACCAAGAAGGACGCGGCTCCCCCGTGGGGGCTGGAGGGCGTTCGCCGTATCCGCCTTGTCACCAACCATATTCTGGTCGGCATAGGCGGCATAGGAGCAGGCAACGCAGCTGATGTGCTTATGGCCGGTGCTGACGGCGTGGCCGTTGTTTCCGCCATTTGCGGAACCGCCTCGCCCCGTGCTGCGGCAGAATCGCTGTGCAGGGCCATACAGCGCTGATTTCGCCTTGATCTGAACGGTTGGCATTTTGAAGAGTACTCGAAACAAATAAACACCCCGCTTCACAATGTGAGGCGGGGTGTTGGCATTAGGGGAGTCGGGCAGGAATCAAGTCATGCCCAGTGCATGTTCAAATTCTGCTCGGATCATGTTCTGATCATGTTTAAATAATGATCAGGCTCCGTTGTAGACAAAGGCTTCCTTTTCCACAGCATCGGGGGCAATGCCATAGGCGGTCAGTTCGTCCAGAACTGTCTGCTGCATGGCGGATGGTCCGCAGAGATAGAAGGACGCCGTGGTGGAGTGAATATGCCTTGCCAGCATGTCGCGGGAAAAATGCCCCTTTTCGAAACGGATATGGGGCTTGTCTTCCTCGTAATACATGTCGGGTTTCGTTTCCCTGCTGAGCACGTGTATGACGGTCAGGTTGATGTGCTCGGCAATCTCTTCAATCTCTGAGGCCGCAAAGGCATCGGCAAAGGTCTTGTTGCACCAGAAGAGGGTGCAGGCGTTCTTTGCCCCGGTCTTTCTGAAATGCCGCAGCACGGAGAGGAAGGGGGTAATGCCCACGCCGCCCGCCACCATGACCACTTCTTCGCGGTAGGCTATGTCCTTGCAGAAGGCACCGAACGGACCGGCGCACTGCACCTTGGATGCTTCGGTGAGTGCGGGAATGAGTTCGGACGTGAAGTGCCCGTTCCCTTTTATGGTCATCTGCAGCTTGTCGCCGGGAGCACCGGAAATGGTGAAGGGGTGCGGCCGTGACCATTCGCCGTTTTCCATGATGCGGATGGTGGCGAACTGGCCGGGGCTGAAGCTGGAGAAGCGCTCGTCTTCCACATCTATGACGACCGTGGTGGTCGTTTCATTTTCCTTGATCGTCCTGAGAATTTTGGCCGGTTTGCCTGTGCTCATGGTGCCTCCGCTGTGTGGGACGTTTTTCCGACTGTACAGACATTGTACCCGTTTGCGGGGGCTTGTCCAGTCGGGTGGTGCGGTTCCGTCATGCTGTCTGGCCGGTGCTTTTATACTGGGCTGGATCAGGCAGCGGGTTTCTTGAGCCCGTATTTCTTGATGCGCGATTGCAGGGTGGTGGGCTTTACCCCCAGCAGCTCTGCGGCGCCGCCTTCGCCCTGCACGCGCCAGCCGCATGCCTCCAGGGCGCGTATGGTGTTTTCGCGGTGCAGTTCTTCCATCTGCGTTTCGGTGTAGAGCGGCCCGTCCGGCGTGTAGGCAGGGGCCGATGCATGCAGATGAGGAGTGCCCGACATATGGGGGGTACCCGAAGGGGGCGTGCCTATGCGGTGGGCACCGAGGCGGTTGAATTCCAGCCCGCCGTTGTGAGACATGATGACGGCGCGTTCAATCTCGTTTTGCAGTTCCCGCACATTGCCGGGCCAGTCGTAGGCCTGCAGCTGCTGTATGTGGCGATAATGCAGCTTCGGTTCGGTTACGCCGAGCCGCCGCGCCGCGTTGCTGACAAAGTGGTGCGCGAGCACGGGAATGTCTTCCAGCCGCTCGCGCAGTGGCGGGTTGTGCAGGGGAAAGACGGAGAGGCGGAAATAGAGGTCCTGACGGAACAGACCTGCTTCAACATCCGCCGCAAGGTCACGGTTGGTGGCGGCCACGATGCGCACATCCACCTTGCGGGGCCGGTCGTCGCCAATGGGTTCGAAAGTGCCTTCCTGCAGCACGCGCAGCAGTTTGCCCTGCAGTTCAAGGGGAATTTCCCCCACTTCGTCAAGGAAGAGGGTGCCGCCGTCGGCCATGAGAAAGCGCCCTGTCCTGTCCCGTACGGCACCGGTGAAGGAACCCTTGATGTGGCCGAAGAATTCGCTCTCGAACAGTTCGTGCGGCACTGCCGAGCAGTTTACCCGCACAAGCGGCCCCATGCGGCGGTGCGAGCGCTTGTGTATGGCTTCTGCCAGCAGTTCCTTGCCGGTGCCGGACTCGCCGAGAATGAGTACCGTGGCATCGGTGGGAGCCACCACCTCTATCTGTTCCATGACCTTGTGCAAGGCCGGAGCGTTGCCCACGATGTGGTCGTCCGCATGGGCGGTGCGCACTGCCCGCCGCAGGTGTTCGTTTTCCAGTTCCAGTTCGCGGCGCAGGGTTTGGATTTCGTCAAATGCGGCGGCGTTGGCCACGGCTGCAGCCAGCGAGTCGGCATAAATCTTGTGCATCTTGCGGTGCATGAGCAGCATGTCGGCCAGCTCATCCACCATGGGACGGTCGTAGAACACGGCCATGACGCCGAGCAGCTCGTCCTTGTGCATGATGGGAAAGGCTGAATAGGCGTGATAGCCATATTCCACCGCCCAGTCGGGCCTGTCCCACTGGTCGCCGGAAGCGGCATAGCTCGGATCACCGTTAGTGCAGGGGCCGAGCAGCGGGTCAGAGAAGGGGACAAGGTCGTACGTGCCTTCCTTGTGTCGCCAGATGGCCGGTCGCGGCTTGCCTGCGCCCGAAAAGGCCATGAGCCTGAGTTTGCGGTCCGCACCCGGTGCACTGTAGTCAGAGGTGCCGGTAATGCGCAGTGAGGCTACAATCCACAGTCCGCCGAAGATGACGTGCCGGCCACGATAGGTGCGTTTGGTCACGCGCAGAATGCCTTCAATGGTCCGCTCGCGGGCAATGCCCAGCATGAGGTCCAGAAACGGGCTTACGTCAACGCTGTGCAGCGTGGGAATGAGTTGCCTGTCCTGATCATCTGTTGTTCGGTTGGCGGAAGGGGAGGGCGTTGTCTCTTTCATGGACATGAGGGCTCCTGTTACGAAAAGTCGTTACGAAAAATCGTTATATACGAAAAATCGTAACGTGTCCATGTGTGCCCATTCGTGGCAACCCGCGCGGACTATGGCTTTTCGAGAGGCTCGTGCTTGGCACGGTATCTGCTACATGGAAAAAACAATTCAAAGGATTTAAGTCCGTGTGGTCCCTCGCTTCGCGGACATTGATTCAGTCGCTTCATTTGGCAAGCCCCCTGAGATCCCCTCTCAGGGGGCTTGTCCGTTTCAGGGAGAAGTGTTGCACTCATCTGTCTGTTGGTCTAGGCTTGTCCAAATCAGACAGCGGGGTGGTGGACTGATGGTTACTGCGAACAACGAGGAAGTGGAACGCAGGATAGACGGCATTCTCGACAGGCGGTTCCGCTTTGCCGGGCAGAGTTCTTTGTGCAACTGGTTGCGCGGTGAGGCCAGAATACGCCTGCATGCTGCGGCTGCTCAAGGTGGCATGGGCTATCTGGATCAGCTTGTGGCCGAGCGGCTCCGCAATATGCCGAAGTTGGACCAGCCGCCTGTGTCAGCTGTGCAGAAAGGGAGCCATGGTGCGGTGGAAGAGGTCATCCAACAGGCTAAGCTTCCTTCATTACCGCAGGTCTTTCATGAGCTGCAGGGACTCATGGACCGCGATGACGTAACCGTGCAGGACCTTGGTCAGGTCATCAGCCTTGATCCCCACATGACTACCTCCATTCTGAAGCTGGTAAACAGTGCTCTGTTCGGCTTCAGGTCTTCCATAGATACGGTTTCTCGCGCCATTGCCGTGCTCGGCCTGCGACAGATTTCCACGCTTGCCCTTGGCACGCTCATGCTCGGGCTGTTCCGTGAGCGTCCGAACACCTACCTTGCTATGGATAAATTTTGGGAACACTCCATTGCCGTGGGCATGACCGCGCAGGAATTGGCAAGGCTGAACGGACGCGAAGGGCTGGAACGTTACTTTGTGGCCGGACTGGTGCACGATGTGGGCTGGCTTGCCCTGACTTCGTCAAACGGGGAGCTGGCCTTTGAGGCGATGCGTGCTGCGGAAGGCTGGAAGTGCCCCCTGCTTGAGGCGGAAGGCAAAACATTGGGCATGACCCATGCGGAGATAGGGGCCAGAATGTTCGAAGGTTGGTCACTGCCCGCCAATCTGGTTGCCGGTGTGCGGTACCACCATGATCCATCCCTGTCGGCGGAGTATGACGAGCCCATTTACGTGCATCTTGCCGATACCATTGTGAAGGCTATGGGCTATGCCGCAACAGATGATTGCCGTGTTTCCCCGGTGGATATATCTGCGTGGGATTCTCTTGAGCTGAAGCCGCAAGCACTGGATAAGGTCATCGTCAAACTGGATAAGGAACTGGCCACCCTGTGCAAGGTGTTGCTGCTGAGCTAGGCGAGGTTTTTGAATGCCTGCGCCAGCCGCAGCCATGCGCTTTCTTCCCGCACCTGCATGCGCAGAAAACCTTGCGGCATGCCGGGAATATTGTCGCAGACCCTGACAAGAACGCCCTGGGCAAGCAGTGCCGCATAGACCTGCTGGGCTTCTTCGGGCTTTCTTAAGCACGCTGTAACGTAGTTCACCCCGGCGAAAATCCTGTCATTCATAAAGCACCCTGTTTGCTGCAGGGCGGTTATGAAGCCGGTGCGCAGTTCTCGCATCATGTCCAGCCGTTCTCTGTATGCCCCCATGTTTTCCATGAAAACGATGCCCGCCTGCTCGGCAAAGGCCGAGACTGTCCAGGGCGTTTTGCCTTTTGCAAGACGCTCCGTGAGGTCCGGCGAGGCCACGGAATAGCCGAGCCGCACGCCGGTGCAGTAGAAGAACTTGGTGAAGCTTTGCACCGTCATTACCTGCACCCCTTCGCGCACCATGCCCGCATACACCCTCAGGCGGTTTGCATCATATTCGGGCTGCCCCCACAGGAATTCGCTGTAGGTGTTATCCACGAGTACGGTTGCAGCCTGCGTGGCGCGCAGAATTTCCGCCATGTTCGCATAGGTTACGCAGGCGGGGTTGTTGGGTGAGCAGATGATGGCAAGGTCCGCTTCGGTGCGGCGCAGTATTTCCAGCTCCTGTTCCGTGCAGGCAAAGCCGTTTGCCGCGCTGCAGGGAACAAGGGTGTATGGCACGTTGAATGCCTCGCAGGCCCGCACATATTCCGAGAAGATGGGAGCGAGCAGCACCACATGCCTGGGGCGAAGCTGCTGGATGGCAAGAAAGATGTTCTCGGATGAACCGTTGCCCACGAGAATGGAATCCGGTGAGACCTGTTCGTGGCCGGCCAGCACCTCGCGCAGGGCGGAGCACCATGTGTCCGGGTAGTGGCGGTAGGGATAGCTGATGCGGCTGAGAATGCCGGATGTCAGATCGTCACACAACGAATTGGCGTTGCTGGAAAAGTCGAGAATGGCATCCGGGGAGACGCCCAAGGTGCGCGCGAGACGGTATACCTCGCCGCCGTGTGTTCCCTGTGTGTGCTGTGTCTCTGCCATGATATTCGCCGTCGTGTTATTCGGTCACAAGGCCACGGGCGGAGAGCAGGCCGCGGTATATGGCCTCCATCCTGTCAGCCCTGTTGCCTATGGAGTACTGCGGCGCAAGGGCGCGACTGTTGGCGGCAAAGGCTTCTCGCTGTGCGGAATCCGTGCGCATGATCTTAAGCGCTTCGGCCATGGCTTCCGGGTTGTCGGCAGGAACGGCAATGCCGGTATCGGCGAGCAGTTCCTTCACGCCGCCCACATCCGTTGCCACAGAGGGCAGCCCCATGCGTATGGCTTCCAGCAGGGTGTTGGGCATGGATTCCGAGCGCGAGGGCAGGATAAAGGCATCAAGACAGTTCAGGTGGTCCGCCACATTTTCCGTATGTCCCACAAGTCGTACCCGATCGCTGATGCCCAGTTCTTCGGCAAGGGAGCCGTAGATATCTGCACCGACGCCAACGGCCACCAGTGTGGTTTCCTGCAGGTTGGCAAGGGCAAAGGCGCGCAGCATGACATCCGCTCCCTTGACGGGGTTGTTGCCTGCCACGGTGCCGAAGACAAAATGGGTTTCGGGAATGCCCAGCGTCTCACGCATGGTCTGTGCGGGAGTGTCCGGGGTGGTGCGGTCATCCGGTATGCCATTGTAGACCACGTGCAGGCGTTTTTTACCCACGCCGTAGCGGGCAAGCACAACGGCGCACGCCTTGGAATTCACAGCAAAGGCTCCTATGCCGGGAGACCAGTATGGCAGCGGGTTGCCGGGCTTGTAGACCACGCCCCGGTGAGCCACGCAGACCACTCCGCGCGAACGCCAGCGCAGTCCCCACCACGCGGCTTTTTTAACGGCCTTGTTGTGGAATGCGTGGAATATGGCGGGAGCACCTTTTGGAAAAGCTGCTTCGATGGCGGTGCGCCACTGCTTGGGATTTTCGGGCAGGTCGGCCCATGTCATCTCCGGTGCCAGCGTGCGCAGGGTGGAGTGGGCCGGGGTGAAGAAGGTGAGCGAATGACCGCGGCGTACGAATTCCTGCGCAAGGTACAGAGCCTGTCGCGAACCGCCGCTCTTGGTGCTGGATGAAGTACAAAATATGATGTGCATGTAACTTAGCGTTTTCCTGTGATATCCATGAAAAATGCTTCCAGCTTGCGGGCCTGTGTTTCCAGCGAGAAGGCATGAACACACTGGTTCCACGCTTCGTGCTTCAGGTGGAACAGGGATTCCGGCCGGGCCGTGAGCAGGGTGCCGAGTGCGGCGTGGAAGCGGTCACCGCTGCCGGTGCCGGGTTCGACAAGAAATTCGCTCATGCTTTCCGGCCAAACTTCGGCCACACCGCCCACATTGCGTGCAACGGGGATGCAGCCTGCCGCCATGGCTTCCAGCAGGGTGTTGGGCAGGCCTTCGCTCAGCGAGGGCAGGGCAAAAATATCGGCCTGTCTGAGAATGGCTCCCACGTTTTGTGTCCAGCCATGCCATGTGATTCTGTCGTTCAGTCCCATCTCCTGCGCCAGCGCGTGCAGGGCAGGTTCTTCGCTGCCAGTTCCCGCCACATGCCAGTGAAAGGTGCGCCCTTCATCCCGCAGGTGGGCAAGAACACCCATGAGTTCGCGGTGTCCCTTGTCTTTGTTGAGCTGGCTGGTGGTGGCTATCTGCAGGGGCGAATTCAGATGCTCCGGTGCCTTGTCGGCAGGTACCTTGGCGGAATGGATAACGGTTGTGTCTGCGGCATCAATGCAGGGCAGGTGGGCCAGCAGGCCGTCGCGGTTGAAGCGGCACGGGCACAGGTAGTGCGGGCGCAGCCAGTTGTGCAGTGCGCGTACCTTCCAGACGTTTTTCATGTCTTCGGGCAGGCCCACACGCTGAACCAGCGGAATGCCGCACAGTTTGGCCGCAATGCCAGCCGTGCGCAGGTCGCGGCCCACATTGACGAGTGCGCCCTCTATGCGTTCTTCGCGGAAAAAGCGCATGAACCGGGCCACGGCAAAGGGGTTGTAGTCCGGCCCGAAATCCACGGCACGGGCATCCAGTCTGAGTCCGAGCGCGCGTTCTATAAATGCGCCTTCCCTGCCGAGCACGATGACCGTGTGGCCGAGCCGCTGCAGGGCGGCAGCGAATTCAAGGGTCCATGTTTTGACGCCGCCCCATTTGCGGGTGGCATTGAAAAAGGCGAGACGCATGCACTACTCTTGTCGGAAGGTGTTCAGAATCTTGGCGGCAAAGACGGCCGCGCCGTATCCGTTATCAATGTTCACCACGCTTATACCCGCTGCGCAGGAATTGAGCATGGCAAAAAGGGGTGTTATGCCGCCTGCACCCGCGCCGTAGCCCACCGAGGTGGGGACCCCGATGACGGGACAGCCGCACAGTCCGGCCACCACGCTGGGCAGTGCGCCCTCCATTCCCGCTACCACGATGAGCAGTTTTGCCTTGTGCAGCGCGGCAAGATGGGGGGTGATGCGATGAAGCCCCGCCACGCCTACGTCAGGCACCAGTCCTGCGTCAAGTCCGTAAAAGCGGGCCGTTCCCAGCGCCTCGAGCGCCACGCCCATGTCTGCGGCTCCTGCCGTGACTACCAGAATATCACCGTTTGCGGTGTATGGCGGGACCAGAGAGAGGTCGCGGCCGATGCAGAACAGGCCTGCATCGGCATGCAGTGCGCCGTGGGGAAAATGGTGTTGCAGCAATGTGCCCTGCGCGGCGGATACCCGTGTAACCAGAACCGGCGTTTGCTGTTCTGAAAGCCGGTCAACCGCCGTGATGAGCCTGTCGTCGCTTTTGCCGAGAGCAAGAACCGCTTCGCCAAGGCCGGTGCGCATGGCCCTGTGGGGGTCCACGTGCACGCCGTTCAGGGCGGCTTCGCTGGGGGCGGTTTTCAGGCGCAGAGCGGCTTCATCCGGCGACAGGGTGCCTTCGGCAACGGCGTTGAGCGTTGAGCGCAGCAGGGCTGCCATATCGTGATCGTTCATGAATCCCTCGGGGCGCGGGGCCGGGTTTTCCGTGAATTATGCCGGAGGCTACGGGAGCGGCAGGGGGAGGTCAATAGCATGTTTTGCCAAACCTATCATTTTATGACATTGTTCATCGCTAATTATTGCGATTATGGCCGCATGAGGTTATCAAGGAAGGCATGTCACCGAGACGTATACTTTTTCTTGCTCCGGCAGCATCTGTCACGCACATCTTTCCCCGACTCAAGGACGCAGGGTACGAGGTGGGCCTTGCGGAGAATCTGAAGGGAGCCTCCGCGTTCATCCGCAAGTCGGGACCGAGCGTTATATTCTCACGTCCGCAGCTTCCCGGCTACAAGGTCGATGATCTGCTTGCGGTGAGTCAGGACGATGCCTCATTCCCCCCCGTGATCGTTTTCAGCGACAAGGGCTCGGTGGAAGAGGCCGAACGTCTGCTCAACATGGGCGCGCAGGACTACTGGCTGGAACCGCTCATCTACGACAAGGTTGTTGCCGCCGTGCCCGCGGGACGCAAGTCTGTTCCCGCGCCTGCCACCACAACGCTTGGCGGCCGCAAGCCCCAGATGCCTGAAACCGGAAAAGGCCCGAATATCATCGGCAGCAATCAGGTCATGCGCCGCGTGCTGGCCCTTGCCCGGCAGGTGGCCCCCTCGCGGGCGACCGTGCTCATTTCCGGCGAATCCGGTACCGGTAAGGAAATGTTCTCCAAATTTCTGCACGTGCACAGCGACAGGGGCAATGGCCCCTTCATCGCGGTGAACTGCGCGGCCCTGCCCGAACACCTGTTGGAAAGCGAACTTTTCGGGCATGAAAAGGGTGCTTTTACCGGGGCCATCAACCGCAAGCTCGGCAAGTTCGAGCTGGCCAGCGGTGGCACCATTCTGCTGGACGAAATTTCTGAAATGGACCTCGGGCTGCAGGCAAAGCTGCTGCGCGTGCTGCAAGAAAGCGAGCTCGACCGCGTGGGCGGCACGGAAACGGTCAAAGTGGACGTGCGCGTTCTTGCCACGACTAACCGCAATCTTGAAGACTGGGTAAAGGAAGGCAAGTTCCGGCAGGACCTGTACTTCCGGCTTAACGTCATTCCTCTGCGCCTGCCCGCTCTGCGGGAGCGGGGAGAGGACGTACTCGCTCTTGCCCGCTTCTTTGTGGATCTCTACGTTCGCGAATACGGCCTTGCACCGCTTGAATTTTCGCAGGACGCGCTGGACTGGCTGGGCTCCTATGACTGGCCCGGCAACGTGCGCGAACTGCAGAACCTGATGGAACGTGCCACGTTGCTGGCAGGACGCGGTCCCATCAGCAAGAACCATTTTCTCCTTGATCCGGACAGCTGGCCCCTGTTCGGTGAGGATGAGGATCAGGATGCGGAGTCTGCCGCATCCGGCGGGATGGCGGATTCCGCCGCTCCGGTTGCCTCTGGCGCCGGAATGCAGACTGTCCCCGGCATATCCGTGTCGGGCGGCGACGGTAGCGCACTGTTCGCGCAGGGGGTGATTCCTCTGCATGAAATGGAACGCATCATGATTCTCAAAGGATTGGAGCAGACCTCCGGCAACCGTACACAGGCTGCGGAGATGCTCGGCATATCCGTTCGAACGCTGCGAAACAAGCTGAACGAGTATCGTGGCGAAGGGCTGGACATACCTTAAGGGTCCACCCCGACATCGGGAAAAAGGTTAGGCCCTGCGCCTGAAAGTGTGAGCATGGCTGACGGCATGAACTCCGCCGTTTCGGAGCATGTGCATTGAATCGACCGTCAGCGGTAGGCGTATGGGGCAGACGGCCTGCGAAAGGCAGGCCGGATGCGGCGGCGTTTTCGCCATCGGGGCAGCGGCTCTAAATGCGGCTGCCTTGGGCGGAACCGGCCTTCGCACAGGATGCGGACCTGCCGCAAGGCTGGCCGCAGCTTCATGTTGGGACCCCTGCGCGGTTCGGCATATGCGTTCCGGCAAAAACGGAACGGGTGACGCCGTCTGCGAAACAGACGAATGCTAGGAAGAAGACTATGTCCATGAATGTTACGCAAAAGATCATTGCGGCCCACCTTGTCTCCGGCGAAATGGTTGCCGGGGGCGAAATCGGCCTGCGCATAGACCAGACCCTGACGCAGGACGCGACCGGTACCATGGCTTACCTCCAGTTCGAGGCCATGGGTGTGGACCGGGTGCGTACCGACCTGTCCGTGAGCTATGTGGACCACAACACCCTGCAGATGGGCTTCCGCAACTCGGACGACCATCGCTTCCTGCGCACTGTGGCGCAGAAGTTCGGCGTGGTGTTCTCTCCTCCCGGAACCGGCATCTGCCATCAGCTGCATCTGGAAAATTTCGCCAAGCCCGGTGCCACGCTTGTGGGTTCTGACAGCCACACCCCCACTGCGGGCGGCATAGGCTCCCTTGCCATGGGCGCGGGCGGCCTTTCCGTGGCCCTTGCCATGGCCGGTGAACCCTATTTCATTGCCATGCCCAAGGTCATCAAGGTGCAGCTTGAAGGCAAGCTGACCGGATGGGCCTCTGCCAAGGACGTGATTCTGCATCTGCTCGGCCTGCTGACCGTAAAGGGCGGCGTGGGCAAGGTGTTTGAATATGCCGGCCCCGGCGTTGCCACCCTGTCTGTGCCTGAACGTGCGGTTATCACCAACATGGGTGCGGAACTTGGTGCCACCACTTCCCTGTTCCCCAGCGACGACAAGACCCGCCACTTCCTCGCAGCCATGGGCCGCGAGGCAGACTGGAAGGAACTTGTGGCCGATGCGGACGCAGCCTACGACGATGTCATCGTCATAGACCTTTCCAAGCTGGAACCCCTTGCCGCCCAGCCGCACATGCCCGACCGCGTGGTATCCGTGCGTGAACTGGCAGGCAAGAAGGTGGATCAGGTTGCCATCGGCTCCTGCACCAACTCCTCGTATGCGGACATGAAGTCCGTTGCGGGTCTGTTCGGCGCAGCCAAGGTCAGCCCGGAAACCGACACCCTGATCAGCCCCGGTTCCAAGCAGGTGCTGAAGATGCTGGCCCGCGAAGGTCTGGTGGAGCCGCTGCTCGACGCAGGCGCGCGTCTGCTGGAATGTTCCTGCGGTCCCTGCATCGGCATGGGCGGTTCCCCCGTTTCCGCAGGTGTTTCCGTGCGTACCTTCAACCGCAACTTTGAAGGACGTTCCGGCACCAAGGACGCGGACGTGTACCTTGTCAGCCCGCTTACCGCTGCCATGGTTGCCATCCGCGGCGAGTTCTCCGACCCCGCCACGTGGGGCGAGGCACCCGCAGTGCCCGAACTGCCTGCCGATGTGCCCTCCATCCGCGATCTCTTCATCTTCCCGCCTGCCGATGGCAATGGTGTGGAAGTGCTGCGCGGACCCAACATCGTGCCGCTGGAGAAGTTCGACGGTTTCGGCGACAGCGTGACCGCTCAGGTGCTGCTGAAGGCCGGTGACGATATCACCACCGACCACATCATGCCCGCCGGTGCCCAGATCACTGCGCTGCGCTCCAACGTGCCCGCCATCAGCGAGCATGTGTTCAGCCGCGTGGATGAAGGCTTTGTGGCACGCGCCAAGGCCTGCGACAACGGTGTTATCGTGGCCGGAGAAAACTACGGTCAGGGTTCTTCCCGCGAGCATGCTGCGCTGGCTCCCCGCCACCTCGGTGTGCGTGCCGTCATTGCCAAGTCGCTTGCCCGCATCCACCGCGCCAACCTCGTGAACTTCGGCATTCTGCCCCTCATGCTTGAGGACAAGGCGGACTACGACCGTTTCGTGCTGGGCGGTATGGTAACCGTGCCTGTGTCGGCCGTGACCGCAGGCGGCTCTGTGGAAATCACCGTGGAAGGCGTCGGCAGCGTGGCCGTGAAGAATGATTTGACGCAGAAGGAATTGGACATTATTCGGGCAGGCGGACTTCTGAACTACGTCCGTCTCTCAAAAACAGGCGCAGCCTAACGGCAACGCCACACCGCTAGAACCAAAGGATACGGAGCATGTTGGACTCTATTCGGCAGAATGCCCAGTCGTGGGGCGTGAAAATTGCCTTTGCGCTTATCATTATCGTGTTCGTCTTCTGGGGAGTGGGCTCCATGAGCAACTCCAGCAGATCGTCCGTGATTGCCACGGTCAATGAAGAACCGATTCTGATTCCCGAATTCAAGCAGGCCTACGATCAGCAGTTTGCCATGCTTAAGCGTCAGATCCCCGGTCTGAAGCAGGAAGACCTGAAGCAGCTGGGATTCACGCAGCAGGTGCTGCAGCAGCTCGTGAGCAAGAAGCTGCTTCTGCAGGAAGCAGAGCGTCTCGGCATTACCGTTACGCCTCAGGAGCTGAAGAAGACCATTGCTTCCATCGCGGTGTTCCGCAATGAGAAGGACGTGTTCGACGGCGACCTGTACAAGCGGGTTCTGGAAGCGCAGGGCATGACTCCCGGGCAGTTCGAAGAGTCTTACCGCAAGGATCTTCTGATCCAGAAGATGCAGGATTACGTTGGCCTTCCGGCTGCCGTAACCGATGATGAAGCCCGCACGGCCTTCAACTATGCAGCTGAAAAGCGTTCCATCGAGTTCACGGTGATGCCTGCTTCCTCCTTTGTGAACAAGGTTTCCGTGGCCCCTGAAAAGGTCAAGGAATTCTATGAGCAGAACAAGGAGCAGTTCAAGCAGCCCGCCAAGGTGAGCCTTGAATACATTACCATTACCCCCAAGTCTCTGGCCAAGAGCGTGAAGGTGGATGAAGCTGAAATCGCCGCCTTCTACGACCAGAATGCCGAAACCTATTTCGTGCAGGATGAGTCTGTGCATGCCCGCCACATTCTTGTGCTGGTGGATGCCAATGCTCCCGAGGCAACGGTGAATGAAGCCAAGGCCAAGATCGAGCAGGTGCTTGCCCGTGTGAAGAAGGGTGAGGACTTTGCCGCACTGGCCAAGAAGTATTCCGAAGGTCCTTCCGCCCCCACCGGCGGTGACCTTGGCGAGTTCGGCCGCGGTGCCATGGTGAAGCCTTTCGAGGACGCAGCCTTTGCACTTGAAGCCGGT